>VBJS01000245.1 GCA_005880055.1 Chloroflexota bacterium | reverse complement strand
GCCTTCAAGCTCAAGGCGGGCGCCGTCAGCCCCATCGTCGAGACGCCGTTCGGGTTTCACCTCATCAAGGTGCACGAGCGCCGCGGGCCGCGGACCGCGCCGTTGGTCGAAGTCAGCGGCCAGATCAAGGATTTCCTCACGCAGGGTCAGCGCGAGCAGAAGCTCGAGCAGTTCGTCGCGCAGGTCAAGACGAAGAGCAAGGTCGAGATCCTCGTCTGAGCGATCCGGCCCCGGAACGTGCCGGGACCAGGGCGCTCGGTCCTCCCGACGCCGGAGTGGTGAAACTGGCAGACGCGCGGGACTCAAAATCCCGTGGGGTTTACGCCCCGTGAGGGTTCGATTCCCTCCTCCGGCACCAATCGTTAACAATTCTGCAGAGCCTGACGACGTCGGGAAGATCTGGCAGCCATGCGCTAACTGTGGCGCTAACCTTTGCAGCGCAAAGGCCAACACGGAGCTCCGGAACGCGGAGTTAGTCGCCTGAATATGTGGTATCCGAACAAGGCTCAATGGCGCGTGATTTGGACGATGGCCATCGGTTGGACCTTACTGACGCTCGTTCTTGGCCGCGGCCCCAACGGTGCGTTCCTGCTCGCGCTTCTCATCGACGGGGCGCTCTTGGTTTGGAAGCTTCAAAAGACAGAATGAACTTGATCACTATCGCGATGGGACCTTCCGCACGCTGCTGCGGCTGCGGCGGGAACTGGGCTCGTGAATGGCTAAGAAGGTCACCGTATCGGCGAAACACACGCCACGAATCCCAGCAGGACCGGCCCGAACCGTCACCACCGTGGTGCCCATCCACCGGAACTCGGCGGAAGACCTATTGCGGCGTTTAGCCGAGCGCCCATCGCGGCTCGCTGTCCTTCCCGGTCCTGCGGCGACAACGGAATCCTCGGTCGAGGACCGGCTCAACGCGGCCCTCGGCTGCCGGACGTCAGAAGTGGCGTTGGCTGCTGGCGCAAGTCATTGGCCTCGAACACCGGAATCTTGAGGAGGCGTCGGACCACCAGATCGACATGTGGATGATTCGCAGCGAGGCAATGTTGGCCGAACTCCAGCCGGCCACGGCCACCGAGGCGATGCTCGCCGCTCAGATGGTCGGGACGCAGCGCGCCGCGATGACGTTCCTGGAGCGAGCCATGAATCCGGACCAAACCCTCGCGGGTGTGGATGCGAACGTGTTACGGGCGACTCGGTTGATGCGTCTGTTCAGCGAGCAGGTCGACACTGTGGCGAAGCTGAAGGGGAAAGGCGGGCAGCAGCGCGTCGTGGTCGAGCATGTCAACGTGGCCGCCGGCGGTCAGGCGATTGTCGGCATCGTCGTACCGGGGGGGAGGGGGCCCACTCCCGACGATCATGGATGAACCCCATGTCCAGCGGCGCGGCAGCCTCCGAAACGGCAATCCCCCAGGCGACCTCTCGAAGGCGCGCAGGTGCGGCGCCACACGCGCCGGCAGACCGCGTGCGCGCAACCCGCGATCTGGAACCGGCGGCGCTGTCGGTTGCACGGTGGAAAGAGCACGGGGCCACGCACAGCTGCGGGCCTTGAGCGGAGTCGACGCGCGCGCTAGAAGCACGGGGCGTATTCACGTGAAGTGCGGGAGCTTCTCGCGAACAACCGGCGACGCTGGCGGGAACTGTGGGCGCTGCTCGGCAACGACTCCGAGCTGAGGAAATGCTGATGAAGTGTGAGGCTGCCTCGCGCTCGCTTTTTCGCCGAGCGGACCACGGCGGCGCCTTCGAAGCTTTCGGCCGCATCGTCAGCCGGCGATACTCGCGGCGTCCGCGTCCGATCATTTCGCCATCGTCTGCAACTCGAGGAAGAGCTCTTGACTCGCATCGAGGAGGGTCTCTAGTGGGTGCTCGTCACAGCGCTTGTCCACCCACAACACGATCGCGGCGTCGTCGGTGATCTTCTGTTCAAGAACTATCGGGATCAAGCCCGAGTCATTGATTGCGTCTGAAAAGCGATGAGCAAAGTTGATCCCGGACAAAAACCCGCTCACCCATTCGGCCATCGCCGCGCGCCGAATGCCTGCCGCTGCGATCGTCTCAGAAATCGGCCGGCGCATTCGCTCGTGGTTGGTCGCGGTCCACACGCCGCAGGAGGTGTTGTATAACCCGTACGCGTGGAACCGGTCGGTCTTTTCGCCCGCGCCGGCTGCGTGGGAATCGACCTGCGCTTGAGCCAGGATGGCGGTCGCTGCGAACAGCAGTAACAGCAGTCGTTTCAGCGGTTGTGCTTCCGCGGTTAATCCCCTTGGGACGACGGCCGGCGCTTTCTTGGCCTCGGTCGTCTTCGCGGCGGGGCGCGCGAAGGAAAACGCGCCAGCCGCGCTCAGATCGTGACTCATCCTGTAGTTTGCCTGAAGAGTCGGACCATCGCATCGATCTCCGCATCGGACTGTGCCGGCGATCTGATTGACGACGACTCAAACCGCAAGAAAGATACCGATCCGTCTGTTGCGAAAGTCTTCGTAAAACTTGTCGAGTCCGTCCGCAACTTGCCAGGGA
>VBJS01000065.1 GCA_005880055.1 Chloroflexota bacterium | reverse complement strand
CCTCGCGCGCCCAAAAGCCGTTCTCCAGGATGACGCTCTGACCGAGCCCGAGCAGTTCCTGGCCGAGCCGCCATATCCGCTCCTCCAGTCGTACGCGCATCTCTTCGTCGTAATAGTCGATGCCAAGATCGTGTTTCCATTCATCTGGGCAGAAGCGCACTGCCGGTACTTTCGGCGCAAGTTGCTTGGCGAGCGTCGTCTTGCCGGAACCCGGCAGACCACAGATGAGAATCAATCGAGCTTCAGTCATGTCTACCCAATTGTCTCAAACCTTGATCAAACTACAAATCGCAGACTGTTCTTCCTCCCCGGCCGGCCTCTCGGAACTGCGAATGCGCCGTGCTCACGTGCACGAATCGTGGGTGATGGGATGGACCCGCACGACGACGCCGTCGACGACGAGAGCCGAGAGACTGCGCCACGTTGCCCGAAGCAAATGAGGGACACGCAGAGCGCCAGGATGATCGAGAGACCCCGGTTAGCACCCACACATTGTTTGCAAAATGTTTGCAATTGATTAGGCAGACGCACAGTCAGGATGCTCCAATGGGGACGCTTCCAGATACGAAAAGTGGTCGGGGCGCTCGGATTTGAACCGAGGACCTCCTGAACCCCATTCAGGTGCGCTACCGGGCTGCGCTACGCCCCGACACCATCTCATGCTACCACAGCGATAGGGTGCTCAGTGGTGCGGCAATCGCGCTGGTAAGATGCCCTAGAATGGCCTCATGCCGCAGGACGCCTGGCTCATCGTTGGTCTCGGCAACCCCGGCACTCCCTACTCGCATAACCGGCACAACGTGGGCTACTGGTGCGTGAACCGGCTGGCGAGGCTGCACGGCATAAACCTGAAGACGCGACGGCTGGCGTCGCTGGGCGAGGGCCGTATCGACGGCCTGCCCGTTGTGCTGCTCAAACCGCGCACATTCGTGAATGAGAGCGGCCACGCAGTAGCGCCGGCCCTGCGGCGGCAGAAGATCAGCCCAGAGCGGCTTCTGGTTGTCTACGACGAGCTGGACCTGCCGGCGGGCCGGCTGAGGATAAAGCCGCGAGGCGGTCACGGCGGCCACAACGGCATCCGCTCGATCGTCGCCGCCGCCGGCAGCAGCGACTTCCCCCGCATCCGCATCGGCATCGGCCGTCCTCACGTAGACGGCGAGCCGGTTTGGGACCCGGACGTCGTCGCCGTCTGGGTGCTGAGCGACCCTTCGCCTAACGAAGCCAGGACGCTGCAGGACGCGGTTTCGCGCGCAGCCCAAGCGGTTGAGTTGCTCGTGGGCGAAGGGCTGGAGGCGGCGATGAACCGCTATAACAAATGAGCCCGACCCGGGCTTCTGTGTGACCGCGATTGACTCTCTGATAACATCTGAAGCGAAGGGCCCCGAATTCGGTCGGGGCCCTTGAAGGCGTTATCTGACTGATGGATCTTTTTGGCGTAACCGATCTCCTGACCCGTTCACCGACGTTCGAGCGGGCCCGCGAACAGATCAGCGCGCCGGGCACCCGGCCGATCATCGGCGTGCCGGATAGCGCGAAAGCCGCGGCCATCGCGGCGCTGATCGCAGGGGCAGACGCGCCAGTGCTCGTTCTAACCGCTCGCCCGCATCGCGCCGAAGCCCTCGCTGAAGAGATCGCCGTCTGGCTCGGCGGCGGGCTGCCGATGCTGCCGTTCCCTGAGCGCGAAGCGCTGCCGTACGAGCGGCTGAGCCCGGGCAGCGACGCTATCCGGCGCCGGCTGGAGGTGCTTTCGCAGCTTTCGCGCGGCACTCCTGCCGTCATCGTCGCGTCCGCCCTGGCGATCGCCCAGCGGACGCTTTCGCCAGCGGAAGTGCGTGAGACCGTACGCCGGCTGAACGTGGGCGAGCGGTTCGAAATCGAGCAGTTCTTGCGGGCGGCGACTGCGATCGGGTATTCGGTCGAACCGGTCGTCGAGGAGGCGGGTCAGATCGCGCGGCGAGGCGGGATCATCGACGTCTTCCCGCCGGCGTCGGAACTGCCGGTGCGGATCGAGTTGATGGGCGCTGAGATCGAGAGCCTGCGCCTCTTTGACCAGGCCACGCAGCGATCGGTCAGGACCATAGACGACGTGCTAATCACGCCGGCCCGCGAGCTGGTGCTTCACAACGCTTCACTGAAACCCCTGGAAGAGCTGGACCTCTCGGGCCTGAGTGGTGAAACGCGCGAGCGCTTTGAAGAAGAGCTGGCGCTGCTGCGAGGCGGCGAGATGCCCGCCGCCCTCGATTTCTACGTGCCGTTGTTAGCCAGCGGGACGCTGCCAGAGCATTTGCCGGAGGCAGCGCTAGTCATATTGGACGAAGCGGACGATGTCGAACAGGCGCTGGCTGAGGTACAGCAGGATGCGGAGGCGGCGCGGGAGGAGCTGGAGGCCCGCGGCGAAATCCCGCGTGGCCTGCCACCGCCGCTGGCAGGCTGGCCGGAGCTGGGTTCGGCACTCGCGGCAACCAGTCGCCAGGCGCGGCTATCGCGCTGGGCCTCGGAAGAGAGCCCAGACGTAATCCGGCTGCCGTTTGCGCCGGCGGCCGCTTACGCCGGCCGGCTGCGGAAGTTGGTCGTCGATTACTCGGAGAACAAGGGCGCCGGGCGGACGGTTATCGTATCCCAGCAGTCTCAGCGGCTCGCCGAGATGTTCCTGGACGAAGGAACGCCGATTGCGGTCAGCGAGCGCACCGGAGAGGGACCGCCGCGTCGTAGCCTCGTCCACGGCTCGCTGCCTGAAGGCTGGCGTTTCGATGGCGACGGCGCAGATCTGCGGGTGATCACAGACACAGAGATCTTCGGCTTCGTCAAGCAGCGGCGTGCGCCGCCGCGCAAGACGATAAATCGCGAGGCATTCCTGGCGGAGTTAACGCCTGGCAGCTTCGTCGTCCATATCGACCACGGGATTGCCCGCTTCGCCGGCGTCATCCACAAGAGCACCGACGGGCACGTGCGTGAGTACCTGGAGCTGCACTATGCAGAGGGTGACAAGCTGTATGTGCCGACCGATAACCTGGACCGCGTCAGCCGTTATATCGGCCCTTCCGACCGGACTCCGCAGCCGACGCGTCTCGCTAGCGGAGACTGGCAGCGAGCCAAACAGAGGGTGCGCCGCGCCGTCCGGGCGCTCGCGCGGGACCTGCTGGCGCTTTACGCCGCTCGGGAAGTGATGCCAGGTTACGCGTTTCCGCCGGATTCGCCGTGGCAGCTAGAGTTGGAGGCGTCTTTTCCCTACATCGAGACGCCGGACCAGGTGACTGCGATTTCAGCGGTCAAGGCGGACATGGAGATGCCTCGGCCGATGGACCGCCTTGTCTGCGGAGACGTTGGCTACGGCAAGACAGAGGTAGCCATCCGGGCGGCCTTCAAGGCCGTGATGGACGGCAGGCAGGTCGCCGTACTCGTGCCCACTACAGTCTTAGCGCAGCAGCACTACGAGACGTTCCGAGAGAGGTTGGGGGCGTTCCCGGTGCGGGTGGAGGTGTTGTCCCGGCTGCGTTCCGACCAGGAGCAGAAGAGAGTGGTTGAGGAACTCGGCGCTGGCTCGGTGGACATCGCCATAGGGACTCACCGGCTTATTCAGAAGGATGTGCGCTTCAAGGAACTGGGCCTGATTGTGATCGACGAGGAACAGCGCTTCGGGGTGGCGCACAAGGAGTACCTGAAGAAGATGCGCCGGGAGGTGGACGTCCTTACCCTGTCCGCAACGCCCATTCCGCGCACGCTTTATATGGCGATGGGCGGTGTCCGCGACATGTCGACCATGGAGACGCCGCCCGAAGAACGTCTCCCCATAAAAACGTATGTCTCCGAATCGGACGACCGTTTGATCCGGGAGGCGATCGTCCGGGAGCTGGAGCGGGGCGGGCAGGTCTACTTCGTGCACAACCGCGTCCGCAATATCGAGATGGTGGCAGAGAAGGTACAGGAGATCGTGCCCCAGGCGCGAGTCAACATCGGGCACGGGCAGATGGACGAGAAGTTGCTGGCGCAGGTGATGGAAGGGTTCACGCACGGCCGCACGGACATGCTCGTCTGCACGACGATAATCGAGTCCGGACTCGATATTCCGAACGTGAACACGATCATCATCAACCAGGCTGACAAGCTGGGTTTGGCGCAACTCTACCAATTGCGAGGGCGGGTCGGTCGCGGAGCTCATCGGGCCTACGCCTACCTGCTGTACGACCGCAAAGCGCGGCTGACGGACGCGGCGCGGCAGCGGCTGCAGACGATCTTCGAGGCGACGGAGCTGGGAGCGGGCTTTCAGATCGCGCTTCGTGACCTGGAGATCCGCGGCGCGGGCAATCTGTTGGGTGCCGAGCAGAGCGGCTACATGGCCGCGATCGGTTTCGACCTTTACGTTCGCCTGCTTTCGGGCGCGGTGGAGCGCATGCGAGCGGTGCTTCGCGGCGAGCCAGCGCCGCCCGAACGCGAGACGCCCGCTATCACCATAGACCTGCCGTTATCTGCCCATCTTCCACAGTCTTACGTGGGGGACCTTAACCAGCGCCTCGCGCTCTATCAACGGCTGAGCGCGGCCGCGGGGCCTGAAGACGTGAGCCGGATCGGCCAGGAGATGGTTGACCGCTTCGGCGAGCCGCCACCGCTGGCGCGCAACCTTCTCTATGTCGCCGCTGTCCGCGCCTTTGCTCAGCAGGCAGCCGTGCAGTCCATAACCATCGAGGACGGGGCGATTGTGCTACGGCTGCAGGATGGGGAAACGCTGGCGCCGGACACGCTGGCCGATACGGCGCCGCGCGGGGTGCAGGTTGGGCGCAGCATGGTGCGCGTGGAGTCTGGAGACGGCTGGAGGCAGCGGCTACTCGCCGCTTTGGAGCAGCTAGCGGCGGCCAAGGCGGAAGAACAGCCGGTGCCGGCATAGACGGGCGATCCGCGGCGGTAGCGATTCAGATGACCTTCATTTTCTGCTCTGTCTGTGCTGCGTATGCTGGTTTGGTCGCGGTTGACAGCGTTGCAACAAAGCGACTAGCCTATACCCCCGTGAAGGAATTCACGCCGTTGCGTGTTGCGGAGGCGCTTCCGGATCGCGCATCGCAGGCCGTCAACGGGACGATCACCCGCCTGGACAGGATGCACGCCTTCGCGGGCGTGCTCGGGCTGGGGCTAATCGCCTTCCTGGCCATCGAACCCACCTATAACTGGTTATTGCTGCTTCTCTCCGGCCTCACGGCGTTAGCCGCCGATAACATCGTCCGGATGCATCCGCAGGCACGCTTCCAGCGGCTTGACGACACGGCGTTGTTTCTGTTTGTGCCGGTGCTCTTTACACTGGGCGCGGGGCTGTTCCTGAAGCAGGTGGTGGGAGGTACAGCGGGTGCGGGTCTTGGGATCCTGACGATACCCGCATACTGGTTGATCCTCTGGGCAGAGTATCAGTCGGTCGACCGGCGGTCTGGCCACTTCATTTTGGGCAGAGGCATTCTCAATGCGGCGACATATATCATCGCGTTTCTCTTCTTCGCCACGATCTACGATTTTGACCTCTCGCTCGTAACGGCTTCTTTCGCCGCCGGCATCGTCAGCTTGCTACTGGGGATCGAAGTGGTCCGCGAAGAGGCGATGGACACTACGCGGACCATAGCCTACGCGCTGGCGATCGGCTTGCTACTGGCAGAGGCCGCCTGGGTAACACACTTCCTGCCGCTGGAGGGAAGCTCCGCCGCCGTTTTCTTGCTGCTGGCCTTCTACCTAATGACGGGCCTAATGCACAACTACCTGGGCGACCGTCTCAGCCTGCGCACCGGCTCAGAGTTTGCAACAGTCGCCGGGGCCGGGCTCGCTCTCGTGATCCTGTCCCGCTCGTACCTGTAGGTTGCGAGCGACGGTCTCACTCAGAGCCGCCCAGACCTTTTACGAACAGCTTGACGAGCGAGGCGACGCTCGTCCGGTAGCGAGCGACCGTGACACCCCGCCCTTTGAGACCGTTTAGCGCCTGCGCGAACAGCTCCGCTGCTTCTTCTGCGCGCAGTCCGGACCGCGCCAGGTACAGGTCTCCCTTCTCATCAGCGTGAATGAACGTTCTCGCAAGCATCTGCTGAAACCGCCGCTCGCTGGCCAGCGCCAGGTCGCCGCACAGCCGGTTCTTCTCATCAATAAGCTCGCTTCCGTGCGGAGATTCGTTGACGGTCTGGATCATGGGCAGCGTCTTTGCCTCGACGGCGGCCCGCAACCGTTCGACGATCGGCTGGTCATCGTCGAGGGCAGCCTCAGCCTGTGAGAGCGCCTCTTCGTGCAGCCGGGCCGCGAGCTCCCGGAAGATGTCTTCCTTGCTGCCAAACTGCAGGTAGAGCGCGGTGCGGGACAGCCCGGCCTCTGCAGCGATGTCCTCCATGGACGTGCGCTTGAAGCCGTATCGGCCGAAAAGAGTGAACGCTGCACCCAGTATTCGCTCACGAGCCGGTGTTTGTGTGCGGACCATTTCATCTACAGCTTGACAAGTCGAATACAAAGTGTCAACATGGCCACCAATCAAGCCAGCCGGCCAAGCCTTGAAGGAGAGCTCACATGACGTCCCCATCACTGACCGGGAAGACCGCAATTGTCACCGGCGCCTCAAGCGGCATCGGCCGCGCAATCGCGGAGAAGCTAGGCGGCGCCGGCGCCCACGTCTACCTTGCCGGGCGCACACCGGAAGCGATGGAAGCTTCCAGGATGCGCATCGAGGCGGCCGGAGGGCAGGCAACGCCGGTCGTAGCCGATGTAAGGGACACGGCGCAGATCCAGGGCCTCGTTCAGCGCGCCGTGGATGAAACCGGCCACCTGGACATCATGGTGAACAACGCGGGCGTTTCGCATCCCAGCGCTATCGTCGATGCGGACCCTGCGGAGTGGCGGGAGATGTTTGAAACCAACGTCCTCGCCTTGCTCGCCGGCTATGCGCAAGCCGGGATCGAACGCGCACATCGTGAACATTTCCAGCGTCGCCGCGCTACGCCCCGACTCGGGCGGCTACGGGTCCACCAAACACGCGGTCAATTGCATCTCTAACACGCTACGGGGAGAGCTGGAGGGAGACTCCATCCGGGTCGTTACGATCATGCCGGGGGCCATCGCCACCAACTTCGCGCGCAATTTTGATCCGGCCGTGATCTCCGGGTTCGTGCGCGCCTCTGGTGTTGATGTTGAGGTCAAGCGCGGCCAGCGCCTGCCCGATGAGGTCTTCGAACAGATGCCGGCGGCGTTGCGTCAGAGCCTGGGCAGCCCGGACGATGTGGCGACTGCAGTTCTTTTCGCTGTCTCCCAGCCGATCGACGTCAACGTGGCCCAGATCGTGGTCCGGCCGCCCAAGCAGCTGGCGCTCTAGTGGTCGCCTAATCGATCGCCACGGCGGTCACAGAGAGAATGGGCGGCAGCGTGCCCGGCAGTCGCTGCCAACTCTCGCCCGCATCGGCGCTGGCGTAGACCTCGCCGTTGCTGGTACCCACGTAGACGCCTTCCGGATCCAAGCCATCGGTATCCAACCCCTCGCGGTAGACGCTCTGGTAGTCGTGCGGCCCCGGGAGGCCTTTGATAAGCCGCTCCCACGTCTTCCCTAAGTCCTGCGTGCGGTAGACTGCGAACTGGCCGGGCGCGACACGGAAGTTGTCCTGCCCGTAGTCCAGCGGCACCACGAACACCGCGTCCGGCTCGTGATGCGTGACGGCGATCGGGAAGCCGTGGAAAGAAGGAAGGCCCGTGGTCACGTCGCTCCATGTTTTGCCGGCATCGTCTGAAAGGAAGACGCCGAAGTGCGCCTGCCCCCAGATGCGGTCAGGGTTCTTGGGGTCGAGCCGCATGCGGTGCAGCTCGTCGATGGCGGCCGGGTCTCTGCCTGGCGGCAGGCCCGAAGTGTCTGGCATCTCTCTCGCGAGCTCCGCCATTAGCTTCGTGCCCATTTCATTCGTGATTATCGCGTTGTGCGAGAAGAGCTCCCACGTTTCCCCGTTATCTTGCGACTCATAGCAGCCGCCGGCGCCAACGCAGAGGAAGATGCGGTTGGGATTCGCTGGATGGACGTGGATAGAGTGAATGCAGGAGTCGCCGCCGCCGGTACCCGTCCAGTACTTGCGGTTGGGGTGGCGGTTGATGCCCTCCACGGGCTGCCAGGAGACGCCCCAGTCCTCGCTGCGGAACAGGCCCGCCGGCTGCGTTCCGGCGAAGACGACGCCGGGCTGGCTCTTGTGTCCGGGTTCCACGTTCCAAATATTGCCGATGACCCCGGGCGGGGTGCTCTGCCATTCGCCGGGCGCTCCGCCGGGACCGGGGCCCGGGTTGGGGCTCCTCATATCCGGCGGGAAGGCGAGGTTCTCACTGCGGTAGTCCCAGGTCTTCCCCAGGTCGCTGCTCTTGGCAACGGAGCGGCCCCACGCCCAGTGATTGGCGGCGGCGTAGAAGCGCGGCGTATCACCCCGCAGGTCGCCGGACATGTGGTAGAAGGACCAGCCTGCCAAGATGGGATCGGACACCAGCCAGTCCCGGCGCTGCCTATCCGAAGAGTAGATCCAGGCGCCCTTCTTGGTGCCAATCAGCAGCTTTACTTCGGTGCTCATCCGCGTACCTCCTCAGGCAACATTTCCGTATCTTGACGCAGTCGCTAGTGTATCCGGAAAGTAAGTCAGCACGTCATCTCCCTCAAGCGGCGCTCCAAGTATTCTCGCTCGGCCATGTTCTCCGTGCCTTCTACTGCATGCAGGTAAGCGACACGCGCTTCTTGGTGCAACCCGGCGCGGCGCAGCAAGTCTGCCCGCGCCGCATGATAGAGGTGATAACCCGCCAGTTGCTCCGAGAGCCGTGCGTCGTCGAGTAGATAGAGGCCGTCCTCCGGCCCCCCGGCCATCGCTACAGCGACGGCGTGATTCAGGTAGACAACCGGTGTCGGCTGTAATTCAGAGAGATCTTCGTACAGGGCTGCAATCTGGCCCCAGTCGGTTTCGTCGGCTCGGGCGGCGGTGCAGTGGAGTGCCGCGATAGCAGCCTGGAGCTGATACGCGTCCGCACGCCGCATGCGCAGGGCCCGCTCCAGCAATGCCGTTCCTTCCCGAATCTCCACCTGGTCCCACTTTGAGCGGTCTTGCTCTTCCAGCACTATCAACTCGCCACCGGCGCCGGTCCGCGCTTCGCGCCGAGAGTCGTGAAGTAGCATGAGTGCCAGGAGCCCCAGGGCCTCCGGCTCGTCCGGCATCAGCTCACAAAGCACTCGCGCCAAGCGGATGGCCTCGCTGCAGAGGTCCTGCCGTACCAACGAGTCACCGGCGGTCGCCGCGTATCCCTCGTTGAAGATGAGGTAGAGGACGGCAAGGACGGCCTGCAACCGTTCCGGCAGCGTGTGTTCAGCTGGGATCCGGTATGGAATGCCCGCCTCGCGGATTTTCCTCTTCACGCGCACCAGCCGCTGCGCCATCGCCGGCTCCGGAAGGAGGAAGGCACGGGCGATTTCGGCTGTCGTCAGGCCCCCCAAGGTGCGGAGTGTGAGGGCCACCTGCGCTTCAAGGGCCAGCGCCGGGTGACAACATGTAAAGATCAGGCGCAGCCTATCGTCCTTGACTTGGTTCATCGCCTGTTCTCCCGTCTCTCCTGCGAGGGCGGTCAGCGCCGAATCTGTCTCGAGCAACTGGCGCTTCGCGGCTAATGTTCGATCGCGCCGCAGCCGGTCTATCGCCTTGCGCCTGGCGGCCGTCGTAATCCAGGCGCCCGGGTTAGCCGGTACGCCCTGTCTTCGCCAGTGCTCCAGGGCAACGAGAAAGGCATCCTGCATCGCCTCCTCCGCCAGATCGAAGTCACCGCCGCAGGCCCGGATCAAGCTCGCGATTATGCGTCCGGATTCCTCCCGAAACGTTCGTTCAATCGCCTGCGCGCTCCGGTCCTGAAGAGCTTCCCTGCCGACGGCATCAGTTGACTCCGGCTTTGGAGTGCCGCGTCGCACGCCAGAGGTCTGAATGGCTACGCTCCGCCGGCAAACTCGATCAGCTGCACGTAGTTGCCCTCGGGGTCCTTCAAGGTGGCGACGGTCACCTGGTCGAACTTCTCAGGGTCGCCCAGGAATTCAACGCCCTTGGACTTTAGTCGCTGCACCTCGCCCTGTACGTCGTCTGTCGCCAGGCCCACCATGTGGCGGGCGGGGTCAGTGTTTCGCCCCTTCACTTCGCTGTGCGTGCCCAGCGTTACAGACGGCCCGCTGGGGTTGGTCCCCAGCACAACAAACTCTGGGGTGTCAATCGCCACCGGAAGGCCGATGACATCGCGATAGAACGGGAGCAGTTTATCCTGGATGTTTTCGCTCCAGATCCCGGCCGTGCTCAATCCTTTAATCATGTGGCTACTCCTTTCCTGGACCGATGTTACTCAGTTAGCGTATACCAGCGTCAATGGACAATGATGCAGCCCCGCGTTCCCCTGATCACCTACGCCATAGCCTGGCGCGAATATTCTGCGGTCGGACCGTAATCCCAACCGGGCACGTGCATGACCGGGCGGACCTCGACGCCTGCCGACCTGGCGTCAGGGATCCTGGCTGCGAAGTCAAGCGCCTCGTCCAGGTCCTTGCAGTCGAGAATGTAGAACCCGCCCATCACCTCTTTTGCTTCGGCGAACGGGCCATCCGTAATCATGGTCTTCCCGTCACGCACCCGGACAGTGGTGGCTGCGACGGTGCCGCCAATCGCTTCTGAGGAAACGTAGGCTCCACGCGCGCGCGCCTGGTCCGTGAAAGCGAAGTGCTCGCGGATCATCTCCTCCGGAGTAGCCGGCGAGTCGTTCTCGTTCCAGTAGAGCAGGAACATGTACAACAACGGAAAGTCCTTTCTCGTCTTAGCGGGACAGGTAAAACCGCTATCCTACATCTCCCAGATCGGCCGGACTTCGATTTTGCCGTGCCGCGCGCCGGGGATCTTGGCGGCGATTTCGACGGCTTCGTCTCGGTCCTTGCAGTCCACGATGAAGAAACCGCCGATTTGCTCCTTCGTCTCAGCGAAGGGGCCATCGGACGCCAGAACCTTATCGTGTGTCACGCTCACTGTGGTCGCCTCGCTGACCGGCCGCAGGCGCTCGCCACCACGCAAGACGCCGCGGCGACCCATCTCCTCCGAAAACGCTCCATATTCCCGGAGCCTCGCCGAACTCTCGTCGGCGTTCAGGGCCTGCTCCTCTGCCTCCTTCGTGCAGATCATCAACACGTACCGCATGGGTCCCTCCTTTCGTATTCGAGGCCATCTAGCCCCGTCTACCAAGACTACGAACGGGGCGGAGTGAGATCGACAGCGGTCCTCATTTGCAAACCAGGGCTACTACGCCGTTGCCCTCACCAACACCTGGTACGTCGCCGGCGCAACCGCCACGTCCAGCACCGGGAACGCGAAGGTGTCCGAGTCGCCGGCGCCAAGGGCGGCCGGACCGTTTGCGGCCCACGCGGCTATAACATCCTCCGCCGTATCCCTTCCCACGAAAACGAGTCTTGTTCGAGAGGCCGGCTTGGCGCCGGTGTTCTTGATCGTACCCTGCACCAGCACCTCTCCCGGCGAGCCGGCGTTCGCTTGCACCGAGACGTCAGACAGCTCGAAATCAGTGTAATTCTCTTCCCGCGCGGCGTCGCTTGGGGGATCGTGGAGCACGGTGAACTGCTGATCGGCCCACTGCGCCGGAGCGGCACTCATCGACATTTTGAATGGCATCCTCCTGCCGGCCGGCAATAGCGTTAGCGCCTCTAGGCCGTCCTTGCCGGTCGCTAGAACATTCCCGCCGCCGTCCATGAGCGTTAGCCGGACGGAGACGAAGGCTGCGTCCGCCCCGCTCTCGTTGGAGACCTCGCCTACGAAATACAGCCCGTTCTTATTCGTGAACGGCGTTGCGCTGATAATACGAAAGCCGCTCGCCCCTGAGGCCGTTTCCCCCGCCGCTGTCGAAGCCGCTGGCCCGGAGGCAGCGGCGGCAGGCGATTGACCGGGTGTCGGCGAGATGGTAACTTCCGAGCCCTTGTCTGAACCCCCGCACGCCGGCCATGCGAGTAGTGCAAGAGAGACTGCCAGCCCAAAGGCGCCAATCGCGCTCGATCGTAATCTGTCTTGCCGCATCACACACCTCCTCTACTCGCCCCCATCCCGAAACCGCCAATAGCGGATAGCCCGCGCCATCGCTTTCGCCGCCGCCTGGAAGCTCGTAAAAGTCGCTACCCCGCGCTCCAGGAGCTTCCGTCGCATCTCCGACATGACATCTTCGACGTGCCCCGGATGGGCGATAGCGATGAAAGGCTTGGCCGAGCGGCTCTTGTGACCGGCAAGCGTGTCCACCATCTGTTGCAGCATGGCCGGGTTGTCTCGCAGCCGGCGCGCGATGAAGCTGGCGCCCACTTCCATGGCGACGGCGTCCACGTTTTCATCTTCTTCCAGGATCTCGAAGAGCTTTTCCAGGTTCGCGGGGACGAAGCCCATCCCGATGGTGCCGCCGGCGTCCAGAGGGTTGCGGTAGCTGCCGCCGATAATATTAAAGAAGGCGGCCAGCTTCTCGTACGATTTCGCGGTTAGCAGCGGCACTTCCAGCCCTTCTCGCTCGAACGCGTCCGTGATAACGACGGACTGACCGCCGGTCATCGCGATGAGTCCCATCCGGGTGCCGGCCGGCCGGCCTGCATAAACGAGCGCCTTTACCGCGTCCACCGTCTCATCGAGGCTTTGTGTCTGGACGACGCCGGCCTGCTGCATCGCCCCTTCCCAGACGGCAGGTTCGGCGGCTAGCGAGGCGGTATGGGAGTAGACGGCGCGTGAGCCGGCGGTGGTAACGCCGCCCTTCCAGACGACAACCGGCTTACGCGAGGCAGCAGCCTTAAGCGAGCGCAGGAAGCGGGGGCCGTCCTTTACGCCCTCGATGTATAGCGCTATCACCTCGGTTTCGGGGTCTTGAGCGAAGTACTCGATGTAGTCCGGCGCATCGAGGACGACCGCGTTGCCGTAGCTCACCGTCTTGGAGCACTTGATGCCATGTACGGCGCCGAACAGCGAGAAGTTGATGCAATGCGTGCCGCTCTGGCTGATGAAGGCAACGTTTCCGGCGTCTCCCGCTTCTTGGTCGCCGCTGTGGCGGACGCCGAGCCGGCGGTTGTAGATCCCCATGCAGTTTGGGCCAATCAGCAGCAACCCCGCGTCGCGCGCCATCTGCGTGATCTGCTCCTGGGCGGCGATGCATTCGGGAGTCTCGGTCTCGGCAAAGCCCGATGTGAACAGCGCCACCGCACCCACCTTCTTCTCGATGCAGTCGGCGATGATCCTCGGCGAGACCTGCCGCGGTACCGCGCAGACGACGTAGTCGATCTCGTCCGGCACCTCGAGGAGGCTTTTGTAGTTGGGGACACCCAACTCCTCGATGCCGGAGATCTCGTTCGGGTCGACCTGCACCGAGTAGAGCTTCCCGCCGAACGTGCTCATGCAGCGCAGCCACATGTACCCCATCGCCCGCTTGTCCCCGACGACGGCGATCGTGCGCGGGTTGAAGGCGGAGTCGAGCCGCGCGACGACGGATGGGTCGCTTACATCGGAGGAAGCCAAGAGGTGCTCCTAGCTCAGGATGATCCGGGCATCCACCGCGACGGCGCCGTTCTGATAAGCAAACACGGGGTTCAGGTCCAGCTCTTCGATCTCCGGATGTTCCTCGACGAATGACGACACCGTGAGGAGCATCTCTTCGAGCGCACCGAGATCCGCCCCAGGCTGTCCCCGGACGCCCTCCAGCACGGCGAACGCCTTGAGCTCACGAATCATCTCCCGCGCGTCGCGCGGCTCCAGCGGGACAATACGGAAGGCCACATCCTTGAGCACCTCCACAAAGATGCCGCCAAGACCGAACATGAGGACGGGCCCGAACTGCCGGTCCATGCTCATCCCGATGATTACCTCAATCCCATCGGGCGCCATCTTCTGCACGGAAACGCCCTCGATGTTCGCGTTCGGCTGACGCTGTTTAACGGCGGTGATTATCTCCTGGAAGGCGGCTGCCACTTCAGCTTCAGATGCCAGGCCCAGCTTGACGCCACCAACATCTGACTTGTGGGGGATTTCCGGGGAGACGATCTTGAGTGCGACCGGAAATCCGTTCTTCCGCGCGACGCGAATAGCCTCTTCGGGAGTGCCCGCCAATTCAGCGGCCACTACTGGTATGCCGGCCTCCTGAAGCACCCGTTTCGACTCAACCTCTGTGAGGATAGTCCGCCCGGTGCTCTTCGCCTGGGCTATGAGGTTAGAAGTGCTACGGCGCGTGGCGCTGGCCATGGATTGATGGAACGTGAATAGGGCGCGCCGGGTTAGGCGCTCGAAGTGCCGGCCGGCGGCCTGATAGTGCGAGAAGTGGTCCGGCGCTGACTGTAGTTGGCGAAGGAGCGGCTGGCGCCGCAGAGTTTGCACACGGCCTCGCTCACCTCGCCCGCGGGCGTCTCGATCTGCCAGTGGTGGGCGCAGTCAGAACGGGGCGCGTCTGATACCTCAGAATCGACGGTCGGTTCGATCATTGCGGCGAGACCTCCCTCTGCCAACCCGCTCGGGACGGGGCGGAACCGTAGTTAAGGGGCGATGCCTGCCACGCCGAGATATTTCAACATGACAGACCAGACAACTATACACGAGAAGGTAACGAGTTGTGAACACGCTGTGGATAATTAGGCGAGAAATATCGCTTAGACGACAGCGTCTTCCTGGTAAACGCCGAACACCTCCCTCATCACGTCACACATTTCGCCGAGGGTGCAGTAAGCCTGCACCGCATCCAGAAGGTAAGGCATGACATTCTTGCCGTCTCGGCAGGCTGACGCGAGAGACGTGAGCGTACGCGCGGCCTCCCGTCCGTCCCTGCTGCGGCGGAGCTGGTTGAGGCGCTCAATTTGGCGCGCCTCTCCTTGCGGGTCCATCTGGAGAATCGGGATCTCGACCGGCTCATCAAGCAAATAATCGTTGACGCCGACGATGGTGCGGTCTTGCGTGTCTATTTCTCGCTGGTAGCGGAAGCTGGCATCCGCGATTTCCCGCTGCAGATATCCGTTTTCAATCGCTGCGATTACGCCACCCATGTCTTCAATCTTGTCGAAGTAGCGGTAGGCTTCTTCTTCTGTTTCCTTTGTAAGCGCCTCCAGGAAGTAGGAACCGCCCATGGGGTCAACGGTGTTGGCCACACCAGATTCGGCGGCGATCACCTGCTGCGTCCGCAGGGCCAGGCGCGCTGCCTTCTCGCTGGGAAGAGCCAGCGCTTCGTCCATCGAATTCGTGTGCAAGGACTGGGTGCCGCCCATGACGGCGGCCAGCGCCTGGATGGTGGTGCGGATGAGGTTCACCTCCGGCTGCTGGGCCGTCAGCGAGACGCCGGCAGTTTGCGTGTGGAAGCGCATCCAGAGCGACCGCTCGTTGCGGGCGCCGAAGCGCTCTTTCATCTCGCGAGACCAGATGCGCCTGGCGGCGCGGAATTTGGCGACCTCTTCGAAAAAGTCGTTGTGGCAGTTGAAGAAGAAGGACAGCCGCGGGGCGAATTCATCGATATCCAGGCCGCGGTCCTGGCACTTACGGACATACTCGAAACCATCGGCCAGGGTGAACGCCAGTTCCTGCGCCGCCGTCGAGCCCGCCTCGCGGATGTGGTACCCGCTAATGCTTATGGTGTTCCATCGTGGCATTTCCCGGCTGCCGAACTCGATCGTGTCCACGACGAGCCGCATGGACGGCTCGGGAGGATAGATGAACTCCTTCTGCGCGGTGAACTCCTTCAGGATATCGTTCTGAAGAGTTCCGGCGAGGTCGCGCCGCGGAACGCCCCGTTTCTCGGCGGCAGCAATGTACATGGCCCAGATAACGGCGGCGGGCGAATTGATGGTCATCGAGGTTGTGATCTCCGCCAGGGGCAGGTCCTGCAGCAGAATTTCCATGTCTTGAAGCGAGGAGATACCGACACCGCACTTACCGAACTCCCCGTATGCTTCCGCAGCATCGGTGTCGTATCCATACAGGGTGGGAAGGTCGAACGCTATTGAAAGCCCGGTATTGCCCTGCGAAAGCAGGTAGCGGAATCGTGCATTCGTCTCCTCGGCGCTCCCGAAGCCGGCGAACATCCGCATCGTCCACAGCCGCCCGCGGTAGCCGGTAGCGTGCACGCCGCGGGTAAACGGAAAGCGGCCCGGGCTGGCGACCTTTCTTTCATAGTCCAGTTCGGCAATGTCGGATGGCTCGTACACGCGGCGGACCGGCCGCCCGGAGGTTGTGGTGAATGATGGTTTGCGCTCCGTAAGGGATGAGTCTTGAAGGCGTTGGTTCGGGGGTGACATGCGATTCGAATGAGGCATAGCGGCCGTCAATGCTTAGAATATCATGCGACCCAGGACCAAGCCGCTTGACATGTATGCTACAATCACTCACGCGTTTAAGCAGATAAGTG
>VBJS01000064.1 GCA_005880055.1 Chloroflexota bacterium | reverse complement strand
CATGACATCGAGGGCTACAACGGCCGCCTCGACGCCCTCCAGGCCGCGTTCCTGCGGATCAAGCTGCGGCGCCTGGAGCAGTGGAATCGAGCTCGGCGCGCCATCGCGGCGCTATACCGGGGGCGTCTATCAGAGGTGCCGGACGTGCGCCTTGTGGCGGAGACGCCGGGCAGTCGGCCCGTGTATCATTTGTTCGTGGTCCGGGTGCCCGACCGCGATCGTGTGCGCGCTTTCCTGCAGAGCCGGGACATCGCCACCGGGCTTCATTACCCGCTCCCGCTGCATCAGCAGGCGGCGTACCGTCATCTGCACCTTGGCGAGGGGGCGTTCCCCGTGACGGAGCAGGCGGCGGATGAGATCCTGAGCCTCCCCATGTTCCCGGAGATGACGCCTGATCAAGCCGATCGAGTCATGGACGCCTTGACAGAGTTCTTTGTCGGCAGGTGCCAGCCGGCAGCTGCGGTGGCGGGTCGCTAGCAGCGCCGTGTCGCGATTACTCAGGTGGGCCGTCGTGGCAATGCAGCCATTAGGGCCCGTGGAAGCGTCGGTCAAACCGATAGACAAGACCGGAGAGGGATGCACGCAGCGGAGCCTGTCAACAGCATCCCGGTCGCGCTCGTTGTACAGAATCAATGAGTGCCACCGGATTTGCAGAGTTCTCGCTTTGGCGGGAATTTAGCGGGTGCTGGTTATCGGGTTTCGCTTTTGTAACCCGCCCGATCTTCTATGGCTAGCGTTTCTCGGATCCTCACGGCGACTGATTCGCATTCTCGATTGTCTTGGGGTCGGGAGCGGAGAACCACTCGCTTACTTACGAGACCTTGCGAGATCCTTTGGCGTAGAAGACTCCGTCCGCTTCCTCAGCTGGGTTTATGCGTGCCGTGCGCGACAATGCGGAGCGTGCGTGGCGCCGGTGCTGATGAACCGCAACCGCGCGCTGACCGGCGGCGTTTCTGGCTGATCTGTCGCTAGCTCCAGACCCCGGCGGCACCCCGGCGGGATCGCCGGAGCCTGACTGGCGCGGGGTTGGGCGGGGGTTGCTTTCTGATGTCGTGAAGAACGCTCTGTCCGCCCTCGCGCCCCTGCGCGAGCGCATCGAGCGCGCCAATCCCCGACGTTGCCACGAGGTCCAGGAGCCCGCACGCCCATTTCAGCTCTGGCAGGAGCTGATAGAGCGCACTGAGGGGCGATTGGACGTCGCTGGGCGGGAAGTGTTGGAACTCGGCCCGGGACGATCGCTGGGGATGGGCCTAATCTTTCTCGCGGCCGGCGCCCGTCGGGTGGTCGCCGTTGATCGGTATCGGCACTTGTTCTGGGACGAGCCAGACTGTGATCACTTGCGGGGCGTGCTAGTCCGTCTGGAGGCCGAGCGATGGCCGCACGCCCACCGCGCGCGGAGCGCCGTGCGCGCCATCGAAGTCGGCCACGTCGAGTTTGATCCCGACTATTTAGTGTACCGGCAAGCGGACGGAGCGGCGCTGCCCGTAGCGGCGGACGCCATCGACCTTAGCTACAGCAACGCGGTGCTGGAGCACGTTCATCAGCCCGCGGTGGTCGTACGGGAGCTTGCGCGGGTGACCCGTCCCGGGGGTGATTCGATTCACGAGATCGACTTTCGGGACCATTTCGACCCTGTGGATCGACTTCGGCTCTTGACGTTCCCAGAGTGGGAATGGCAGATACGCACGAGGTTGCGTCCCGGGTATACCAATCGCTGGCGGCAAGCGGACTTCGTCGAGGCGTTCGCGGCAGCGGGATTCGGTCATCGTGCGGGGCGCGTGACCAACGCCGTGCCGCGCGAGATCGTGGAAGCTCGGCGGACGCGGATGATCGCCAGATTCCGCGATCGCCCGTCGGCCGACCTGTGCACGTTGAGTTACTGGGGGTGGTGGAAGCGGAACGAGCGCGGGCATCTGGACGCCCGTGAGTAAGTAGTGGTGCAGCGAGCGGGGCAGGGGCGGGACGGGCCGCCCGGCGCGGCTGTCCCCGTGCTCATGGTGGTGCAGAATCAGGGCGTCCCCCCTGACGTCCGGATCTGGGAGTTCGGGCGCACCCTTGCGGGTGCCGGCTACCAGGTTGACGTCATCGCGCCCCGACGGTCTGGCCAGCTCCCCCAGGAGACCGTCGACGGCATGCGCGTGCATCGCTTCACCGAGCCGCCCGAGGGAGGCGGGGCGCTTGGCTACGCCCGGGAGATCGGGATCAGCCTTTGGCGGGTATGGGGCACCCGTCGCCGGCTCGCGCGCTCGCGGCAGCTCATCCTCCACTTCGCGAACCCCCCTGACGTGCTGTGGCTCCCGTTTGTGCGCGAGCTACGCGCGGCCGTGGTGGTCTACGACCAACATGACCTTGCGCCCGAACTCTACCTCGCGAAGGGCGGGCGTCCGGGGTCCGTCCTTCATCGCGCGCTGCTGGGGCTGGAGCGCTCGGCCTACGCGGTCGCGGATTTGGTCATCGTGCCGAACGGCAGCTATCGCCGCGTCGCCCTGGGGCGGGGGCGCATTGCGGCAGACCGGGTGCACATCGTTCGCAACGCTCCGGACGAAAGCGTCTGGACACCAGTGGCTCCGGACCCCGCCCTGCGCCGGGGCGCGGATATTGTCCTGTGTTACATAGGCTCTATCGGAGCGCAAGACGGCGTAGATCAGCTCCTACGGGGGCTGGCCCGGGCCCGGACACGCACACCGTATCGTCGGTACCGATGTGTCATCGCCGGAGACGGTGACGCGCTCCCCCACGCTCGGCTGCTCGCGGCGGGTTTGGGAGTCGCGGACTGCGTGGATTTCCGGGGTTGGATCGCCGATCAGGACGAACTCCGGCGGCTGGTAGCTGCGGCAGACATTGCCGTCGAGCCGTGCCCCTCTAACGCCTTCAACGACGCTAGTACCATGGTCAAGCTGATGAACTACCTGGCGTTAGGGCGGCCGATCGTCGCCTTCGACCTTCCTGAGCACCGGGAGACCACTGGGGACGCCGCGCTGCTGGTGGCCCCCAACCTGGGTGCCGACGGGCTGGGTGACGCGATCGCCGCATTGGCGGAGGACGAGGTCGGGAGGACACGCCTCGAGGCGGCCGCCCGCGTTCGCCTGGCGCGCGCCGGCCTGACGGTCGGGGACGCCCGTCGCTCGCTGCTCGAGGCCTATGCGCAGGCGCGCGCGCTGGGAGTCAAGAAGGGTTACCCGTGGTAGTCGAGCGGACTCGGCGCGTCGTCAGCCTGGCGGCATCAGCCGCGGCCGGCGCGCACTCTAACATCTTATGGACGACTCTGGCGCGGGCGGCGTCGTTCGCCATTCCCTTGGTGAGCGCACGGTTGTTCGGGGCGACCCCGGAGACCGATGCGTTCTTCCTGGCGTTGGGAGCGGTGACGTTTTTTGTGTCCGTCGGGGGCGTGGTGCTGGAGCAAGCCGTGGTGCCTCATGCTGCGTCCGTCGTGGGTCAGGGAGACCTAGCGTTTCGGTGGCTATGGCGTCTGGCCCGTTGGGCGGCCCTGCTCGGCCTTGGGCTCGCCGCACTCGCCGCCCTTGCCATTCAGGTCGCTGCGCGCGTGCAGCCACGCCCCGAGATCCGGGCGTTGCTTGGAGCTTGGCAGACCTTGGGCGTCGCACTCGTACCTGCCCTTGTGGTCCTGGGCTCACTGGGTGCTGGCGTCTTGACTGGTCGGGGGCGCTATCCCCTGGTCTGCGTGGGCATGGCCCTTCGGGCTGTCGGGATTGTGCTTGTGATGGTAGTGCGTCCGTTCGGCGCACGCCTTCCGGATCTGACCACGGCGTTCCTGTTAGGGGAAGGTGCGCGGACCATCTACAACTTATCCCTCGCTGCTCGGGCTCTCCAGGGAACGGCCCGGGGAGTCGAGGGCGCGGGTTTCACCATCCCCTCGGTGAATGCGGTGTGGGAGACTACCTGGCCGATCGCGGCGAGCATGGCGGCGGCAGCGCTGTCGCCCATCGTGGATCGCGTGGTCGCCGCCGGAGTGATGGCGGGAGGGATCAGTGTCGTCGAGTACGGGGAGAAGGCCTACTTCGCGATCGTCGGCACCGTGGTGGCGGGATTGCAGGTTACCGTATTCACGCAGTGGTCTCGATCGGCGAAGGATCGCCGCGATCTCTGGCGTGAACTACGTGCCCTGGCGCTGGTTGGCGGGATGGCAGCCTTGGCGGCTGCGCCGCTCGTGTACCCCGCGGGGTTTTTGATGGCGCGAATGGTCATGGGAGGCACGTTCCTGCAATCGCACCTTGAGGCCGCGGGGCTCATCGGGTTCTACCTCGTCGCCATCCTTCCATACACGGTCGGCGGCTTTGCAGTGCGCGCCCTCATCGCCATCGACGCCACGCGACCCTTGATCTGGCTTGGCCTGGTGAAGGTGGCGACGAACATCGTAGGCGATATTGTGCTGGCGCGCGTCTTCGGCCTCCCCGGGATCGCTCTCGCCACCATCGCCGCGGAATCCCTGGTCGCGATTCTAGGTGTTGCGGTCGCGCGGGCGCATCTTAAGGCGGAGCGGGGGAGATGACCTTCTGACTCTTCAGGTGGTAGTCGCGACGACAGAGTTCGCTCCGTTCCGGGGCGGACTAGCTTCGTACTCCGAGCTCCTCGCGCGCGGCCTCGCGACCCGGGGTGTGGGGGTTGAGGTCCTGGCGCCTCAATACCCCGACGCGCCCAACGCTGACGCCATCGGGCCGGTGCCAGTAAGAAGGTTCTCTCTCAGGTCGGCCCGGTTCTTCCTGAGGCGTCGGTGGATTCTCACGCTTGCTCTGTGGCGGGCCACGCGGTCGCGGACGGAGCGACCCGTCGTGATCGCCACCACGTATCTCTTCGCGCAGGTAGCGGCGCTTCTGACCCTAGGGTTTCCGCGCCGCTTTCGACTCATCGTGACAGTTTGTGGGCCTGAGCTCATCGGATTCGGTCTGTGGTCGCCGCGGGACTGGTGGCGGCGTGCCGTGATGCAGCTGCTCGGCTGGCGCGCCTCCGCGATTATCTGCATCAGTCAATACACTAGAGGGCTCGCCCTCCGGGCCGGCCTTCCCCCCTGCAAGTGTCACGTGGTGTTCGTGGGAGTCAGCCTCGAGACGTTCCGGCGGGGCGACGGATCTGCTTGGCGGCGGCGCGCGCTCGGAACGGCCGAGGGACCCCTCCTGTTGACGGTCGGCCGCCTGGAGCGTCGGAAGGGGCATGACGTCGCGCTGCAGGCGGTCGCGATGCTCCGCGAGGAGTTTCCGGGGCTGCGGTATGTTATCATCGGCGTCGGCCCAGAGGAGGGTCGGCTGCGGGACCTCGCCCGCGGGTTACGGATCGAAGAGCATGTGCTCTGGTACGGTCGGGCAGAACAGGCCGAACTGCGGCAGGCGTATTCGGCGGCCGATGTCTTTCTCTTCCCCACACGGCAGGAGGGCCGGAGCGTCGAGGCACAGGGGCTGGTGATTATCGAGGCGGGCCTCTGCGGCGCGGCCGTGGCGGTGGGGCGGCATGGAGGGGCCGTCGAGATCGTGACCCACGAACGTACGGGCCTGCTGTTCGACCCGGAAGACGCCGCTGCCGCCGCCACGGCGGTTGGGCGCTTGCTCCGAGACCCAGCCTTGCGCCGGAGGCTCGGCCAGAGCGCGGAGACCGAGTGGCGGTCCCGGTTCGGGGTGGATACGATGGTAGCGGAGACGATTAGGGTATTCAGGAGTGATTGATTCCGTCACGCCGGCGGCCCGTGTGGGTCGGCCTCAAACGCTCATGGGCGGGGTCACCGTCGGGCTGGCGCTCGGGCTCACATGCTGGCTGGCTGCGATCGGGAATTGGGGCGCGGCCGTGGTGCTCGTCACGGTGGGGATCGCGGCAGTGGGGGCGGCGCGCCAGTGGGCTTGGGCGCCGCTCGGTGCCCTGGCTCTCGTTGCGGTCATCCCATACTCACTGTGGTCGGTCTTCACGGGCGCGGGGGACGGAGCCCTCCTGAGCCGCGTGCATCCCGCCACCGTTTATGTCGTGGCGCTTGTGGGATTGGGTTGGCGCCCGGCAGTGACGTGGCAGGAGCTGCTTTCGGGGAAGTGGACGCGGGTCGCACTCACTCTCCAGGTCTTCTTCTTGTTATTCGCTGCAGGGATGTCGGCTGCCGAGCGCGGGGTCAGGGGCCTTCCCCTGTTGGTCGACAACTACGCTGGTCCGTTCCTCCTGTTTTGGATGCTGTTAGGCAGCTTCCGGAGTTGGCCGTGGTCGCGTGCTCAGGCGGGGAATCTCATCGTTCTGTCGGGGGTCATCCTAGCGCTTATCGGGCTCATCGAAGGCGCGTTCGGCCAAAACCCTCTGTACGAGTCGGTTTACGGCGACGTTCCCTGGTTCCCGTTTGCTACAGGACAGTACCGGTCAACCATCACATTTGGTGCTCCGTTGGCGGCATCGAATGCCCTTCTCTTCGCACTGGCGATTTCACCGGTCATTGGACGTCTCCGGGATCGAATTATGTCCGCCTCGGTGCTAGTGATGGGGATTCTCGCGACCGGGTCGCGAAGCGCGAGCGCGATTGCCTTCGCTCTCTACCCCATCGCTCTGATTGCCTGGGGAGAACGGCATCGACTGAAGGTCCGCGTCCGGAACCGCAGGACCATCGCTCTTGTCCTCGGGGCGGCCGGCGTTCTCGCGATGGCGGTGGCGAGCCCGTTCGGTCAGCGGGTGCTCCAGCGCACAACGACGTCTTGGGAATCCACGGCGGTGCGCGTGCTCAGTGCTGAGTACTTCGCACAAAACGTAACGAGCTACGAGTCGAAAGGTGTGGGCCTTGGCGGATCAACCGATGTCAGCACCGCGGTCTTTGGATCCTACATCACCTTCGAAAATCCCTGGATCATGCTGGCGGTCGATCTGGGGATTCCTCTAGTTCTCCTGTTCGTGGCTACGCTGGTCGCCACCTCGAGAGCCGCGATGGCCGACGCGCCCATCGCCTGGGCGATCGTGGTCGGTGTGGTCGCGCTCATAGCATTCGAGTCGAGCTACAACTCTTTTGGCGTGCGCAGCATCGCGGCCTACGTGCTGTGGGCGTCGCTTGGCTTCTTGCGAGACAGCAGCTCGTCGTACATGTCAGCCACAGCCTCGTGATTCGCCGCTAGGCTGTAGGCCGTTTGGGCCCGAAGCCTACCGGCTCTGCCGAGCGCGGCCGCAAGCGATGGGTCACGGAGCAGGTCCTCTAGCGCCCGGGCGATCCCCCCGATATCACCTGGCTGCACCAGGAGACCGGTCTCCCGGTCGGTGATGACGCTGGCCTGCTCCCCCACCGGCGTCGCGACCACGGGTGTTCCCTGCATCAGTGCCTCAAGCACCGCGAACGACATGCCTTCCCGGTACGAGGGCAGTATGAAGATCTCCGCATGGGCGACGAGAGCCTCGAGTCGGGACGGATCTACCCAGCCCAAGATGCGTACCGCATCCGCGATGCCGAGCTCGTGCGCCCGGCGCCGGGCCGGATCGACCTGTCCGTCACCGGCGAGCACGAGGGAAACGTCCGGCCACCGTGTCCGAACCTGGGCAAACGCGGCGAGGAGATCCAGGGTGCCCTTTCGCTCGCCTAACTCACCGGCTGCGAGGACATATCGGTGGGCTCCGGGCGCGCGCGGTGGTCGGGGAGGGACCGTCGGCACACCGTTCGGAATGACGCGAACGGGGGCCCGGACGCCCGAGCAGCGGAAGTAGTCGGCCAGACGGTCCCCAAGCGTTACTACCAGGTCCAGCCGCCCCAGAGTCGCCAAGACAAGGCGCCGCCACCACGGAGACAGCGCTGCGAGCCACTCGATCACCGACGAGCTCTGGAAGTGGGCGATCGTGCTGGCACCCAGCGCCCGGGACTCGGCCAGGAGGGCAAGCTTTCGGATGCCGCTGGCGTGGGACGCGATCAGCGCGTGAGTGATGGCATGGCGGGGACGTTCCATGATGACCCGGGCCGCAGCACGAGCCGCCAGAAGCCCCTTCCCGGTCGCCGTTCCCTTGGTGTGCGTTGCGACCACAGTCACGGCGAACCCCCGTCGCTCCAACACCTCCGATTGAACGAGGGTTCGGGCGTAGCGTGTGATTCCGCCTGGCGTGCCGGTCAAGGAGGGAGTCAGGAGGAGGATCCTCGACACGCGTGGCGTCGCCTTCCTAGTGGACAGGGGCGTCGGAGGACAGATGCTCGATCATGTTTCCCATCCCGCGCAGGTCTCGCGTCGCCGGAGCACTCGGCCCTGCCATCTCAACGTTGGCGAGCGTGCGGGCGACCTGGATCTGGTGGCCCTCGAAGTCTTTCAAGGCCAACGCTGGCACGTTCCCTCCAGCGGTGATTGCCACCACATTGCCCACCACGGCTGCGGACTGCGCCCCGGCCACGAGTACCGCCCCCTGGCGGTTGTCCAACGCAAGATTGGATGCGAACGCGAGTTGTGACAGGGCTCGGGCCGGTCCTGCGTAACCCGCCAACCCGAACCGAGTGTTGTCGGCGACCAAGTTCGCTCCGTACAGCGCCCGCGAGATTCCCGTCGCTGCCAGTCCGTGCTCGGTATTCCGCAAGGCGATGTTTCCGCATGCCACGAAGGCGTCCACGACCCCCCCGTCGATGCCCTGGATCGACATTCCGTGGCGGTGATTGTCGGCGCAAATGTTATTCGCGGCCACGCTGTCATTGCACTCGCGCAGGAGAATGCCATCCCCCGCATTGCCGAAGGAAGAATTCGCGTGCGCCACGACGCCGCGACACTGGAGGATGTAGGCGACGTGCTCGAGGGGAGAGGTGCCGTTGGCGGAACACCGGTTGTGGAGCACTCGCAGCCAATCGCAGCCGTCAGTCGCGTGGATGCCCATTGACCGGTTGCGGAGCACAAGGTTCGCCTCGACGTCGAATCCCACGATACGCTGGAGCAGGAAACCGTGTTGACCGTTGTCGGCGGTGACGCAGTGGTGAATCCGGCGGTGCCGGGACAGGGTCGGGTTGTCGCGCACTCGGAGCCCGTACCGGGCCGCCTTAGTGAAGGTGCAATCCGCGATATCGATGCCGTCGCAGGATCGGACGTCCACGCCGTCGCCGCCGCTGCCTTCCACCCTTAGCCGAGTTAAGGAGACGTCGGCGCACGTCGCCACCTCGAGCAGGGCATAGTCACCTCCGGTTCCGCTGAGGGCGGCGCCGAAGCCCAAGCTTTTCATCTCGACCACCGGGCAGTCGGTGAGAGACAGGATCGGGCCCGACGGTGCTCCGACCAGGACGCTGGTCTCGCCATCGCCCCATACTCGGACGGGTTGCCGGGTGAGTGAAAGCGCGGCGA
The DNA here is from genome assembly GCA_005880055.1 of Chloroflexota bacterium. Lineage (GTDB taxonomy): Bacteria > Chloroflexota > Dehalococcoidia > SM23-28-2 > RBG-16-64-32 > VJS01. Next base: position 5,473 of record VBJS01000064.1, on the reverse strand, counting down.
CACGGTAACGGCCGGAGGGAACGTAGAGGGCCGCGCCGGGGCCTGCAGACGCCACGGCTGCCAATGCGGCCTTAACTGACGGACGCTCAGGACCGGGGGTGGTCCGGGGGCTGTCTGCGCGTCGGGCGACGGCCGCCAGTTGGCCCGGAAGCGGCTCAGGAGTGGAGACGCGAGAAACGACAGAATCGCGGATCGGCGGTTGAGTGCCATGGCGCCCAGAGTGATGAAAGGTAGAGAGGGGAGGGCGTTCGCACGCGCGCGTAGTGATACCCCGACCGAGTGCCCGATTGATTCTACGTTGGAGTCGAGCCGAACTCGCGCCCATGGCTTACCGCGAGCCACAACAAGGCGCCCACGCCGAACCCCAGAATCGCCAGCACACTCTTCTTGGGCCAGCTCGGCTTCCCCGGGACGAGGGCGTGTTGTACCACGGTCAGGAGCGGCGTACTCCGGATCTCCTCGAGCCTCGCATTCTCGAGATTCTGCAGCAGCGTGACCACCAGGGATCGCCGCAAGTCCAGCTCCCTGAGAATGCGGCTCTCGGCGAGTTTCAAGCGCGGGGACCCCTCAATATTTCGGTTGGTCTCGTAGAAGCGCTCCAACGCGTCTTCGATATCGCTGAGCTTGCGCCGGGCGCTGTCCAGGCCGACTTCCGTGTATTCCCGTTCCGCCCTCGCACGGCTGTGGAGTCGTTGGCGGCCGACAATGTCCATAGCGTTCACGAGGGAGTCGGTAACCGCTACGGCCAGAACGGGATCGGTCTGTGTAACCGTGACGGTCACCAGGCCACTCTTGATGTCGGTCGAAACGCTGATGTCCCGACTGATGTCTCGCATCGCCTTCTGAAGGCGAAGCTCGGGTTGACTTCGGAGCCCGGGACGGTACAGGTCGATCAAATGGAGCGTCGAGTCGCCTACGGCAATGGACATGTTCAAGACGCGGTCCAGAACATCAGTGTTGGAGCCCAGTGCTGCGAAATAGAACGGGCTCGTTCCGCTCGCAGTCGGCACGCCGAATTGGGCCGCCAGGCCTGCGAGATCGCCGAGGGCCCCAAACTGGGTTGGTGCGTCGATCGCGATCAATGCCGTCGCCTCGTAGTGCTTGGGAGCGACGAGTGCGATCGCGATCCCGAGCAAGGCACCCGGGACACCCCCCGTCACGGCGATCAGCGTTAGCCGGCCCCAGCGGGCGGGCAAGCCAAGACGCGCGGTGATCCGTTCAAGGTGATGTGCTAGCGATCGGTTCAACAGAACTCCATCCAGGGTGTGTCGACGCCTCCGGCTTGGGAGGGGGCGACCGGGCTTGAGAGGTACAACGGACGACTAAGGTGACCCGGAAAGTCGTTCTCCGTCAAGAGGTTGGCCAGCATCCCCCCCGTAAACCCCCTGGCAAACTTCCGGGACCGAAGGTGAGATGGAATCAGCAGTTCCGAGGTACGCGGCGTGCGGTATATTGATCCCGGCGCATACCCACTGATCACAAGGCCGTCCCGTGACGCTCATCCGACTGTCTCGCAGCGCGGTGGCACTGTGTCTCACTTTGCTTGGTCTGGGCTGCCTTGCCGAGCAAAACACGGCCTCTCTGTTGTCACCGCAGGCGCCTCCGCGGGACGTGGTCAGTGGTGACTGGGTGTTTCACATCGGCGGCGGCACGTGGGTGTCAAGCATCACGCTCGCGACGATTTCCCCGGCTGGAGATAGTCTCACGGGGTGGCGAGGAACAGAAGCGCCGTCGCGGCAATGGGACGGATCAGCGGCGCCGGCGCTGGGACTGGCCGACGCCGTGGGTATACCGCTCAATACCTCCGGCGGAGTCGAGTGGCGGTGGCAGTGTCCGTCGGGAGAGCGGTGCCGGATGCGCTACCAAGTGGTGGCCGACACCGCCCGCGGCGAGTTGTTCATGAACGACTCACTGGGGTTTGAGCAAGGCTACCCGATGTTCGGCGTCCGCGTGCGCGCCGACGTGTTCGCTCTGGCCTTCGGCGCTGAGCGCTTGACTGTGATGTCCGATTCCACTCCCACCGTGCTCTTGTGGCTCGCCGACGACCCCCCTCAGGACGAGGACTTTATCGCACGGCTGCGGTCACGGGGCCTTACCGCGATGCTCGCGATTCCGACGCACTTCGTGGGCCGAAACGGGCGTCCAGGGTGGCAGGAACTACGAAACGATCAGGCGCTCGGATTCGGGATCGCCGCACATTCCCGTACCCACAGCGCGACGACGGCAGACGGACCAGATTTCGTTGGCGAGGTTCTCGGGTCGATCGCCGATCTGGACAGCATGGGGTTCGCCCCGACGACATTCGTGGAGCCCGGGAACTGGCCCGAGGCGATCGCCTTTGATTCGGTCTCCAAGTTCACGACGTGGCGGGCCGCCATGGTTCGCACCTTCGTATGGGTGTTCGCTTCGCGGGTGGGGCCGGGTACGCGACCGGAGCCGCTGACGACGAGCACGGCGTTTGGCATTGGGCATTGGACGGTGTCGGACGGTCTTCCCGATTCGGTGATTCACAGTCTCTGGCGACAGGCGAATCAGAGGGGCCACTTCACCGCGTTCGGCATCCACACCTGGAAACTCCGCAGTCCTGGGGCGCTTGACTGGTTCCTGGACTCGCTCTCGCTAGCCCAGAACACGGGGAGGGTGAGGGTGATTGCCGACATTGTGCTTTCGTCACCCGCGCTCCGTTCCGTCAAGGGAACGCGTTAGGCGACGCTCAAACCTCCATGCTGCTATTGTACATCCCTTCGCAGGCCGATCAGCCTTCCTTCTCTCACCCGTGACTTGGTTGAAACCTGTCGCCAAGGGGATCCTCAGATGGATTGCCCCTGGAATCGTCTATCGATATCAACTGCAACGGGCGGCGCGATCGGAACCGGAAATCAGCCGATTGTCAAAATGGTGTCGGCGCGATGCCCTCTCGATCGATGTGGGTGCGAACCGAGGACTGTACTGCTACTACATGCTGCGCCATTCCGCGGCCGTACTCGCGTTTGAGCCTCTGCCATCCATGCAGGAACACCTCAGGACGCATCTCGGTCGTCGCATCCGGCTGTACCCGGTGGCGCTGTCGGATACGGACGGCCAAATGGAAATCCGCCTCCCGACCGGCAACCCGTCATGGGCGACCATCGATCCGCGAAATACACTGGAACTTGCAGGTGACACCCCAATCGAGGTGATCACGGTTCCCACCCGCCGATTGGACGGGTACGGGTTTGCCGGTGTGGGCTTCATCAAGATCGACGTTGAGGGGCATGAAGAGATGGTGTTGCGCGGAGCGGCGGAGACACTGCGTGAGAACCGCCCTGCGCTTCTTGTGGAGGTGGAAGAACGCCACAATGCTGGATCAGTTGGGCGGATCACGGCTCTTCTTGCGGAGCTGGGATACGAGGGTTTCTTCCTTGATGACGGAAGAATGCGTCCGATTCGTGACTTTGACGCGTCGCGCGATCAGATGCTGGGGAATGTCGGGGTTGGGGGGAAGATTGGCCGGTACGTTAATAATTTCTTCTTCAGGCCCTCGTGAGGCCGTTTTGTAGATTTGTGGCTATCCGGAAATGGTTTACATCCTCGCCGCGACGACAATAATCGGCACGGTGCTTGCCGATATGTGCGCGATCGCCGCGAGTAAACGCGCGGCGCGGCTCTGCCCGTAGACGGGTCCGACGCGACCGCGCGTCCGCCTGGCCCGACGACGCGCCCCAACCTCGCGCAGGGATTGCGGGTGCCTATCGCCGCCCCGGTTTGTCACCGCGTCACCACTACAATAATCGCCACCATGCTCGCCAGGACCTGCGCCATCGCCCCGAACAGCGCGACATAGTTGGTGCCCGCGGTTGTGTCCTTCACGGGCACGAGCACCTCCGATCCCGGCCCAGGTCCGGGGTCGCTCTTGAAGAACAGCGTGCGCCGTCGGGTTTTCACTTCCCCGTTCGCATACTTGACGCTCACGCGACCTTTGTCGGCGCGGTAGCTGTATCCACCCGCCCCTGCGATGTAGTAGCCAAGGCCGCGCCCCTGCTTCCACAGCACGCTCCCCGGCGAATTCACCGCCCCGGCCACCTTCACACTGGAGATGAACTCGGGAACGCCGATCGAGTCGCCCGGTTGGAGGATGACGTTGGCTCCCGAACGTCGGTCCCTTAGCGCACGCGGCAGATCGACGTCAATCCGGCCCGCGTTGTTCAGGACGCGTACGAACTGGATGCCCGCCGCGTACGCCTGCCGGGTGAGGCCCCCGGCGCGCTCGATCAGGTCGGCCAGATGCTCGTCTTTCGACCGCAGCGCATAGGTGCCGGGGAATCGCACCTCCCCGCTGATCTTTACGGTGCGCTGCAGCTCGAAATCCGGTTGCCGCAGGATCATGACGTTGTCAAACGGCTCGAGCGGCACTTCAGCAGCGCCTGCGGCGGGGAAGGGGAGCCCCGGCGGCCCGACGTAGCGGCCGAGCGAGTCGCGATCGAACAAGTACGTCGAGTCCATCGGCTCGCGCACCGTCCGCGCCAGCTCGCCGTGCGATCGGTCGGCTGGAAGCCGCGCTACTTCGGCCTCCTTCAGGTACGCACCGATCTTGGGACCGTGCGCCATCAGCACGAGATCCCGCAACGTCATCCCTTCACGCCACGGATACTGCCCCGGCTCATTCACCATCCCCGAAATCGCCACGTACATCGAGTCACGCATCTCAGGACGACCGTAAATCGTGACGATATCGTATTCCCTGAGCTCAGGGTCTTCCTTCCACCGCTTGGCCGAGTCCGACGGCAGCTCGACGGGCAGCACGAACCTCGTAGAATCCGTTGGGTTCAAGCGCTCGACGTGGGCGCGGCCGGCATACGTCGCAGGGCGCAGCCCTCCTGCTCGCTTTACCAGCCCCGACAACCTCATCCCCGGCTCGAGGCCGTAGCGCCCCGGGAGGTAGACGTTCCCCTTGATGTCCACGAAATTGCGAGCCCCACGCAAGGGGAGGGAGTCCGCGACGACGGAATCGCCGTCCTCGACCGCAAACGGCGGGACCAAGACGCTCCCCCGTATCTCGGCGTCTCGGCCCACGGGATCACCGACCGGCACGGGGGAGAGTCGCACATCGATGACGGTGCGCGGCGGTAGCCCGGGCGTGCGCTGTGCCGCGGGCAAGGTGCGATAGACTGACACCCGCTGCAGCGCGGCGTCGGGACGGAATCCACCCGCGGCGCGGATCAGGTCGGCAAGCGACTCGCCTGCATTGAGCTCATAAATCGCCGGGCGCGTCACGGCACCGGTCACCTGTACACGGGTGCCATGGACGGGTACGAACACCACGTCCCCGGTCTCGAGCCGCACGTCGTTGCGCGTGTCACCGCGCAGCAGGTACTCGTACAGGTCGAACGTCGCCACCGGCTTGCTGTGGCGCCGCACTTCCACGGTGCGCATGTTGGCGCGCTCCGTGATGCCGCCGGCGGCGTACAACGCCGTGAGCACCGTGCCGAGCGAG
>VBJS01000063.1 GCA_005880055.1 Chloroflexota bacterium | reverse complement strand
ATTGCCCGCAGATATGAGGGGGTTTCGGGAAGCCGGCGGCTTTAGCGCCTGCTTTCGTAACAACTCCGCCGTGACGCAGCCTTCGGAAGCGGGTACCATTAGACCACCCAGATACGTCAAACGGATAAGGAAGGTTAGCTGATGAAGGTGCCCCCGGCGGCGGTCTATTTTCCCGACGAGGACCGGCAGTGGATCCTCAGCCGGATCGACGACTGCCTTTCGTCCGGCGCCCTGACGCTCGGCGCTAACGGCAAAGAGCTCGAACGGTCCTTCGCGAGCCTTTGCGGCGTTCGGCACGCGATCGCCGTCAATTCCGGGACCAGCGCACTCGAGATCATCCTGCGGGCGGTCGGTGTGGAGGGCCGCGAGGTGGTTGTTCCATCCAACACCTTCTTCGCCACGGGCGCTGCCGTAATACACGCCGGCGGCCGCATCCGCTTCGCCGATTGTGAGCGCGAGAGTTTCGCGTTGCACCCGGAAAGCCTGCGTAGCGTCCTGTCCCCTCGTACAGTAGCAGTAATTCTCGTCCACGTCGGCGGCGTCATCACGCCTCGCATTGCTGAAATCCAGGCGATATGCGCGCACGCGGGAGTCCCTCTAATAGAGGACGCGGCGCATGCCCACGGCTCCACGCTGGACGGGAAGCCCGCCGGAAGCTTCGGTTTGGCGGCCGCATTCTCGTTTTACCCAACCAAGGTCATCACCAGCGGTGAGGGCGGCGCAATCGTTACCGATGATGAGCGCCTTAACCAGGAAGCGCTCATCTATCGCGACCAGGGGAAAGAGGGGTTCACCAGCAATTACCACGTGCGAATGGGTTACAACTGGCGGATGAGCGAACCGCACGCGATCATGGGCCTTGCTCAACTCAGGCGCCTTAATGAGTTTGTTGAACGCCGGCGCGAGATTGCGGCTGTATACGATGATCTTCTCCCGCGCCTGGATCCCGATATCACGCCGCTGGCCCTGCCCGAACGGCTCTACTGTAACTACTACAAGTACATCGCCTTTCTGAACGGGGTGAATCGCGCGCCTCTCAAGAAGGTGATGCGCGAGCGCTTCGACGTCGGCTTAAGCGGCGAGGTCTACGAGACGCCGTGCCACCTACAACCTGTCTTCGCCGGCGACGAGCCTGTCAAGCTCAGTGTTGCGGAGGATATCTGCGCCAACCATATCTGCCTTCCCATCTCCGCCCGAATGACGAAAGACAACGCTGCGTACGTGGTCCAATGCTTGGCCGAGGCTCTTCAGTTGCTGAAGCGCGAACCTATAGAGGCGCGGGGATAAAAATGCGCGTCGGCATTACTGGTGGCGCTGGCTTCATCGGGTCGCACGTTGTCGACGCGCTGGTGTCTGCCGGCCACGACGTGACGGTTATCGACGTCAAGCCGCCGCACCGGCCCGAGCCCCGACATGTCGCGGCCAATCTGTTGGACAGCCAAGCGCTGCTCGAAGCCGTTGGAGGACTCGAGGCCGTCTATCACCTCGCGGCCGTTGCCGATGTCAACGATGTTAACGCCGACCCGGCCGCCGCCATCGATCTCAATGTCACGGGAACGCTTAGGGTCTTGGAGGCGTGCCGCGCGAACGCAGTGCGACGCGTTATTCTGGCGAGCACCGTTTGGGTCTACTCCTCCGTCGCGCCCACGGAGGCAGATATCGTTAGCGAGACGGAACCATTCGCCGCTGACGCCGGCCGGCACATCTACACGACATCAAAGATCGCCGCAGAGATGCTTTGCCACGATTACTGGAACATGCACGGCCTGCCGTTTACCATTCTGCGCTACGGGATTCCTTACGGTCCGCGCATGCGGCTCTCACTGGTAGTCCCGGTCTTCGTACGGAAGGCGCTGGCCGGCGAGCCGCTGACGGTTGCGGGTGATGGTCTTCAGCACCGCAAGTTCGTGTACGTGGAAGACCTGGCCCGCGGTCACGTGCTTGCGCTGGGGGCAAAAGCAGAGAATCAGACGTATAATCTAGACGGTGCAGAGAAAATCACTATACTGCGCATAGCCGAAACGGTTCTACGCCTGACAGGCTCCTCTGAAGCAATTCAATTTACTGAAGCGCGCAGCGGAGACTACTCCGGTAAGGATGTTTCCAGCGAAAAGGCTCGGCGGGAGCTTGGCTGGGCGCCGGAAATCGGCTTCGACGAAGGTATGCAGAGGACAGTGCCGTGGCTGATCGAGCGGCTGAAGGAGGAGCGAGACCCAGCGCTCAGCCGATGATCGGGGGAAAAGTAGCAAACAGCCGAAGGCACCCTCGCACGCCGGTCCCTCCCCGCCGCATCGCCGTCGTGCCGGTCTACAACGAAGAGGCGACAGTCCTCGACGTGCTCGATAGGCTCGAGCCTTTAGCCGACGACATTATTGTTGTGGATGACGGCTCCAGTGACCGCTCACGCGGGCTGATCGTCGGTTGGGCGGCTAACCGGCCGCACGTGCGACCGATCCTGTTCGACGATAACCGCGGTCTCTCGGCCGCCTATCACGCGGCTTTCACATCACTGGCAGACCGGCTGGACGCAGGCGAACTGAGCGCGGACGATGCGGTGATCACCGCCGATGCCGACGGCCAGCACCGTCCCAGCGACATCGATGCCCTGCTTGCCCCGCTGCAGCAGGGATACGCGGCGGTTGTGGCGCGCCGGGACCTCTCCGGTTACAGCTGGTTCAAACGGTTCGGCAATTGGGCCCTCTCCGTGTGGTCATCCATCTGGGCCGGTCAGCGTCTGTACGATGTTGAGTCTGGCTTCCGCGTCTTTCGCCTGGGCCCCCTGGTGGAGGCGCTCCAGTACTACAAGGGATATCGCTACAGCGAAACAGTTGAAGTCGCTGTGGTCTTACCGCGTCTCGGTTACAGCATCTGCAACGATGTCGTCGTGCCGGTTCCGGTCCTGCGCTCCCGGACGCGCTTAACGGACGGCGCTATAGATGCGGTGGCCATGGTCGGCGCCTGGTGGCGCGTCCTGGCCGGGCGTCACCGTCCCAGTGATATGCCCGCATGGTCCATTTACGTCTTCCCGCTCCTCGCTGTCTTTGGCCTGCTTTTCATCGCCGGCGATTTGCTCGCCAACCCCTTCTTCCTGGCGTCCGATTCCGCCCATAACTACGCTCATATCTGGTACATCAGCGACCAGATCTTCGATCACGGCGACTTCCCGATTCATGTTTCTCTACTTGACAGCGGCAGGGCTACCGCTTTCCCGTACGGGTTCGCTCCGTACCTGTTCGGCGCCCTGATCTTCCCGCTCTTCGGCGATTGGGCGGTCACTCTGCTCATGGCTATAGCCGTTGTAGGCACCGTTGTTGCTGCAGCCGTGGTCCGGCCGGCTATGAGGGACCCCTGGCTAGTCCTGGTCTTCCTGCTCAACCCGCTGTTTATCGATTCCGTCTACGGATTTCAGTTCGCCAGCCTCTGGTGCGCGCTTTTCTTCCTCCTCTTTGTCTGGGCCTTCGAGGGTCGCCGTTATCTCCTGGCCGCGCTTCTGCTATGGCTCACCGTCAGCAGCCATCCGGTGGTGGGCACTGCTGTGGCCGGAGGTTACGGACTCTGCATTCTTGCCTTTGACCGGCAAAAACTGCGCCCGCTTCTGACCCTCGGGGTTCCCGTGGCGCTGGCGCTCATCCCGATCTACTGGATGACATCCCTGACCCCGGCTATCAACGAGAACTCCTTCAACACTATCGAGACCTCTGTCATCTACTCCACGCTCTCCCGCAGTACCTATTTCGCGATGCCCTTCTTGCTCTCCGCGCTTGTGCCCTTTATTCGTCGTCACTACCGGCCTATCCTCGGCGCCTCGTTCGCTACGGGCATCAGCGGGTTCCTGGTGCTATCCGGCATCATTCACTACGATCGGGGGCCGAGTGGCTACTACGGCGCGTTCCACCCGGGAGCTACTTACCGGGTCCTGGAGCCCAGCGAGCGCGAAGACGGCATGTATCACTTCATGCGGCACGGCGCGGTCCTCTCCAATGAATTCTTCACTGAGAGTGTGTTCCACCGTGGTTGGACCCGTGATCAGTATGCCTGCTACACGGCCTTCAAAGGTGTGGACTACGTGGTCTTTGAGAGGGCCTGGTATCAGCGCACGCACATGAATGAGGGGCAGCTACTAGACTCACTTGTCAGCGACCGGGTTGCGAGCATCGTTTACCGCGACCCGCGTGGCCGCTTTCTAGTCTATGACGTGCGTCCCTTCGTATCCGAGCAGCACCGGCCCGGCTCGCTCAAGGAGTGTCGCCTGTTTTGATTGCACGGCTTTTCGCCGCAGTTCGGGCCTGGCTCTCTCTCTTTAGGTCGCCCAGGGCGCGGCCATATCTCGTCGTTACGCTTGCTGTTGACTCTGCCCTCGTCTTCGTCTTCCTGGTCGCCGTCCAGTCATACCTGCCGGAGGATTACGGCGGCGGCGCGGCTCTCCCGGGCTATGCACTGGCCGCCTATGGTGTCTCCAAGCTCGGCGGGCAGTTCCTTGCGGGGCGACTGGTAGACCGCATATCTGCAATTAGAGCACTGAAAGCGGGCGCGGGCCTTATCCTGGCGGGACAGATCGCGCTATTTGGCGCAGCCCTTACCCCCGCGCTAGTGATCCCGGCGGCCGCCCTTTATGGTTTTGGCGGGGCAACCGTCTGGCCGGCCGTGTACGCCATGGCTGCGGCGGAGTTCGCACAGGAAGAACGTGGCAAGCTTTCCTCCGGGCTCACCATGACAAGCGGCGCAGCTATCGCTCTCGCCCTGGCTGCCGGCTTCGTCCTGCCGACGAGCTTCCCCTATGCCGCGGCAATCGCCCTCTCCCTGTGCGGCGGCATCGTGGCTTTCGTCGCTGCCCGCAGCTTCAGGCAGACCGCTATCCCAGCTGGCTCTGAAATGGCTTCTCTTAAGGAGGGCCACGAGCCGCTGAGAGGCCTGGTGATAAAGATTTTGCACCCGCGTCGGCTCACCTTCTCGCTCATGTTAGTGCTCCAGAGCGCCCTCCTGGCGGGCCTGCTTGCCGTCTTCCGGGCCTACGGACGAGACCTCCTGGGAGTCAACTTTCGGGAAGAAGCGCTAATGCTTGCACCGGCCGGCGCCGCGGGCGCGCTCGCCGTAATTGTGGGCGGGTCACTCTCGGACCGAGTTGGTCGTATCCCCGTCCTGGGCGGCGGATATCTCATCGCCTGTTTCAGCATTTGGTTGCTGTCTGCCGCAACGGCGCCTGCGGCCGCGGCGCCCCTCGCTGCTGGCGCCGCCTTTGGTCTCGGCCTCGCTCTGCCTTCCGTAAACGCGCTCTCGATCGATCTATCGCGCACATCCGGCGCAGGTTCCCTCCTGGGCTGGTTCCTGACCATGGAAGGGGTTGGCTACGCGCTGGGCCCGGCCGGCGCCGGCTGGATAAACGAGAGTGCGGGCGTCGCCGTGGTCTTCTGGCTCGCCGGCGGCCTGGCGGCTGCCCTAGCCATTATCGCCCTCGTTCCCCCTATCTGGATCGGCCTGTCCCGTGGTTTGGCAGCGCCCGCCCGGCGAGCCAACCTCCTGGTCTCCGGCAGCCTGAAGGGAGCGCTGCTATTAAGCGTTGCCTTCCCCGTGGCCGCTACCTACTTCGCTTATGCCCCGTCCTCCCAGATCTATGGGCACATCATCAGCCACGGCTCCAGAGATCAGATGCTGGACCAACACCATGTTAAGGGTACTTTCTTTGTTGTCGGGCAGAACGCCACCGTTCATCCGGAAGTCGTGCGGGATCTGGTGCACCGCGGACACCTGATCGGCAACCACTCTTATCGGCATCAGAAGCGGGATGCCGTCCTGGATTTGGGATACGGCGAGCTGGGGAAAGCGGAGAGGGCCATAGCAGAGGCTGCCGGGGTTTGTCCGGCCTTTTACCGCCCGCCCAACGGCTTCCACACCCCCTGGCAGCTTCGCGCCGTTTCCCATCAGCACATGCGCACCGTCACGTGGGACGTAATACCGCGCGATTGGAGAGACCCGCCGCCGGAGGTTATTGTCCAGCGGGTGCTGGACTCGGTGCGCCCCGGGTCCATCGTCCTATTGCACGATGGAGACAACACGAACCAGGGGACGAGCCGCGCAGCGACGCTCGCCGCTCTGCCCGGCCTCATCGACGGCCTGCGCGCAAAGGGATATCGTATTGTTGGACTGGATGAGCTGCTGTCTGCGCCGGCCTATCTATCCTCTTGTAGCGGGTTGAGCCAGCAGGCCGCTCAAAGGCAATCCTGATGGACATGACTGAGAATCAGCGAGTGTTGGTCACCGGTGGCGCCGGGTTCATTGGATCGCACCTGCTGCAGGGGTTAGCCGAATCCGGATTCGCGGTTGAAGCCCTGGATAACCTCAGCACCGGCAACCGGGCCAATCTTCCCCCAAGGCTGCCGTTCCATGAGATTGATGTGCGAGCCCCAACACAAGTTCGAGACTTGATTGCCGATGGCGGCTTCACGGCAGTGATCCATTGCGCCGCCCAGACCAGTGTGGAACGTTCGATGAACGATCCGGAAACGGACCGCGAGATCAACGTCGAGGGCACTCGGGCACTCCTCGACGCGGCCGGCGCGGCGGGTGTTCGGCGTCTCGTCTATCTTTCCTCAGGCGGCGCTATCTACGGTGAGTCTCCCAAACCGGCCGATGAAAACTCGCCACCGGCTCCGCGAAGCCATTACGCCAGCCACAAGCTGGCAGCGGAACGCCTCCTTGCGCAGCAGCCGGTTCCCTACACCATCCTGCGGCCGTCCAACGTTTACGGGCTCCGACAGCGGTCGGATGCAGAGGGCGGAGTTGTCGCCATCTTCCTGGAGCGTCTTCTCTCAGGCCGGCCGCTCGTTATTCACGGCGCCGGCCGGCAAGTGCGCGATTTCCTGCATGTCTCTGACGTCGTCAGTGCCGTGAAGGTCGCCCTGGACACTCCCGGCAGCCACGTCTGGAACGTGTGCAGTGGCGTTCCCACGTCAATCATCGAGATGGCGCACAGGTTGGCCGCGATCTCCGGCCGGTCTCTATCGCTTGAGTTCCGGTCGAGGCGCGCCGGGGACATCGAGAACTCGGTGCTCAATCCGGCGGCGCTTCTGGCTACCGGCCGCTGGGGCCCTCCCCTTCCTCTGGATGAGGGCCTGCGTCTGCTGATTAGCGATTCCAACGCGACGAGCGGAGTGGAGGTCGCGGCCCGACGCCCGGCTCCCTAATCGAGGCGCCCGGGTGCCGTCGGGAGGGCCTCTCGCTGCCTTGAGCTGGCTCGGCTCGCCGGTGCGTGTCGGTATCCTCGGCGTCGCCGTGCTCGGGTTGGTAACGCTGTTCGCTGCACTGGCGCTTCTCCGGGACCGGGGCGACTCCAGACCGGACGTTGGCATACCGGACGCTTCACAACACACCGCCCAGTCATCGGCGCCTTCCGCCTCGCCCGGCACCCCGATCACTGCTCCGTTCGATCTTCCCATCCTGATGTACCACCACATCGGCCAGGAAGCGGTCGCCGACGCTTATCCGCGTCTTACCGTCTCGAATGACGAGTTCGATGCCCAGCTTGCCTATCTCCAGTGCGCCGGCTACACGACGCTTAGCGTGGCGGAATTGTTCGAAGCTATCGAAGGCCAAGGGTCGTTGCCTCCGAAGCCCATCATTCTCACCTTCGACGACGGGTATCGGAGCCAGTATGACAACGCGCTTCCCCTGCTGCAGAAGCACGGCTTCACAGGTTCGCTCGCCGTCGTCACCGGCTTCCTTAGCGGCGGCGGCGCGCAGTATATGAATTGGCAGCAGCTGCAGGAGATGTCCGTTGCCGGCATGGAGATCCTTTCGCACACCGTCACACACCGTGATCTGGGAACCATAAGCGAGGCCGACTTGCAGAATGAATTGACGGCCTCCCGGTCTGAGCTGGAATCCCGGACCGGCCGGCGCGTCCAATTCCTGGTCTACCCCGCCGGTGAGCCTTTCCGCTCAGGGACTGCCGAGGCGCAGGAGCGGGTGCTCCGCGCGGTGCAAGACGCCGGCTACCGGGGCGCACTTCTTGACAGCGCTTCGTCCACCGTTCAGGACCCATCCACGCCTTATCAGCTCAACCGCGTCCGCGTTGACGGTGGCGAGAGCGTGGACGCGTTCGTTCAGAGTATCGCGACCGCTAACTCCCCAGCGGATAATGCTTGCCGGCAGGCCTCGGGCTAGCTGCCTTCTAGGCCTTCGGCTCCCAACTGAAGTAGCGCAGGGCGACGAGCAGTCCTGCCAGACCCCAGAGCGCTATAACGCCAAGGTCCGCCCACTCGAAGCCGCTGCCGCCGTAAAACGGATTGAAGGCTGTCTGACAAGCCTGGGAGAAGTGCTTCACCGGGAAAATATCTCCGAGCACAGCCAACCAGCGCGGCGGGTCATTGAGGCGGACGAACACGTCCGAGATAAAAAGCACCGGCAGGATGGTGCCGTTGGCGATCGCCGTTGCTGCCTCGGAGTTCGGAATCACCGAGACAATCGCCATTCCCAGGGCGCTGAACGCGGCCGCTCCGACCGCGATAGACAGAATAAATGCCGGCATCGTCTTGCCCGGAATTTGCACGTCATAGAATACCGCGCCGAAAGCGACAACTATCGCGACGAGCATGAGTGCTATCAGCGTTGAGTGGACGATCCGGCCAAAGAGATAGGCCCATCCGGGAAGGGGCGTGCCGCGGATTCGCTTCAGCAGACCCTCCTCCCGCGCGATGGAAACGCTCATCGCCACGCTCGTATAGCAGGCGTTTATAACCGATAGAGCGGCCATTGCCGGGACATAGAAATTGGAGAGTGAAGTGACTCCGCCCGGCACACGGGTCGTGTCGCCGCTCAGCAGCGCGTTGAGGATCACCAGGAACATCAGCGGAACAACGACGGTGAAGAACGCTGACGCGGGGTTCCGCCAGAAAGACCGGTTCTCGAAGCGCACCTGCCGCAGAGCCAGCGCCAGGTCGCTCACGGCCGGCCTTCTTCCGGTTCGCCGTTTTTCTCCGCTCTGCCGGCGCCGGGCTCTGCGCGGCCGAGAGTTGTGAGCTCCAGGTAAATCTCTTCGAGACCAATCTTCCGCACGCTCAATTCGTCCAGCTCAACGCCCTTTTGGGTCGCCCAGGCCGTGAGCTCGTACAGGTAGCGAGTCGGCTCGTCTGTGGCGATGGTCGCGATGCCGTCCTCAATCTTTGCACCAGCCGGCGCGGCGGCTTCTGGCAGCGCTGCGCCTTCCGGCAGCCGGAAGCGGATAAGGCTGTCCGCGAAGCCGCGGCGGAGTTCATCGACATTTCCCTCTTTCACGATCCGGCCCAGGGCGATGATCGCGACGCGGTCAGCGAGGTACTCCGCCTCCTCCATGTAGTGGGTTGTGAGGAGAACCGTCTTGCCGAGCGCCTTCAGCTGTTTGAGCATCTCCCAGGTGCTCCTGCGGGCTGCGGGGTCAAAGCCTGTCGTGGGCTCGTCCAGGAACAGTAGGTCTGGATCGCCGGCCATGGCTACCCCGGTGTCCAGGCGCCTCATCTGGCCGCCGGATAGCCTCCGCACCAACGTCTTCCGCTGCTCCGTCAGCCCTACCCTTGTCAGCAGTTCATCCACCGGAAGGGGATGCGGGTAGTAGCCGCGAAACATCTCAAGCGTCTCCTCCACCGTCAGGAATCGCTGAATTCCCACCCGCTGGAGGACGATCCCGATTCGCTCCTTGAACGCGCGCTCGCCGCGCGCTGGGTCATGCCCCAGTACGCGCACCTCTCCCGTGTCCGCTGTGCGGTGACCCTCCAGTATCTCGACAGTTGTTGTCTTACCGGCGCCGTTCGGGCCGATCAGGCAGAATATCTCGCCGGCCCGGATGCTGAAATCGACGCCTCGGACGGCCTCCACCGGCCCATAGGCCTTGCGCAGCCCCCGCACCTCTATAGCAGGCTCGCTCACGAGGCGATTGTAGCGCGCATCCGGTGTTTGAACGACGCCCGGGCAAGCATTGTGCCCAGTCACCGCCTAGGCGGTGCGCAGGGCCGTCCGCACCTTGTGGACGTTCGAGCGGCCGAAACGCTCGACGGAGAGGATGCGCGCGCCATCGAGGTCCGGCGAAGTGGTGTAGTGTTTCTGCACCAATCTGCCTATGGGTTGGGCGGCGATAACGCCGACAACCGCTGCCGCCATCGCGTTGGAGAGCCCGTTGAGCCGCCGCCGGCCACTGGAGGCGGCCAGCCAGGACCCGGCTCCCGCCAGCACGCCCGCCACGACCAGGTTGGTCCCGCACAGCGGGGAGACGGCCAGCTGCGATTTGCCGCGCTGAAGCCGGCGCAGCGCCTCATCCGCGTACTGTTGCAGCCGCTCTGTGGTCACATTCCCGTATATGTGAAAACCGTCGGTCCAGGCACGGCCGATAACGCGCATTGGGCCTTGGCGCTCCATCATCACCGCGATCGTCGCGTGCTCCAGGGCGTGATTCCGCCGGATGTTTCCTAGAACCGTGCTAATTGTGCTCATGCCGCCTCCACTACTACTGTAGACGCGCAGCCCACGCCCAATCAAACACCCGCTACTTGAACCAGCCCAGGATGGCAATTTCGCTGGAATTGGCCTCGCCCTTCGTAATCTCCACTCGCTGGCCGCCGATGGCCACTACTGCCAGGGACGCCTCGCCGGGATTGGCGATGGAATCGCCGGTATATTCAGTGACCGCGAGGTAGAGGCCGTCGGGCGACCAGGCTCTGGGCGCGTCGAATCCCTTGGCCGGCGAGTGCAAGAATTGTGGCGGCCCTCCGCCCAGCGGCATCAGCACGGCGCTTCCAGCCGGCCCGGCATGGGGAAGGAGCCCGAGCGTCAGCCGGCCGTCCGGGTGCCAGACTGGACTCACCCGATCGCCGGTCCAGAGCCCGGCGCTCGGCGCCGGTGTTACTGCCGAGGTAGTTAGATCGGCTACCATCGCCTCGTTTACGAAGCCCCCTTCAAGGATCCCGCTGACCACGAACGAGAGCTTCGTCTTGTCGGGACTTAGCTCGTAGTCCTCTCCCATTTGGTCCGTGAGCTGCAGTACCATCTTGGTACTCGGCGCAGGGGAAGGCGGCAGCGTCGGAGGCGCCGGAGTAGGCGGCGCGTCCGGCGGCGGCGGCGTGGCGTTGGGGTCCGGTGTTGGATACGCATCCAGGATCGCCTTCACCTGCGCCTGCCAGTCCGCCTGCGCCTGGTCGATTGCCGCTGCGGTTGCCGGCGTGAGCTGCCCGAGGATGGCGCCCTCCTGTGTTCCTCCACTGGACTGCACGAAATACAGCGAGCGGTCATCAGGGCCATAGGCCACGGGGATGAATGCCAGCACTTGGCTGTACTTTGCCTTCAGCACCGGCTTTAGCGGGTCCTCCGGTGGTGGAGGCGTCGCACCCGGCGCGGCTGTCGCAGCCGGCGTCGGCGGTGGTTCGCCGGGCAACGGGGCGCGCGCCACGCGGGTTTCGATGAGGATGACATCGGCAGCCAGGATCTCGGACCCAGCATATCGGCGCATGAACAGCAGCTGACCGTCCGGCGACCAAAACGGCCGAAACTTGAAGTCCATGTTCCCGCCGATTACGGTGTCCGTCTTCAGTGCCAGGTCCAGGATGTGTGCTTCCGCCTGCGAGATATCGGTATCAGCGGCGCCCTCCGGCAACGTGAGATAAGCAAGCAGCCGCTGGTCCGGTGACAGCGAAGCGACGATGTTTGTTCCTTCCCGGTGGGGCACGCGGGCAATTGCCTCGCGTTGGCCGGCGTTGGAAGGCATCGTTTTCCAGATTACGTCCTCCTTGGCGCCCGCTTCCCGCCAGACGAGCCGGTACGCCGATTCGGGAGGAGGCGGCGAGGGCGTTATCGATGGAGGCGTCCGCAGGGGCTCTGTCTCTGTGGGCGACGACGCCGGCCCGCCGTTTCCGCCGCAAGCCGCCATGGTGGCCGAAAACAGGAGCAGCGCAAGGAACAGAAAAACTCGGCGTTTCAGGTCGCAGGGGCGAGGCATAAGACTGGGCCGCTCAGGACGGAGTGAACCGCTCCTCTTCGATCGCCGGCTCGCGCAACTCGCGGATACGCCGATACACCCAGAAGGCTGCCAGTCCGGCCAGCGCGATTGCGATTGGTATCGAGACGAAGCGGAAGTAGGGCTGAATGTCCTCCCAGTTCTCCCCGAGCACGTACCCTCCCCAGGCCAGGGCGATGGACCAGGGATACGCTCCGGCGAAACTGAGCAAGGTGAAGCGCCACACGTCCATTCGCGCGATTCCCGCCGGCAGGCTGATGAACGTGCGGATCACGGGCAGCAATCTGGAAGTAAACACCGTGATCTCGCCGCGTCGCCGGAACCAGCGGTCAGCCATGTCGATCTCGCGCGGCGTGATCAACACATACTTGCCGTATTTCAGCAGCAAGGGCCGGCCCCCCCAACGCCCCGCATAGTATGCGATGAGCGAACCGATAGTGTTGCCGATTGCGCCGAAGAGCCCCGCCAGGAGCAGGAACTCGACCCCGTGTCCGCGATCTTTTACGAGGAACCAACCGGCGAGCGGCATAATCACCTCGCTGGGAAATGGTATGCAGGCGCTTTCTATCGCCATCAGGAAGACGACCCCGCCCCACCCGATCACGTCGTATAGGTCGCGCGCCAGGTCAATCAGCGCTTGTTCGAAGCCCAGTGGTCGTCCTTTCTTGTCTCACTACACTCCAAGTATAAGAAACGCTGAACCAGCGGTCTGCGGGTGCGCCCTCGTCCTGTTGACCAGCAGAGTATGCGGCCAGATGATTCGGACGATATGCATCCCGGAAAGCTGCCGCCTGATCTTTTCCGTTCATTGCTTTCCCGATTCACTCCGGGCGATAGCAGCGTAGTCCTCGGCCCGGGGATCGGCCGGGACGCCGCGGCGATTGATCTCGGCGGCCCGAGCCTCCTGGTTGCGGCGGCCGACCCCGTCACGTTTACGGGCGACCTGATCGGATGGTACGCGGTTCACGTGAACGCTAATGATGTCGCCTGCCTGGGGGCGCGCCCGCACTGGTTCCTGGCCACGTTGCTCCTCCCCGAGGGCTGCGACGAGGGTTTGCCCGGGCTCATCCTTGACCAGGTTCTTCAAGCCTGCCGCTCGTTAGATGTCGAGCTCATCGGCGGCCATACCGAGATTACCCTCGGGCTCACCCGCCCGATCATCGCCGGTACCATGCTCGGAGATGTCCAGCGAGAGCGCCTCGTCACCCCGCAGGGGGCACGCCCGGGTGACGCGCTGCTCCTAACCAGGGGTATCGCTATTGAGGGCACCGCCGTACTCGCGCGGGAGGCCGCGCCGAAGCTGCCAGCCCTCGGAGTGGCCCGAGAGGCGGTTGACCGCGCGAGGGAGTACATCGTCGAGCCCGGGATCAGCGTCGTTGCCGATGCCCTGACCGCGTGCGAGGCGGTTTCGGTCCACGCCATGCACGATCCAACCGAGGGCGGGCTGGCCACGGCGCTCTACGAGATGGCGGAGGCCTCGGGCACCGGAATTATTGTTGATGCACGGCGAATCAATGTTCTCCCGGAGACTCGTATAATCTGTGACGCCGCCGGCATCAACCCGCTCGGCCTGCTCGCCTCCGGCGCTCTGCTCATCGCCGTCGACGAAAGCGACGCCGAGCGCGCACTGTCCGCTCTAGGACCGGCGAGAGCGAGTGCGGAACGGATCGGGATGCTGGTCAGTGCGGAGCACGGGGTTATAATGGTGGACGATAACGGGCGGAGACCGGTACCGCAGTTCGCTAGAGACGAAGTGGCACGTTTCCTCGCCGAGCACCGGTAACATAATTCACCGGCCGCGGAAAATCGGAGTCAGCCGGGGCGCGCGAGTAGAGCGGGGATGAAGGAGAGAATGGTGGTAAGCCAGAAAGCCAGGACCTTGCGGGAGGTTCGAAGCTCCGACTACAGCCTCCAGACAGTTAAGCAAGAGATGCGCAAGAATCTCATCGGGCGCATCGAAGAGGGCCGGGAGCACTTCCCCGGCATCATCGGCTTTGAAGATACCGTCGTCCCGCACCTGGAGAATGCCATCCTCTCCGGTCAGGACATCATCTTCCTGGGCGAGCGCGGTCAGGCCAAGTCCAGGCTGATTCGCGCCCTCTCTAACCTGCTGGATGACGAGATACCTGCCATCGGCGGCTGCGAGATCAACGACAACCCCTTCAACCCTATCTGCAAGCGTTGTTCTGACCTCCTCGCCGGCGAGGGCGATGATGTTGAGATCGAATGGCTGGACCGTGACCGGCGCTATGGTGAGAAGCTTGCCACGCCCGACATCACCATCGCGGACCTCATCGGCGAGGTCGATCCCATCAAAGTCGCTGAGGGCCGCTACCTATCGGACGAGCTTACGATTCACTACGGGCTGATCCCACGGCACAACCGCGGCATCTTTTGCATCAATGAGCTGCCGGACCTGGCGGAGCGGATTCAGGTGGGCCTGCTGAACATAATGGAGGAGCGTGACGTCCAGATCCGCGGCTATCGGATCCGCCTGCCGCTGGACGTCTTCGTCGTTGCCTCTGCCAACCCGGAGGACTACACGAACCGAGGCCGCATAATCACGCCGCTCAAGGACCGCTACGGCGCTCAGATCCGCACTCACTACCCGCGCAACACCGAGTCTGAGATCGCCATCATGGAGCAGGAGCGCACGCAGTTCGAGCTGGACGGCACCCGCGCCGTGAGCGTCCCCCAGTACATGAAGGAGATCGTGGCCGAGATCACACGGCTGGCCCGGCGCAGTCCGGACATCAATCAGCGCTCAGGCGTCTCGGTGCGGGCGTCGATCGCCGATTACGAGTCGATGCTGGCAAACGCTATGCGGCGCGCCATCCGCCTCAACGAGAAGGAGATCGTGCCCCGTGTAAGCGACCTCCCATACGTCCTACCCGCCCTCACGGGCAAAATCGAGTTCGAGACTGTGGAAGAGGGCCGCGAGGAGCAGATCGTCGAGCGTCTGATTCAGGGCGCGGTGCTGGCCGTCTTCAACCACTACTTCAGCCTGGGCGAATTGGAGCCTGTGGTCGCGAAGTTCAAAGCCGGCTATGCCGCGGAGGTCTCCGATATGA
>VBJS01000062.1 GCA_005880055.1 Chloroflexota bacterium | reverse complement strand
CGCGCGGCGATTGGCGTCCGGTGAAAAGCGGCGGCTGAATTGCCGGCCTAACAAATACTGGGTGTAGACCTCGGAGCTCTCCGTGCGGTGCTCCTTGCCCGCGCTTGCCTGCCGCGGAAGGAGCTTCGCCTTCAGTGCATCGACGACAGACCGAGCGATCTCGTCCTCGACCGCGAAGACGCCGGTTAGCTCGCGGTCGAAGGTCTTCGACCAACGGTGAAAACCATCGGCCGCGCCCACCAGCTGCGCGGTGATACGCACGCGGTTCCCTTCCTTGCGGATGCTGCCCTCGAGGACGTGGGCGACGTTGAGTTTCTCGCCGATACTACGCAGATCCTCGCCCTTTCCCTTGAACGAGAACGACGAGGTGCGGCCGGCGACGCGCAGCCCCTCGACGTGCGTCAGCGCGTCGAGGATCTCCTCTGCGATGCCGTCGGAAAAGTACTCCTGGTCCTTTCCAGGACTCATGTCCGCGAACGGCAGAACGGCGATGGAAGGCTCTCGGTTGCTTGTCGCCGCGGGCTGCCCCGCAGACCTCGCGATCCCCCGCACGACGAAGTACCAGATGCTGCCCGGTGCCGCTGCTACCACGCCGATGCCGATCAGCACCAGCGCGAGCCGCGCGCCCTGCAGTCGGAGAGCGCCTACAGGCGCGGGCGGCGTTCGCTCCATGCCACCCTGACGTACGTCGAAGATCCACGCGACGCTGACAACAACCGGAAAGCCAAGCGCGAGTCCCGCCACGACGTAGCTCAGCACCGATTCGGGCCAATGGAGCCCGTGCATGATCGGTTCGACGATCTGCAGCACGGCAAAGGCGGCGATGCCGTACCCAATCAGTGCGCGGAACACGCGCCTGCGCAAGGGAAGTCCGCGAGCTGCCCCTGGAGCGGGAGATACGCTAAAAAAGCGCGGCTCCTTTCGCGAAAGAGCACCACGGAGATTCGCTTTCATCGACGCGGAGAAGGCCTTCTATCCAATCAAGTTGCTCTGCCTAGCACTACGCGTGTCGCGAGCGGGGTACTACGCCTGGCGCCGGTGGCCGCCCTCTTCGCGCTCGCAGCAGGACCTGCGGCTTTCGGTGCTGATCCGCGCGGCGCACGAGCACAGCCGCAAGACCTACGGGTGCACGCCGAGTTACACGCGCAGGGCGTCGCGGTGAGCCGCAAGCATGTTGCGCGGTTGATGCGCAACGAGCGGCTGCGGGCGCGGATGCGTAAGCGCTACCGCTGCAGGACGATGAGCGATCACGACCAGCCGGTGGCGGCCAACATCCTCGATCGGTGCTTCGAGGCGGAGCGGCCCAACCAGCGCTGGGTGGCGACGTCACCGAGATCCTCACCGGCGGCGGCAAGCTCTACCTGGCGGTGATCCTCGACCTGTTCTCTCGCATGGTGGTGGGTTGGGCACTCTCAGCGGCTAACGACCGCCACCTGGCGCTCCGCGCCCTCGAGCAGGCGCTGCGGCGCCGTTGCCCCGAAGCTGGGGTCCTGCACCACACCGACCAGGGTAGCCCGTACGCGAGCGGGGACTACCAGCGCGTGCTCACCGCGCACGGCATCACCTGCAGCATGAGTCGGCGCGGCAACGCCCACGACAACGCCGCGATGGAGAGTTGGTTCTCGACGATGACCTTCGAGCTCGGGGATCGCTTCGAGACACACGGCGATGCGAAGGCGAAGCTGTTCGACTACATCGAGGTGTTCTACAACCAGGAGCGCAGGCACTCGACACTCGGGTACTTGAGCCCAGGCGAGTTCGAGAGGGCAGCACGGATGAGGCAGGCAGCGTAGTCAACCTGTCCACCGAATCGGGGCAAGCTCAGCAGCAGCGTAATCAACCTGTCCACCGAATCGGGTGAAGCTCAGGATCGAGTTCTGGCCGACGACAGGTGCTGAGGCTGAGCGGGGGCGCCCGATCGAAAGTAGTGCTACCGAGGCAGCGCCCATTCGTTGCTCCGCAGCGTCGGGCCGTACTAACTAGCGTCGCTAATACGAGCACGGCCGGGGGAGCCGTCGATGCGCGTGAACATCCGGCATTCCGTTCGATCCGGTTTGCGATCACCAGTGCGCACGCAGCCTCGTCTTGCAGCAAGGGCTCCGGCGGCCAGCAGCCGGCAGGTGGCGAGCCAGGCACTGACGGAGGTTGCCGGCCATCTGTTGGCCATTGGGAGGCGCAGCGCAAGCCGGGAGCGAGGGCCGCTCCCGATTTCAAGAAGATAAAGGGGCCTCGCTTTCGATTCGCCTTCGTTCTGCTTGCACATGCGCTCAGCGTCCAGAGCGCATTAACTTGGCGGTCGAGCGCTGTGTGGCCGGCCGGATTGGGAGGAAAGACATGAACTGCGGAGTTGCTATTCTCGAAAAGGTGTCCGTGACAACGTCGGGTCGCCGATTCCGGCCAACGGGGCGATGGAGCCCGGTAACCTTCTGCGTCGCCTTATGCTTCCTGCTCGGTTCGCCCCCGGTTCATTCTGTCACCTTCACCACCTTCGACGCTGCAGGTGCCGGTACGGGCCCTAACCAGGGCACTTTCCCTCAGAGCATCAATGAGGGCGCCATCACAGGTTACTTCGTCGATGGGAATAACGTAGCCCACGGATTCCTGCGGGACCCAGACGGCACGATCACCACCTTCGACGCTGCAGGTGCCGGTACGGGCTTTGGGCAGGGTACCGTCCCCACGAGCATCAACCCGAATGGCGCGATCAGCGGTTACTATGTCTCCGCGTTTACACTTCCGCCGCCGAGTAACCTGAACCACGGATTCCTGCGAGATCCAGATGGCACGATCACTAGTTTTGACCCCCCGGGCTCCGAGGGTACGTTCCCCGCCAGTGCCAATGGCATCAACCCGGCGGGCGCGATCACAGGTTACTACAACGACCGGAAAGGAGTGGCGCACGGGTTCCTGCGCGCTCCTGACGGCACGATCACGAGCTTTGACGCTCCATTTGCCCATACGGACTTTTTTGGGGAAGGTACCTTTCCGGCGGCCAACAATCCGGAGGGCGCGATCACGGGGTACTACGTCGGCCGGGATAATGACCATCGGCATGGGTTCTTGCGAGCACCAGATGGCACGATCACCAGCTTTCGCGTCCCGAACCCTTCTGGCGAGGCGTTTAACACCGAAGCCACGAGCATCAACCCGAAGGGTGAGATCACGGGGCTCTACCATGAATTCCGCACTCGCACGCCACACGGATTCGTGCGAGCCCGAGACGGCATGATCACCACCTTCGACGCTCCAGGCGCTGGTACGGGGTTTGACAAGGGTACTTACCCGGACACCAACAATCCAATGGGGACAATTACGGGATTCTACTACGATGCGGGGCGCATGGGCCACGGGTTCGTGCGAGCCCGAGACGGAACGATCACCAGCTTTGACGTCCCTGGTGCTTCGGGTACCGCAGCCTTCAGCATCAACCCGGAGGGAACAATCACGGGTATCTACAAGGATGCGAATCAAGTGATCCACGGATTCTTGCGGAGCCCCGACGAAGACGTGCAAGGCCCAGAGACCGACGACGAGACGAAATTCGAAATCATCGACCTTGACCAGTAAATAGATTGCTCCAGACAACGGCCAGGTCGGGCGGGTCGCTCCGCTCGCGCAGGTGGGCCGCGATCGCGTGCGCGACCTGTCGTTTGCCAAAACTCGATCGTGGCACTGGACGAAGGGTTGCCGCAGAGCGACGCTGGAGCGCAATGTCCATCGTACTCGCTCCCTTGGGCGCCGCGCGCTTCGCACGCCTCGGATATACTTCCTGGCTGGCGGCGGACCCACTCGACGTAGTTCGCACCCGACCCCGTGCTGCGCTGAAGAAGCACGTCGGAAAGATCACCCTCACCGTGAAAAACGAAGGCCCGAGGCCATCCTACTGGCCTCGGGCCTCTTTGATTTCGGGCCTGTCGATGAGAGTCGCAGGGCCCAAGGAGTTGCGGGGGCAGGATTTGAACCTGCGACCTTCGGGTTATGAGGCACCGGAAGCAGACGTACAGACTGCATCAGGCGTTAGCAAGCCCTCGGAATCCCTCGGTGCACTGGCCGAAGACTCAGTGCGGCCGATGCAACCTGAATCAAGCCAGCACACGAATTTTGGTCAGCCGGTGGTCAGCGATTCGTCGATGGTCGCCGACGATGATCGCCCGCTCACGCGCGCTCAAGCGGCTAAGCGGTTTCATATCCCGGAGTACCTGCTCCGCAGGGCTTGCGTCGAAGGCACGCTCGTATACCTGCGGGTCGCGAATTCCCTCTGGCTTGCACCTGCCTCTGTGGAAGAGTTTGCTCGTACGTGGCGAGCAACGAAACGGCGCGATTCCTAGCTCACGCACGTGATGACCACGGAGCCCACCCTTCCGAGCGCCGCAGCGCACCCACTTCTCGGCGAACCGTATAGCGAGTGAAGTGCGGCAGAGCCTTCGCTGCAGCGCAGAGAGTGTCCTCTGCCTTTCGAAGCAACCTGCGCACGAAGTACGCGTCAGCGAACCGCACATCCGGATTGCTGCGGCATGCGAAGACGCCCCCCTGGCAGGACGACTTACCGGAGCTGCAGCAAACGCTGCGCTGACCGCGGCCGGACCGCTCTGCGCCTATGCCTTGATTTTTTGCCTGCGCGGCGGGGTGTAGCGGCCCCCCGCCGCTGGTAGGTGAGGACGGTATGAGGGAAGAGAACGGAGGTGACGGAAGTTCGCTTATCCGTCCTTCCTGCTGGAAGCTGCTCGACGGATCTTGGGGGCGGTGTTGCCTTGACGAGAAAGGATCGGCTAGCCTCCCCACTGTAATCTTTCGGGCCGGCGAAGGGGGGGCGAGAGGCCGGCCCCGCAGTGGAATCCGTCACATCTTGCGCGCTCGATTACGCCCAGAGTGGCGATTCGCCCGAAATCGGCCGCGCGCGTTCAACCGAATAGAGGGGATTCGATGACCCGAAGATATGCAGCACTGATGTTCGCACTCTGTCTCGGCACGGCCGCCGGCCGCGCCTGGGCCGACGACGACGATGATGACCGCGGCGACAATCAGAAGCTGATGTGCAAGGAGCACTGCACCGATGCGTGCGTGCAGGAAATGGGCTGCACGACGCTCAAGTGCGTGATGAAGTGCGCGCAGAGCTGCCGCAAGGAGACCTGCTCCGCGGATCCGACCATTCCACAGGACAACTACAAGCAGATCACCTCGACGCTGGTGCCGGGCACGAGCGAGCTGAACGATTGCCCCGTGGAGGAGCCTCAAACGGACCCCAGTCCGACGGCCCCCTGCGCGAGGCTGAGCGGGACGGTCAAGAAGAAGAACTACTGCGGCATCATCGTCACTACGCCGAACGGGACGGTCCAGGAGAACGGCAATCTGACCGTCCTGATCACCCGGACGAACGTTGGTGTCCCGCCGCTCACCTTCAAGCTCGTGCACCTCAACGTGCTCCCGGACTGCACCTTCACCGGGCTCGTGAGCACCCGGTACAAGAACGCCAACGACCCTCCTATCGAGGGCCCGCCGACGAACTTCTGGTTCGCCGAGATCGTCTTGACGCCGCCTGGAGGCCGGCTTGACCCGGCGCAGAACACCTGCACCTCCGCGAACATCTGCCCCGGCCCTTAGCGCTGCGCCTCGGCTTCCGGCGCTGCTCCTTGGCAATCCGCGCGCACTCGGTTGCGGCGAGCGCGGTAGCGGCCTTGAACTTCCCCATAGCCAACTAGCCAGAATCAGGGGAGAAAATTGATGGAGGCGGCGGGAATCGAACCCGGCCACTCGGAAGCGCTGAGCGCGCTATCGCAGTGGCATCGCGCAGAAGCCCGAGATCTGTCGAGGTAGACCGGCGGCTGAAGCGCGCTATCTTGCGCGCCGAGCCGCTAATCCGCAGGTAGCGTGGACCAACGGGACCATGGGGGTACCCCGCGCGCAGCATGCACAACCAGATGCCTCGGGTTATGAGGGCGGCCTTACCCAACCGGCAGACGGGCGTCGTTCCTCATGATTTCCGTCGTCCCAAGTGGTTACACGCAACGGGAAATATAGTGAAGTCCACGCCAGGGTACCTGAGTCCCCGCTGTTCTGGACAAGATCTGGTCAAAGTTTCGGCACGGTCGACCTTCGGGATCGCGGGCAATGGCGCGGGCCGTTCGCCCCAGGCGCCGCGCTGATTTGGCTGCTTATACGCTCATCATTACGGGAGGCCCGATCAGGGCTGTCGTTGGCCAGAACTCGATCTGCACGCTGGACGTAGGTCGGCAGGGAGGCGAGGCTGGACGGCAATGCACCTCGTACTCGCTCTGCTGGGCGCTCTGCGCGCTGCGCTGGGAGCCCGCACGGACCTCGTTCCTGAGAACTTGGCGCTACGACAGCAACTCGCCCTGCTCCGTCGCCGCTCGAAGCGCCCTCGGTTTGGCCGCCTCGATCGACTCTTCTGGATATGGCTCTCGCAGCGGTGGGCGCGGTGGCGCGAGACGCTCAATGTGGTTCGCCCCGAGACCGTGATTCGCTGGCACAGGCAGGGCTTCCGCGCATTCTGGAACTGGAAGTCCCGGCGCGGCCGAACCGGGAGACCGCCCGTCGACTGCGAGGTCGCAAAGCTCGTCCGCACCATGGCCCTCGCCAATCCCCTCGCCGGCGCGACCGGCAAGCGTCACTGCTCCGTGAGCCCGGCCGAGTTTGAGAGGGCAGGACGATCGAGGCAGCCGTCCTGACACTCTCGCCGCGTACGGTGCGCTACCTGCGCGCTCACGGCGCGCAGACGGTCGCGGTGATCGGCGCGAGTATGGGCGGGTACCGATCCACTTTGGAGCTCCAGGGCCTTGCTCGTCGTTGTATTGCTGACGCATCCATTCGAGTTTCTCTCGGATGCCGCCGCGTCACGCGTCGATCTGAACCATCTGCCCGAGACGAGTTGGATGGCGCAACGCTCGAAGTCGTTCAAGAGTGTCCGATCGATCGTCGGCTCTCTCCGTGACGATTCCCGCGAGGATAGCGAACGCGGCTCGATCGATGTGGGAAACTCCGCGTTCCCAGCGCGAGACTGTTTCCGGTGAGGTGTCGAGCAACTCAGCCAGCGTCACCGCTGGGAGTCCGACCGCCTTCCGCATGAACTTGATCGCTTCGCCATCGGAGACTCCGGCGCGCGCGAGCTTGTTCGCCACGGCGAGATCGAAGTCACCAAGAGCAGGCCCGTTGAAGTACACGGCGCCACACGAATCGCAGACCAGCGCCGGAACAGAGGCCTTGAAGCTGTGTCCTGCGACGGTACGAACCGCTGGACGCTTTTTCGCGTGCAGACCGGGATTGCCGCATCGGGAGCACTTGCGCTTCACGCTCTTCATTCGTCACCTCGGTACACAGTGATGACCAGCAGGTCAGCATGCAGTTCCACGATCACCCGCAGCACGTCACCATCGGGATCTCGTCCGACCACCTGCCAGCGGGTGTTCGGCTGCAATCTGCACGATTCCGCGTGCTCGAGTGCATGCCGCAGATCGACGAAAGGGACGCAGCGCTCCTCCATCGCGGCCCACGCATGATCCTCAACGAAGATTCGGCCACCGCGCGCAAGGGTCCGGATTCTGCGCTTCGCTTCCGATCCCCTCACTCGCTGGACGATAGCCGATGACTAGGCGTTTTGTCAAGTCTAGAGGTTATGTTGATAGTCTCTTGGACAAGATCTGGACAAAGCCAATGGCGGACGGCGAGAAAAGCCTGACCGGGCGGATGGCCAATACCCGGTAAGAATTACGAAATTCTGCCGCCGGCCAGGACCGCGAACATCGGGTTCACAGTACAACGCACAAACACGACGGCCCCGCCGGCCAAGTAGCGATGGAGCCGAGGGAAGTTGGTTGCGGGGGCAGGATTTGAACCTGCGACCTTCGGGTTGTGAGGGCAATTTCACGCAACCGGCAGACGGGCGTCGTCCCTCATGTTTTCAGTTGTTCCGGGGTATTAGGTCACGGAGGTAGTCGACGGGAGTCTACGCTGGGAGCTACGGGTCCCCTCGAGTTTGGACAAGATCTGGTCAAAGTTGGCGGACGGCTCAGGCGCCGTGCCGAGTGGCGTAATCGCGGGCTCCAGCTGTTACGCCTGGTCGCGCTTCCATTGGCAGCGTACGACACCTGGGTCGTACCACTCGATGCTTACGCGTCTTTGGTGTTGCTCGATGACTTCCGGCTCATCGGCGTGCACGGGCGATTGCGCTCGTGCTCGGTGATTTCGCCCGTGGGCCGCGAAAGGTTCCGCTATCTGGCGCGCAGGAACCCGGCTCCTACGCCCTTCCTGCAACAGGCGCTCGCCCTCGCCACGTTTGAGCCAGGCATGTACGAGGTCGTTGAATCGTACTCGCCCTGATACGGGGACGCATTCGAGCCGACCATCCGCGATTCCGAACGGGGTCTCGTAATGCCGAACGGGGTCTCGGGATCCCGCCAAGGTCTCTCTTGCTTCCCTGCGACCCCTGGCTGGCATGTCCGCTGCACCGGTGGGATGCGGACATGTTCAATCCACCCAGACGATCGGTGCACTGCCTTGCGGCTCTCGCTCTGGTGGTCAACCTGGCGCCGCGGGTGTCGCTCGCACTGCAACGGATCGAGGTGTTCGCGGCGGCAGCCCGCGAACGGAACCCGGCTGCTCTCGAGGCAGGCGCGAACCTCCGCGAGAGCGGCGCCGCGGCCGACGCCGCGCTCGGCCGCGTGCTGCCCGGCATCTCCTTGAACGGCAGGTACATCCGGAACCAGTACGGCGCCGAGCTCAATCTTGGCGCGCTCGGTGGTCCGGACCGGACGATCGTGCTCCTGCCCGAGAACCAGTGGACCGGTGTCGCCACCGCGACCGTGCCGCTTCTGGACCCTCCCAATTTCCAGCGCATCGCGGCGGCAAGGACGGCCACCGAGGGGTCGGCCCGCCAGCTCGATGCGACGCGGCTGGAGGTCGAGTCCGCCGTCGCGCGGTCCTACTACCAGCTCGTCGCAAGCGTAGCCCTGGTCGGGGCTTCGAACGAGGCGCTCCAGGTATCGCTCGAAGCCTTGCGACTGGCGCAAGAGCATTACGGCGCGGGTAACGCGGCGATTCTGGAAGTCGACCGGGCGCGTGCCGAGGTGGAACAGCGTGTTCAGCAGGTCGCTTCCGCAGAGTTGCAGGTTGCCGTGGCGAGCCGTGCGCTTGGCTCCACTTCGGGCGTAACCCCCGACCTGTCAAGCTCCACCCAGCTCGATCCCGATCTCCGCCCCGAAGCGCCGCTGTCGGAGTTTGAGAGGGAGCTTCCGACCGTTCCCGCCGTGGCCGCCGCCGCGCGATCGACACGCGCTGCGGAACAGCTCGCGACGGCGCAGCGCCTCACACTGGTGCCGTCAATCGCGGGATATTTCGCGGAGACGGGCTCCAACGCTCCCGGCTTCGTCGGGCGCGACTGGAGTTACCAGGCCGGAGTGACGCTGACCTGGTCGCTCGATCTCACGACCTTCGCCAACATCCGCAGGCAGGACGCGCGCGTCGCCGCGGAGCGCGCCCGCGAGCTGCGTACCTCGCTCTGCAGTGGAATAGAGTGGCCGCCGGGATCGCCAGAAGCCGCGCGGCACGGGCGGGACGGCAAGCGGCTTTCGAGGCCGCCGCACACGCGCAAACCCGGTATGCGGTGGGAAACGTCACCCAGCTCGACCTGCTGCAGGCGCAGCGGGACGCCTTCATCGCCGACGCGAATCGCATCCAGGCAGATGCCGAACTCGCCAACGCGCGGGCGCAGCTTCGCCTCGCCTCCGGCCGGAGCCTCGTCGCATCAACGACGGAAAGGAATTCGTTGCCATGACCTCATCAGCGGAACTTGCGGTGCGATCCTCCATACTCGTGGCTTGTGCGCTCGTCATTTCCGGCTGCAGCCGGCACGCGCCACCGTCCCCCCTGGTCCGCCCCGTGCAGACGACTGTGATCCGCTACGGCACGACAGGTGAGCCGATTTCACTCAGCGGGCAGGTCCAGGCGCAAAAGCAGACCAGCCTCGCTTTCCGCATCGGCGGGCGCCTCATCGATCGCCGCGTGTCGGTCGGCGACACCGTTTCGCCGGGCCAGCTCGTGGCGCGCATCGAATCGCAGGATGCGAAGAATACTTTGATCTCCGCCAAAGCCGACCTGGCGTCGGCGCAAGCAACACTTGTCCAGTCGCGCAGCAATGAGGCGCGCTATCGGTCGCTGGTGTCGGCGGACGTCGTCCCTCGGGCGCAGTACGAGAGCGCTCAACAGCAACTCGCGGCCGCGCAGTCCCGGGTTACGGCGGCCGCGGCTTCGGTGCGAACTGCGCGCGACAACGTCGGCTACACGGACTTGCATTCGAATGTCAC
>VBJS01000241.1 GCA_005880055.1 Chloroflexota bacterium | reverse complement strand
AGCAGATCAAGCAGGGCAAGCGGGTAGAGGTCAAACTAAACAACACCGCTAAGGGCGTAGTCGCATCCCGAGTGTCGGCAGGCACGCAGGCATTGGCCAGCGAGGATGAGGCGGACGACTTGATCTACGAAGGCCCAATTGAGGGCGATTTCAGCAGGTTGGCCAAGAGCCTGGTTATCGGCGGAATCGAATTCAACGTGACGCCGGGAACGCGCTTCGACCTGAGGGGCGGCAGCACCGCGGATGGCGCGCGCGCCGAGGTGGAGGCGGCCCCGAACAAAGACGGCAAACTGGAAGCAGACGTAATTCGTGTGCTGGCCACGGGCGAGGACCAGCCGCCAACGGTCAGCTTGATCGGGAGCTACGAGCGCGGCCGCGGCGGGGCCTGGGTTGTGAGCGGGCAGGAGGTGACTCCAAAAGCCGGCATTCCCGAACCCGAGGATAAGAGCCTCGTAGCCATCGAGGCGGAAGAGCGCGGCGGGGCCTTGACGATGATTGCAGCCAAAGTCATCCAGTCACCGAAAGACGGCGCGGTGGGCCGGATTGAGGATGTCATCACCGGGCTGGATGGCGCCACCTGGAAGCTTGGTCTGGGCGACGTGAGGGTGGACTCCAAAACACCGCTTGCCGGCGAGCCAATCGTGGGCGCCCGCGTGATTGTCTGGGGCCGTCAGAGCGAGGACGGGTCCTTCCAGGCCACATACGCTCGGGTTCTCGACCGTGTGACGGTGTTACAGCAACCGGCGCCAAGCCCAACGCCCGAGCCCTAGACGGCTGGGCCGGCTTCGTCGCTCGCTCTGCCAACGCCTGTTAGAATCCAATCGTAGGGCGCCCCCGTCGTCTAGGGGACCAGGACGCCACCCTTTCAAGGTGGAGATCGCGGGTTCGAATCCCGCCGGGGGCACCATCCGCCCAATGCTCAGTCGAAACGATGTCTTTGTCCTGCACCTCGCTGACCTGTTGTTCCCCTCGTGGCATCCGCGTGCGGGCGAGACGGGCCCCGTGAACGCCTTTCTGATCAGGCACCGGGACGGCGACATCATCGTGGACACGGGAATCGGGCCCGCTCATCAGTTTATCGACAAGGCGTACCGGCCGGTGCGCTGGCCCCTTCCGGACGTGCTGTCCGGCGTTGGAGCGAGGCCGGCGTCCATTTCAGCCGTCATCAACACCCACCTGCACTTTGACCACTGCGGCGGTAACTCGTTTTTCCCCGGAGTCCCCATCTTCGTGCAGGCGGCCGAACTGGAGGCCGCCACTGCGGCAGATTACACGATCCAGGAATTCGTCCACTTTGCCGGCGCGAGGTACAAGCGGGTGGACGGGGAGGCCGATATCGCACCCGGGATCAGGGTAGTGCCCACGCCGCATACTCCCGGACATCAATCGGTGATTATTGAGACGGACGGCGGCCGAATCGTGATTGCGGGGCAGGCGCTGGAGACGGCGGACGAGATGGATAACGGCGGGGACACGGCCGCGCTCCTGCTCTCTCTGGCCCCAGCGTGCATGCTGTTCAGCCATGATGATCGGGTTTGGCGGAAGCCGGGCCAACGGGCAGTATAATCCCGGCAGAGCCCCTGGAGGAAATGATGCCTGACTTCAGCGACATCCATTACGAGAAGCACCACCGTGTCCGCGGCGCCGCCTGGGTCACGATCAACCGCCCAGACGTGATGAACGCCTTCACGGGCCATACGCTCACGGAGATGAAGCAGGCCGTAGAAGATGCCTGCGCCGACGCCGAGATCGGCGTCATCGTGATCACCGGCGCGGGCGACCGCGCGTTCTGCGCCGGCGGCGACGTACGCTGGCTGCAGGAGGTGCAGCGGGAAGGCGCCGCCGGCCCCGCGCCGGTGGACCCGCACGGCGGCATCGAGGACTGCATGAAGCCGGTTATCGCCCGGGTCAACGGCTACGCGGTCGGCGGCGGCAACCACCTCGCCTATTTCGCCGACTTCACGATCGCTTCGGAGCGTGCGACGTTTGCGCAGGTCGGCCCGCGCGTGGGCAGTCCCGCGTCTGGCTACCTCGTCTCGTACCTGACGCATGTGGTTGGGGCGAAGAAGGCGAAGGAGATCTGGATGCTCTGCCGTCGCTATTCGGCGCAGGAAGCGCTGGCGATGGGGCTGGTCAACGCCGTCGTCCCGCACGAACGCCTGGACGAAGAAGTAGATGCCTGGTGCGAGGAGTTGCTCCGGAAGAGCCCCACCTGCCTGAAGATCCTGAAGGCCTCCTTCCGCACCCTCTACCAGCCGCTGCGCGAACACGAGGCTGTCTTCGGAGTGCTGGCTCTGGAGAGCGAACCCGTGGATCCGCGCCTCTAGGCCGTTGGCGACCGCCATCGTAACCAGTCGCGTTGTTCCCTGATTGCCCCTCTGCTAGACTCTCCGCTCGGAGGTTTTACCGATATATGGGACTGATTTGGCTAATCCCTGTTGCCGGGCTGGCCGCCGTCTTCTACGCCGCCTGGCTGGCCTACGATGTGCTGCGGCGTGATACGGGCACCGCCGAGATGCAGGACGTCGCCTCGATGATCTTCGAGGGAGCGATGGCGTTTCTCCGCCGCCAGTACAGTACGATCGCGGTGCTCGCCATCGTCACGGCGGTGGCTATAGGTCTGATCGTTGGCAGCGTCTCGGATGGCGTTAAGCACATCCTGAGCACCGGCAGCGGCGATAACATCTCGATCCAGTACGGCTCCACGGAGGTGGGACAGTGGGAGGAAGGTCTCCTCACCGCGATCGCCTTCCTGCTGGGCGCCGCCTGCTCCGCGCTCGCGGGCTACATCGGTATGTATATCAGCGTCCGCTCCAACTCGCGGACGGCATCCGCCGCGACGCGTAGCCTGCGCGAAGCGATCACGGTGTCGCTCCGCGGCGGGGCTGTTTCCGGGTTCCTGGTGGTGGCGCTGAGCCTGCTCGGCGTTTCCAGCATCTTCTTCCTTTACAGCAAGGTGCTGGGCAACTCCGAGGCGATCGCGCCGTTCCTGATCGTGGGCTTCGGCTTCGGGGCCAGCTTCGTCGCACTCTTCGCCCAGCTCGGTGGCGGCATCTACACGAAAGCCGCCGACGTCGGCGCCGACCTTGTCGGCAAGGTGGAGGCGGGGATACCGGAAGACGACCCGCGCAACGCCGCCGTCGTGGCGGACCTCGTGGGCGATAACGTGGGCGACTGCGCCGGGCGTGGCGCCGACCTCTTCGAGTCGATGTCGGCCGAGAATATCGGAGCGATGATCCTGGGCGTCGCTATCTATACAGTGACAGGCGACCTGGTCTGGGTGGTGTTTCCCCTCGTGCTGCGGTCCTTCGGTATCCTCGCCACGATTGCCGGCCTCACATCCGTCCCCTTCTTTGCCCGCGATGACGATCAGAACCCGATGCAACCGCTGAACTACGGTTATTACATCGTCTCTATCCTGTCCATCATCGGTCTCTTTATCGCCACCATCGTGATGTTGGGCGACGAGTGGTACTGGTTCTTCT
>VBJS01000243.1 GCA_005880055.1 Chloroflexota bacterium | reverse complement strand
TGGTGGCGAAAGGCGTTTGTCCCGACGATCGCCTTGTTCGGCTGCACCGTCATGCCCGTCAACTGGGAGACGAGCCGGCTGGTCCGGTGGATTTGGCCGACATCAACGTTCGTGCCGATGCCGAAGAAATCGGAGCGAGTGCGAATGGCCATCACCACCTCTTCCAGGGAGGCGTTCCCTGCGCGCTCGCCGATGCCGTTGACACAGGTCTCGATCTGCCGCGCGCCTGCGCGCACGGCCGACAGGCTGTTCGCCACGGCCAGCCCCAGGTCGTTGTGGCAGTGCACGGAGATCACGGCCTTGTGGATGTTGGGCACGTTCTCTTTGATCTGGCCCAGGAACTCGGCGAACTCCTCCGGGATCGTGTAGCCCACCGTGTCAGGGATGTTTACCGTCGTCGCCCCGGCCTCGATGCACTCGGTGAGCATGCGGAAGACGTAGGCCGGGTTGGAACGAGTTGCGTCCATCGGCGAGAACTCCACGTCCGGGCAATAGCCGGCCGCCCGCGCCACCATCGCCCGCGCCATTTCCAGCACATGCTCCTTGTCCTTTTCCAGCTGGTGCATGATATGGATGTCGCTGCTGGAGAGGAAGACGTGGATGCGCGGGTGTCCGGCGTGCTTCACGGCCTCCCAGCAGGCGTCTACATCATCACGGACGGCGCGGGCGAGGCCGGCGATTGCGGGGCCGCGCACCTCTTTGGCGATAGCAGTCACCGATTCGAAGTCGCCCGGTGAGGAAGCCGGGAAGCCGGCCTCGATGAAGTCCACACGGAGCCGCTCCAGCGCGCGGGCGATCTCCAACTTCTCCTCTACGTTAAGCGCCACACCCGGCGACTGCTCGCCGTCGCGCAGGGTTGTGTCGAAGATCAGTACCTTGTCTTCTGTTCGCATCGTCTCAACCTCCGTTGTCATGAATTTTCTCAGTGGTGGGCGCATGCCCACCGATGGGGCGACCGGCCCGGTAGCCCCTACGCCCGACGGCCCTCCCTCGCTATAGGTGCGAGGAGGGCCGGCTAAGGTTGAGGCTGCGTGTTGAAGTCATTGCTCCGTTTTGCCTAAAGGATGCTCCTGTGTGCTGTTTGTTACACCGGCCGTACCCGGATGGGCTTCCTCGCCACGGCTAGTCCTCCGCAGGCCAAAGGCTATCCGGCCGCAGCCGCTCCTCTTCCGGCGTGTCTGCTGGCGCTTGTTCCGGATCAGGAGCGGAAAAGGGGCCGGCCGGCGAGGGGTAGGATGGCGGCACTTGTGCTGGGGCTGCGGGATGTTCCGGCGCTGCCGCAGCAGGCGCCGGCTCGGGCACGCGGGCAGCGCGTGCTGATTCCGCCGCGCGGGCGGCGGGCTGCGGCGCCCGGCCGGATTCCCGCTCGTGGAGCCACGGCATCATCGCCCGCAGGTCGCCGCCCACCTTCTCGATCATGTGCTCTGCGTTCTGACGCCTGAGCGCCAGGAAGCTGGGACGGCCCGCCTGGTTCTCGATGATCCATTCGCGGGCGAAGGCGCCGGACCGGATGTTCTGGAGAATTTGCTTCATGTTCTGGCGGACGTGCTCGTCGATCACCTTCGGGCCGCGAGTGTAGTCCCCGTACTCAGCCGTGTCCGAGATGGAGTAGCGCATGTAGGCCATTCCACCCTCGTGC
The DNA here is from genome assembly GCA_005880055.1 of Chloroflexota bacterium. Taxonomy (GTDB): domain Bacteria; phylum Chloroflexota; class Dehalococcoidia; order SM23-28-2; family RBG-16-64-32; genus VJS01. Next base: position 1,284 of record VBJS01000243.1, on the reverse strand, counting down.
ATGAGGTCCACCAGCAGCTTGAGTTCATGCATGCACTCGAAGTAGGCGATCTCCGGCTGGTAGCCCGCCTGCACCAGCGTCTCGAACGCGGTCTTGACCAGCGCCGTGACGCCCCCGCAGAGCACCGTCTGCTCGCCGAAGAGGTCCGTCTCCGTCTCCTCGGCGAACGTGGTCTCGATGATGCCAGCCTTGGCGCAGCCGACGCCCTTGCCGTAGGCCAGCGCCAGCTGCTGCGCGTTCTCGGTGGCGTTCTGGTGGACGGCGATGAGCGCCGGCACGCCGATGCCGTTGACGAACATCTCGCGCATGCGGTGCCCGGGCGCCTTGGGCGCGATCATCGTCACGTCGATATCGGGCGGCGGCACGATCTGGTTGAAGTGGATGTTGAAGCCGTGGGCGAACATCAGCATTTTGCCGGCGCTGAGACCCGGCTCGATGCTGTCGTAGTAGATCTGGCTCTGCACCTGGTCCGGCGCGAGGACCATGATGATGTCCGCCTCGCGGGCCACCTCCTCAACGGTGCCCACGCGGACGCCGGAGACCTGAGCCTGCGTCCAGGACTTGGAGCCGGGGTAGAGGCCGACCATCACGTCCAGCCCGCTGTCGCGCAGGTTCAGCGCGTGCGCGTGCCCCTGAGACCCGAATCCGATGATGCCAATCGTCTTGCCGCGCAAGAGATCGATGTTCGTGTCCTCCTCATAGAAGATCCTTGCCATGGTTACTCCTTCCTTCGGCTACCGGCTAGGATGGCCTCCCCGCCCCTTCCCCGCCCTTAAAACTAAGGGGAAAGCTGGGGGGACAAGCGCCTTGCGCAGCTCATCGATGACATCGGGGCTGAACAACATCTTTGCCTCCTGCGCGTCACGGACCGGAAGCCAGTGCGTCATGTGCTCGATGCGGATGGATTTCGGGGTCACCCTTACGCGCATTTCCTCACGGCTCGTGTATTCAGTCGCCACTCTAGCTCCTGTCTTCCTCCCTACCATGTGTGAACCCCCGGCGCCCGTTCGTATTGCTCTTCGCCGTCCTCCTCGTGGGGGTGGGAGACAGCGACGCCGCGCAGCATGGCAACGCGGCCGGTGCGCACCAGCTCAATCACCTCGTAGTCCTTGAGCAGCTCGACGAGGTTGTCGATCATGTGCTCCTCGCCCGTCGCCTCGATGATGATCGATTCCGGCGCAACGTCGACGATCTCTGCTTTGAAGATATCCGCCAGCTCGATGATCTGGCTGCGATGTGTGCGGTCCACGCGGACCTTTATCATCGCCATCTCGCGTGCCACGA
>VBJS01000244.1 GCA_005880055.1 Chloroflexota bacterium | reverse complement strand
TCTATTCTGCTTGCGGTTGCCTTCTGCTGGGCCTGGCCGGACACATCATGGGTTTGGATCCTGGCGGGGGGCGCGGTCGCGGTGGGAATCGCTGTGCTGATCTACCTCTTCTCACTCCTGTTCGGTCCGGAGGCGTTCGGGATGGGCGACGTTAAAATGATCGTCCTAATCGGATTCGTCGTCGGCTTTCCGGCGGTGATCGTCGCCGTCCTCATGGGGACGATCGCGGCCGGGATCGTCGCTGCCGTTCTCGTCGTCACGAGAATCCGCGGGCTGCGGGACTATGTCGCCCACGGCCCATTCCTGGCGCTGGGCGCCGTTGTAGCGCTGTTCGCGTCTGCCTAACGACCTGTAACGGGCGCTCCTCGCCTGCAGTCCTATTGAGCGTGGAAGCGTGAGTACGCTTCCTTACTTCAGGAGGCCCAATGGCGACGGCGCAGACCGCGCTCCCGCGACGCAAACAGCTAATCCAAGCGCTGATCAAGCTGGAGAACACGCTCCCGGCGCTCGTCTGGTTCTTCCTGGTGGTCTTCCAGCTCGCGAAAGTCTACGAGGAGCCCTGGGTGTCGACTATCGGCCTCCTGCTGATCAACTCCGTCGCCATGGTCCTTTTCCTTACCCGCCGTGATGCATCGCGGGTCGGAAACTTTTGGGAAGGCCTGCTCGCGGTTTCCGGCACCTTCGTGGTCACTCTGCTGCTCATCGCTTCGAACGACGACGAGACGACCCTTGGATCAAGCGCATCGCCGCTGGCGACGATCGTTCAGTGCATTGGCATCGCCGGATGGGCGGTGTCGCTAATCGCGCTTGGGCGAAGTCTCGGGATCGCACCCGCCGACCGCGGGCTCGTCCGGCACGGCCCCTATCGCTTCATCCGCCACCCGCTCTACGCATTCGAGGGCTTCTTCTTTCTCGGCTGGCTAATCAACGTCCACACAGTCTCCGCCGTCATCATCGTCGCCGTCTGGGCGGCCTTGCAGATCGGCCGGATTATCCGCGAGGAGCGTATTCTCGGGGGGTACGAGGAGTACCAGCAGCAGGTGCGGTGGCGCATCCTACCGGGAATCTGGTAGACGGCAGAACCCTGCGGGCTGAACCGGCAGCTCCACTGACAACTGACCACTGATAACTGACGACCGATCGCGCTATCATACGGCCATGTCCCAGGCCCTCTCCGACACTATCCACCTCGCCGATTACGACCCGCGCTGGCCTCAGCTCTTCGAGGAGGAACGCGCCCGCCTGCAAGCGGCGATTGGCGAGTGGGCGGCCGACATCCAGCACGTCGGTAGCACGTCGATTCCTGGCATTGCGGCCAAGCCGATCATCGACATCGCGGTCCACCTGAGATCGCTCGTTGACGCGCTCTACTGCATCACCCCACTGATGGAACTCGGATACGAGTGCCTCGGCGAGTTCGGCATCCCCGGCCGCATCTACTTCCGCAAGCGCACCGACCAACCGCGGCGCGGCCAGAGCCACGACGGCATTGCGCGCACGCACCAGATCCACATGTACGAGCTTAGGAACGAGCAGTACGAGAAGCAGATCGTTTTCCGCGACTACCTCCGTGCTCATCCGGATGCCGCCCGCGAGTACGAGGCGCTGAAGCGCCAGCTGGCTGAGCGGCACGCGCGAGACGTCGAGGCGTACGCCTTGGCTAAGAGCGACTTCGTGCTGGACATTCTCGCGCGGGCTCGCGCTGCCGCCGCTGCTCGAAGCCCCCTCTTCGCTTGCCGCGCAGAGGGGCTCTCAGGCTAATCGATAAAGCCTACAATCCCGAAGGAGTCCTGATGCCAACATATCGATTCAAGCAAGTGGACGCGTTTACATCGCGGCCGTTCTACGGCAACCCGGTGGCGGTCGTTCTGGACGCAGACGATCTCTCTGACGAGCAGATGCAGCGAATCGCCAACTGGACGAACCTCTCAGAAACGACGTTCGTGCTCAAGCCCACGATCACGGGGCCCGCTTACCGGCTGCGGATCTTCACCCCTGCCCACGAACTGCCCTTCGCGGGCCACCCAACGATCGGCTCGTGCCACGCAGTCATCGAGGGCGGTATCGTAACGCCGAACGATGGGCGCCTCGTCCAAGAGTGCGGCGCCGGCAACCTGCCACTTCGCATCGAGGGCGCGGGGGCGGAACGCAGGATTTTGGTGGAGGCGCCCGAGGCGAAGCTGATGGGTGAGCACCCGGAGTTGTCGTCGACCCTTTCTCAGGTGCTTGGAAGCCCAATCGCTGAATCACCGGCCCCGACGGCATTCCGCAACGGCCCCACCTGGCTCTTCGTCCGATTCGAGACCGAGCCCGAGGTGGCGGCGCTCAAACCGGACATGTCCGCGCTTGCCAAGCTCAGCCCGACCGTCACGGGCGTCGCTGCATTTGCCTTCGTCAACGGCGGGGAGTTCGCCGTCCACATCCGCTGCTTCGCGCCGGTGGCAGGTGTGCCGGAGGACCCGGTCACGGGCAGTGCCAACGCCGCTCTGCCGGCGTATCTCGTCCACCACGGCCTGTTGGAAAAAACGGGCCGCGAGTACATCGCAACCCAGGCAACCGAGATGGGCCGCGATGGCCGCGTGTGTGTGCGGGTACTGGACACTGACGGTCGCGCGGAGATCGGGGGCCACGCGGTGACCGTCGTCGACGGTGAGATACGGCTGTGACGGAGTATGCGCTCTATCTCGAGTCAGGGCCGAAAATGAAGACGACGATGGTGCACGTCCTCGACCTGCTCGGCTGCATCGCCAACGGCCCGACGACGGTGGCGGCCCTCGAGGCGACGCCCGGCGAGATCCGCGAGTTCCTGCAATTCCTCAAGAGACACGGTGAGAGGGTGGACCCGGAGAAGCGCTTCACCACGAAGATCGCAGCGCACGTCATGGACGGCTCGTGGATCGGGCAGGGCGATCCGGCGCCCGGCTTCTCGCCCGACTTCGAGCCGTTGACGCAGAAAGACCAGAACACCTACCGTCGCCGCTTCCGATGGCTCGGCGAAGACATCGTCTCGCTGATCGGCCGGATGGCGGACGAGGAGTTCGCCACCAAGCCTTCAAGCGGACGCGCGCTGCGCGACATCGCTACTCACATCGCCAGCTCAGAGCCCGAGTACTTCCGCGCCTCGGGCATCGGCAAGCCCGACGGCGTGAAGGACGCGCTACAGGTCATCGAGGGCGCCCAGCCGGGCGCTCTCGGGCCGGCACTTGCGGATCTGTGGCAGCTTCTCGACTCGCAGCTCGAGCGCATCACGCCAGGGTTCCGGAAGGCTCAGGTCCAGCGAGGCGAAAAGCTTTGGACGGCCCGCCGCGGCTTCCGCCGCGCGCTCGAGCACCCCTGGGAGCACCTGCGCGAGATGCAGCGGCGGCTGGACAGTCGCCCGCAAGCGGCGACGGCGATAGAAAGGGCGAAGCGACCATGAAGGCAA
>VBJS01000005.1 GCA_005880055.1 Chloroflexota bacterium | reverse complement strand
TCGCGACCTCGTTGCGGCGCGTCGACTTAAAGCCAAAGATGTCGAAGCCGCGAGACTCCGCGATGCGCATGTTCTCCTCAGAGCCGACCACGATCCAGTAAGTCATTGCCCGCCTCCCTTGAACTTATTCATGCTTCTTGCAGTAGCGCCACGAAGGATGAAAATTCGAAACGGCTACCAGTGTCCCGAGCGTAATCTGTCCCGCCCTGCCCGCCCGCGAATGATATCGGGGGACACCCCCGAACCCCCGGCCTCACTCGTCCTTCCGGGGAAGGACTCGGCTCGGCGCACATTAGGCCGCCCTGCTTGCCGCCCGGTCCAGTTCGCCGAATGATGCGGTCTTTTTCCGGAGCAATCACAACGACAAGCAGGAACGGAGATCGAAAAAGGCACCAAGAACATGTCCTTAGTGCCTTCCTGTTTCGCGGTTAAGCAGCGCTAGTGGCCGCAGGCGCGGGCCTGCCCGCCGCCCTCGGCCGTGGAGAAGGACGTGCCGCAGGCGCAGGACTTCACTGGCCTTCATCAGGTCGTCCACGTAGTCGATCTCTGCGCCTTCAAGGAGCGGCGCGCTATCAGGGTCGACGACGATCCTCACACCGGAGTGGTCGATCACCAGATCGTCGTCCTCGAATTCGCGGGCGAGCGCCATGCCGTACTGGTAGCCGGAGCAGCCGCCGCCGACGACGAAGACTCGCAGCCCGGCCTCGCCGGCCACGCCCTTCTCCTCGAAGAGGGCCTTCGCCTTCTCAGCGGCCTTGTCAGTCATTGTCAGCATAGAGTCACCTCACGCGCGATTTTCGGAAGTGCGGGCTTCGCTTATTACAACGTAATCGTAGCGAAATCCGCTAGCGATGTCAACGAAATCACAGGGCCGCCCGCATCGGCGCCTGCAGCTAGCACCCGATGCCCAGGGTCCGCAGGTCCTGCACGAACTGCTCGTAGCCGGTGAAATGAAAGCCGTGCATGCCGAGCGCGCAGGCCGCCTCTGCATACTTCGAGAAGTCATCGGTAAAGACACTGGCCTCGAGCGGCACATCCATGAGCGAGACTGCGTGTTCGAAGATGCCGGCGTCCGGCTTGGCGATCCCCAGGTCACCGGAGCCGACTCGCACGTCGAAGAGCGGGGCGATCCGACGCTCTGGCGGCTGGCGGGAGTCTTCCTCACGGAGGCGCTCATCTAGCCCGGGAATGGTGTTCGAGATAATGCCGGTGCGGTAGCCGGCGCCTCGCAAGCTCTTGACGAGGCCGATCATGTCCCAGTTGAGCGCGCGCTCGGAGTTCCGCCAGGCGTCCATGAGCGCTTCCGCCTTCTCGCCGACACGCCTGACCGCAGCTGCGCGGACGGATGCGATCCACTCGTCATGTGTACACCTGCCGATATGCAGCTCCGTATAGCGGCTTTCGCGGTAGAGGCAGTTCCACAGCGTCTTCTCTTCGAGGCCGAGCGCCGCCTCAATGGCCGGGTGGTCGATACCGTCGGCGTGCTTGAGGAGGACGCCTCCGAAGTCGAAGAAGATGGCCTGGATATGGGGATTAGCCATCGGCGAGCCAGTCTTCTAATGCGAGACCCGGGATACGGCTGAAGTGTGCGTCATGCGCGACCAGGACCATATCGCGTGCAACGGCCGTAGCAGCGATCCAGAGATCGTTCGCCGGCGGCGCCTGCCCAGCCGCCAGGGTAACGGCGCGGAGGCGGGCCCAAGCCGAGGCGATAATCCGGGTCACCGGCAAGACATCCGTGAGCTGGCGGAAGAAGAACGAGATCTCATCTGCAAGCTCGTCCCGTCTAGCCCTACCTGCGCGATACGCTCCGGTCAAGAGTTCGCCTTCCGTTACGACCGAGCAATAGACCTGTCCGTGGTCCACTGCCCGCCTCAACGCTTCGGCCACGGATGCATTGCCGTTTATCACAAAGCTTGCTGTCGACGTATCGATGAGGTACTCCGTCAATGGGGATCATTTCGGGAAGCTTCACGGTCTTCCATCACCAAGCGGGAGAGTTGTTCGCCTGCCTCTTCACTGATGATACCGATCGTTCGCCGCAACGCTTCCCAACTCCCTCTTGGCGGGTCATCAGGCGACCGGGGTCGGCGTCTTAGCCTCTCGTACCGCTCGAAGAAGCGCTTGATCTCCTCCTGCTCTTCCGTCTCCACCGCCATCACGCCCGCATCTTTCACCCGATAAGGGCTGCGAGCCTCCCGCACTACGGCCCACGTCGCTCCAACTGCTTCTAGGTCGCTGCGGCGAATGCGCAGCACCCGACGTGAGTATCGGACGGCCGGCAGGCGCCCGGCAGCGATCCAGCGATAGACAGTGTGCGGCGTGACACGGAGGATCTGGGCCGCTTCGCTCACGGTTAGCAGTTCTTCTCCCAGCCCCATCATGTCAATCAAACGCAACTATAGCACAAAAGAAGCAAGAACCGAGAAACCGAGAACCAAGAGCCGTCAGCTAGGATCCCGCGTAGCGGTTCGCTATCGGCAGGCGGCGGTCGCGGCCGAAGGCGCGAGGCGTGATCTTGATGCCGGGGGACGCTTGGCGGCGCTTGTATTCGCTTTGATTCACCATGCTCGCCACGCGCCGGACCGTTTCTTCCTCAAACCCCAAAGCCAAGATTTCTTCCACGCTCCGGTCGTGCTCCACGTAGGCTTCGATGATGGGGTCCAGGACCTCGTAAGGCGGCAGCGTGTCCTGGTCCAGCTGGCCGGGCCTCAGCTCTGCGGAGGGCGGCTTGGCGAGAATGCTCGCCGGGATCGGGGGCCGGCTGCCCTGCGCGTTGCGGTAGCGGGCAAGCCGGTAGACCAGCGTCTTTGGCACGTCCTTGATAACGGCGAACCCGCCGGACATATCGCCATACAGCGTCGTGTATCCGGTGGCGAACTCGCTCTTGTTGCCGGTTGTCAACACAATGTGTCCGAGCTTGTTCGACAGCGCCATGATCACATTGCCTCGAATGCGCGACTGGATATTCTCCTCCGCAAGGCCCGCCTCCGGATGGCCTTTCTCAGCGAATAGCGGCTCCAACATCCGCAAGTAAGCCTCGTGCGCCGGCTCTATGGGAATGATGATCAACTCGATGCCGAGGTTTTCGGCCAGCTCCCGCGCGTCCTTGATGCTGCCCTCCGAGGAGTAGCGGGAAGGCATGCCCACACCGATCACGTTCTGAGCGCCAAGCGCGTCGACAGCGATGGCTGCAACAAGCGACGAATCAATCCCCCCGGAGACCGCGACGAGCGCCTTCACGAAGCCGGTCTTGTGCAGATAGTCCCGCGTGCCGAGCACCAAAGCCGCGTAGATCTCGGCCTCCGATTCGAGTTCCTGCGCGAGACGCGGCTCAACGGCCGGGCGGTGAAGGCGGCCGCTGTTACTGATAAGCAAGTGCGAGTTCGGATTAATTGCCCGGCCGGTTGCTTCCGGCACTTCGATGTCGCAGACCAACAGCTCCTCTTCAAACATCGCAGCGCGCGCCACAACTGCACCACTGGGGTCTAAGACCATCGAGGCGCCGTCGAAGACTAGTTCGTCCTGACCGCCGACCATGTTCGTGTAGCAGACCCACACACCGTAATCGCGTGCCCTCTGACCGAGCATGGCTTCGCGGAAGTGTACTTTTCCAGCGTGATAAGGGGAGCCGTTGATATTGATGATCACCCGAGCGCCCGCGGCGGCCTGTGCCTCAGTTGGGTCTCCCGGGTACCAGATGTCCTCGCAAACATTCAGGCCCACGGGCGCGCCCGAGATTCCGTATACGGGGTTCTCTGAGCCGCAGCCGAAGTAGCGGACTTCATCAAACACGCCGTAGTTAGGGAGGCGCTGCTTCCGGTAAACGGCTCGCACCACGCCGTCGTACATTACGCCCGCTGCGTTGTAGATGCGGGACTCATCCTGGTGCACGAAGCCGACAACGGCCGTGATCCCGGTGCAGCCCGAGGCGACCTCGGAAAGCGCTTCCAGGTTGTCGCGGATGAAGCCCGGGCGCAGCAGACGTCGACCCCCACATCGCGGGACCGGCGAACGTAGTCGAGTACCTTGCCGGCGTTGCCCGCGATATCGCCAATCGTGGTGTTAATCTGCGCCAGACCGACGCGGAGAACGGACATCTGAGTTAGTGTACCTCTTACACTAAAAGTATATCAGTCGCCGGTGGTTCACAGCATTATAGAATGGCGGCGCCCCAGCAGTTGTCTGCATTTCCTGCTGGGTTATGTTGAATGTCTCATCGGCGCCCTACTTTCCTTGACCGAAGATTCGCGATTGTGATACCCGTTACAAGTGATGATCAGCGGCAGCCCGCAAGCCTAGTTCCCCAATGGAATACATCCAGACCGTACTCCTTCAAATCGAAGCGGCAAGGCTGGAGCAGGCGTCGCAGTCAGGCGGTCTTCTCGCCGAACTGGACGAGCACCGTAACTTCCTCCGGCAGCAGCCCGGCTTCCGCGACTTGCGCATCACCCGCTCCATTAATCCCGAAGGCAATGTTCTTGTGGTGGTCGAGACGCGCTGGACGGACGATGAGAGCCTTGTACGCTACGAGACCGGTGAGCCGAATGTAGCAGGCATCGTCAACCAGCATCGCAACGTGATCGTGTCCGACAGCGTACAGGTGCTGGACATGGAGGCGCTCCGCACGGACATGTCGTGGCGACCATTGGAGCAGGCGGCGGAGGCCCGTGGCCGTCTGATGCTGCCGCTCATCGTTCCCTTTGGGGTATTAGCGTTCGTACTGTTGGTAATATACGGACTGTCGCGCGTCTATTTGGAGCTCGGCGGCAGCTCCGCAGTCGGGCTTGCCGCGGGGATCGCGATCGGCATCCTTGCCGTCGCTTTCTACCTGGCGAATAACCCTCGGGCCCCCAGCTGGCAAATCGCGGGGATCTTTGTGGTCGCTGGTCTAGTACTCTTCGGAGGCGCCATCTGGGCGGTCTCGGAGAAGGACAAGGGCGAAGCAGTGGAGCAGCCGGGCGGCGCCTCGCCATCCGGATCGCCGGGCGCTGCTGCGGCCAACACGATAACGCTGGGGGACAATTTCTTCGATTACGGGGGCGCGAAGAGTCCAACGATCCCGGTAACCGCCGGTCAGCAGGTGACTTTCACGATAGAAAATAAGGGAAATGGCAGCCACAACATGCACGTGGCTCCATCTGATGCTAACTTCACCGCCACCATCTGCTCCCCGGGCGGAGACGCACCTTGCTCCGATCCGCCCCTGATCACGGCAGGAAAGACAGCGACGATAAGCTTCAAGCTGGACACCCCGGGAACGTATAACTTCCGCTGCGACTACCACGCGACGGAGATGACCGGGCAGATCCAGGTGAAGTAGCCGGCAGGCTTACTTCTTCGCCTCCAGCCCGAGTTCCTGCAACTCTTCCTCCACCTCGCGCCAGGCCGGCCCCCTCGCCTCCGCCTCTTCGCGCTCGAACCACTTGAAGAAGGCGACACCGATGAACGACCAGAGGATGAGGCTGCCCGCCACTTTCATCAGCCCCGCGCCGATCTGCTGGTCCTCCACGGCGGACAGGCCCCAGATTCGGGGCGCGTTTGCGTAGAAGCTGTAGACCGGACTGGTGGAGAAGGTGATGAACGCGGCGATCACCGCCGGCAGGAGCGACTGCACGAAGAGATAAGCCATCTGCAACGGGTACGAGAGGCGGGGAAGCTCCGGAACATTGCTGAGCACCGGCCACCACATCATCATCGCGGAGACGACGAGGCCCGCATGTACCAGGAAGTGAAACCAGTGGTGCTCCAGGCTATAATCCACGACGTTCGGCAGGTGCGTCACGACAATCAAAAAATTGAAGACACCGAACGCCACCAGCGGATGGACCAGCACCCTTGCGACCGGCATGAGGCCGGAGCCGCGTAGCCCTGCCTGCCAGAGCCAGCCCGGGATGCCGGCGAGGAGAAGCGGCGGCGCAACCAGGGTGAACAGCAGGTGCTGGAACATGTGTACGCTCAGCAGATACTGCTCGCTGATATCGTGCACCGGGGAGCCGGCGCCGATGTAAATTACGAGCACGCCGGAGAAAAAGCAGGCCATCTGACGCCGTTTGACGCGGCCGGCGTCCGAGATTTGCGGCCGCAGGACCTCCACGGCGTAAAGGTATCCGGCGATTAGCCCAAAGCAGAGCAGCAGGACATCCGGGTGCAAGTGCCAGTCAAGCCACTCCAATCCACCGATGTTGTCCCAGCCCATATGCCAGTCCCTGCCCGAGCGGGCTGCTCTACTAGGTTAGTTTAGCGCCCAGCGTGGCGAGCGCGACAAAGAAAACGGACAGGGCGAGCAGAAAGCCGCCCACAAAGAGCTGCGAGAAGAGCCTGCTGTCAAACCGTAGGTGCATAAACCAGAGGACCACGAGCGAAAACTTGAGGGCAGATAGTGTGATCAGGGCTACCACAAGAACGGTATGCGAGACGCTCATGTAATAGATCGCCACCTCAATCATTGTTACCACGGCGAGGACTAGGCCTATGCGGGCGTACTCCAGCGGGCCGGGATGGGGCTTCGCGCCCGGCTCGTGGCCGGCCTCCTCCGGCTCGACGTGGATGTCCGTATCTGGAGGCCGTTTTCTATACTCTGCCAGGGTCATCCGTGTGATTCCTTTTCTCTCACGGCTGGATCAGATAAATGAGCGTGAAGATGACGATCCAAACGATGTCCACAAAATGCCAGTAGAGCCCCGCTAACTCGATATTCAGGCTCTGCGCCTGCGTGATCCGCCCCTGCAGGGTCATCGTGAAGAGCGAGAGCAGGATCAGCACGCCGATCGTGACGTGCGCTCCATGGAACCCGGTGAGCACGAAGAAGGTGGTGCCGAAGAGGTTGGCGTTCAGGCTCAACCCCTTGTGGTAGAACTCCGTGAACTCGTATGCCTGCCCGCTAAGGAACAGCATCCCCAGGATAGCGGTAGTGAACAGCCAGATCTGTAGCCCGCGCCGGTTGTCCCGCTGGATCGCTGCCAGAGCCAGCACCATGCTGACGCTGCTCATGAGCAGCACGAAGGCGCTGACAGATGTGAACGGGATGTCGAACAGACCGTCGTAGTGCACGCCGTTGAACGTGCGGTCCGACGGGAAAAAAGAGGCACTCGGACCCCAGGAAGAGCCACATCAACAACTTGCGGTTATCGAGCCCCGTGGAAGTCTCGAGGTGGCCGCCGGAGACCGCTGGGTGCTCCACTATTCGGCCTCCTCGGTTGCCGGCTCGAAAGCCCAGCCGTAGATTCCGGTAAAGAGGACGGCAACGCCTACGGGGACGAGGGCGTAGTCGTAGATCATTCCCGTAGCCATAATCGGGAAGCCTATGGCGGCGATCAGCGGGAAGAATGAGGGGGAAGGCATGTGAATGCCGTGCCCATCGCCCGCGTGTTGATCCTCCTCAACGGCGCCCCCAGCCACGACGGGCACCGGCTGCCCCTTCTCATCCTCGGTGTACTTTTGGTGCCAGAAGTCGTCACGGGCATGGACGTGGGGGATCTCGTCGAAATTGTGAGGCGGCGGAGGCGAAGGTATCGCCCATTCCAGCGTGCGGCCGTCCCATGGATCCGGCCCGGCTCTCCTGGCGCTGCGGAGGGAGACGATGACGTTGATGATGAAGACCAAGATGGATGTCGCGATTACGAAGGCGCCGATGCTGGACATGAGGTTCCAAAGGTCCCATCCCTGGTCGCCCGAGTAGGTGTAGATGCGGCGGGGCATGCCCAGCAGCCCGCTGATATGCATAGGGAAGAACGTTAGGTTGAAGCCGATGAACATAAGCCAGAAGTGGAGCTGCCCCAGGCCCTCACCGAGAAGCTTATCGGAGAACTTCGGAAACCAATAGTAAATGCCTGAAAACAACCCGAAAATGGCGCCGCCGAACAGCACATAGTGAAAGTGCGCGACAACATAATACGTGTCTTGTTGCTGGTAATCGGACGGCACCATGGAGTGCGTGACCCCGCTGAGGCCGCCAATCGTGAACATGGCGACGAAACCGACGGCGAACAAGAGCGGGGTTTTCAGGCTAATCGATCCTCCCCAGAGCGTCCCAAGCCAGTTGAAGATCTTTACCCCGGTGGGCACCCCTATCATGATCGTCGAGATTCCGAAAGCTGCGTTGGCAACGGTCCCCAGCCCCGTCGTGTACATGTGGTGCACCCACACACCCCAACTCATAAAGCCGATGGCGATCCCGGAGAACACAACGAACGGGTAACCAAACAACGGCTTGCGCGCGAAGGTGGGTAAGACCTCCGACACGATCCCCATTGCCGGAAGGATGAGGATGTACACCTCCGGGTGCCCGAAAAGCCAGAACATGTGCTGCCACAGCAGGGGGTTGCCGCCGGCCACCGGATTGAAGAAGTTGGCATCGAAGAGCCGGTCAAACATCAGCTCGAAGAGGGCCACGGCGATTACCGGCATGGCGAAGATCAAGAGGAATGAGGTCACCAGCGTCATCCAGGCAAAGAGCGGCATTCGGAAGAGCGTCATGCCCGGCGCACGCATATTGAGGACCGTGACGATGAAGTTGAAGCCCGAAGCCAGCGAGGCAACGCCCAGGATCTGGAGGCCGAACAGCCAGAAATCAACGCCGTGATCGGGCGAGAACTGCTTCGATGCCAGAGTCTGGTAGCCGAACCAACCGGCGCCGGGCGCGCCCAGTTCTCCCTGAAAGATATTGCCCGTAAAGAAGCTGATGTTCAGGAAGATGCCGCCCGCCAGGAAGACCCAGTAGCTGAATGCATGTAGCCGCGGGAAGGCAACGTCGCGGGCGCCGATCTGAAGCGGGATTAGAAGGTTGAAGAAGGCCGAACTCATCGGCATGACCACCAGGAAGATCATCGTCGTGCCGTGCATGGTGAAGAGCCGGTTATAGGCGTCGGCGTCGATGATCCCCGAGTTGGGGACGATGAGCTGGACGCGGATGAGCAGGGCCTCGATCCCGCCGAGGAGGAAGAAGAAGAACGCACTGGCGCCATAGAGTACGCCAATGCGCTTGTGGTCAACGGTGGTGAGCCAGCTCCAGATACCTTCGTAAGAAGAGCCGCGCGCGGCCCGCAGCGCCTCGGCCATTGTCGGTTGTCGCTGCCCGATTACCGTTGCCATCATCAGCTCCCGTTCATGGCGAAGCGCTGGGCGCCGGGCTGCCAGAGCGCGTGCCGGCGGTCCCCTTTGGCTGCTGCTTCTCCCTTACCCAGGCTTGGAAATCAGTATCGTTGTCGGCCTGCACGGTCATTGTCATGCCGGCGTGGCCGAACCCGCAAAATTCGCGGCACTGTCCGTGTAGGGTGCCCGGCTCGTCGATCTCGATCCAGAAGACCTCCTCGTGCCCGGGAATGGCATCCCGCGTACCGGCAATGCGCGGGATTGCAAAGCTGTGGATGACGTCCTGCGCCTTCAGCACCACCTTTATCTCCCGGCCCGCCGGCAAGTGTACGAGCGGAGCGTTCGCGTGTCCGGAAGGGGCTGTTCCGGGATCACCGGCGAGTGTGATCGGCTTGCCGTTCGCGTCCTTCACGTCCGGGTATTCGAACAGCCACTGCCACTGGAGACCCGTAACGTTGATCGTAAAAGCATCTGCTTTCGGCGAGCGGCCGACATCGAAGAGGATAGACAACATCGGTACCGCCAGTATGATCAGGGCGATCGCCGGAATAACAGTCCAGATGACCTCCAGGCGTGTGTTGCCGTGCACCTGTTTGGGCACCTCGTCGGCGCGCCGCCGTCGGAACCGCAGGAGAATGAGGACGATTCCCACCTCCACAAAGATCATGACGCCTATGGCAGGCCACATCGCAAGGAGGAAGATCGTGCGCTGATCGTGGGCCACATCGCCCTTGGTCGCGAACGTGTTCTGCGGCGTATCGGTCCCGCAGGCGGAGAAGAGGAGGGCAATCAACCCCAGCAGGAGCAGTGTCGCGAAAATGCGTCCGGCGCTGCGGGCTGTGGGCTTCGTTATCTTCATCGCGCGCCCCACACTTCGGGGATATGAAAAGCCAGCGTGTCGGGGCAAGTCAACGCAGACCACCCTTCATCTCACCAACGCATCGAGTGCGATAGCGCTGAACAGCAGCGCCAGGTAGACGATGGAGTAACGGAAGAGCGCAGCCGCGGGCTTGGCGGAATCGCTCAGCCAGAGCCGCGCCGCGTAGTAAACGAAGCCGCCGCCGAGCACAAGCGCGGCGGCGAGGTAAATGGTCCCGGCACCGCCCCACAGCGCGAGCAAAAGCGAGATGCCAACGAGCACGAGTGAATAAAGGAATATCTGCCTGCGCGTCTCCGCCGGACCCGACACCACCGGCAGCATGGGCACGCCCGCCCGCTTGTAATCGCTGCTGTAGTTGATGGAAAGCGCCCAAAAGTGAGGAGGAGTCCAGGCCGTAACGATTGCGAACATGATCAGCGCAGCAACGGAAAGCTCGTTCGTGACCGCTGCCCAGCCGATCACGGGCGGCATGGCGCCGGCAGCACCGCCGATCACGATGTTCAGCGGAGTCGTTCGTTTCAGTAACAACGTATACACGACCACATAGAAAGCAAAGGCGCCAAGAGTGAGACAGGCGGCCAGCAGATTCACGCCCAGGTCCAGGAAGACGAACCCTGTGGCACCCATCAGCATCCCGAATACCGCTGCCTTTTCCGGCTCGACCTGCCCTGCCGGCAGCGGGCGCCCACGCGTGCGCAGCATCAGCCCATCGATGTCCCGGTCGAAGTACATGTTCATCGCGTTGGCACCGCCGGCGACGACCGAGCCGCCGACCACAGTGGCCAGCATCAGCCATAGGGAGGGAAGACCGCCCTCCGCCATGATCATCGCCGGAATTGTCGTGATGACGAGCAACGCGACAATGCGCGGCTTGGTCAGGCGTAGGTAGGTCCACACCGTTGCCCGAACATCACGGGCAACACGCGTCGTGGCCGTTACAGCGTCAAGCATGTGACTCTGGGATCGAGAGGTGCCCGGGCGGCACCAGGTGACGGTAAGCGAGAGCGAAGACTAGCACCGCCCAAACGGCCGAAGCCAGCGCCAGGTGGAGTATGCGCACGGATGTGGTCAGCTCCAACCAGATGTTCGCGGCGCCTACCAGCGCCTGCGCGATGAAGAGCAACAGCGCGAGCCCTGTGGCAACAACCAACAGCGGACGACGGTCTTCGTCCCATATCTGCCAGGCAAACCCGATGACAAGCACGCCGGCGATGGCCGCTAACATGCGGTGCGCATAATGGAGGTCGGCCAGCCGCCCGCCTGCAGAGACCAGCTTGCCGTTGAACAGAGGCCAGTCCGGGTAGACCAGGCCCGCGCCCGTCTGCGAGACAAAGGCGCCGACGATGATCAGCGCGAAAGTGACTCCCAGGAGCGATATCGGCAGTGCCCAGAAACGCCTGGCGAGTCCTCCGACACCGCCCGTGACCGCCGGAAAGGTCCGTCCGCTTTCGAGAACGAAAGTCGCCAGGGCGATCACGATTAGCAGCGTCAACAGTGTGAGGGCAATGGCCAGGTGCAGGGCCACCACTGAGGCGGCGGTCTCCGTCTTCACCGTAATCCCCCCGAGGATGACTTGCCCGGCCAGCAAGAGCACGACCGCTACAGCTCCCCCGGTAAACAAACGATGCTCGCGATAGGTCCGCCAGCCCCAGAACAGGGTGCCGAGGATCAGGAACCCGACGACGGAGGCCAGCAGCCTGTGCGAGTATTCGATCATTACCTTGGTTTCCGCAGGTGGCACAAGCTGGCCCTGGCAGAGCGGCCAGTCCGGGCAGGCGGTCCCGGAACCGGTGGCCCGAACCGTCCCTCCCAGGACGATAAGCACGTAAGTGGCTACGACCGTCAAGACGGCCATGTACCGCAGATCGGCGACCTGGCGGACACGCGAGCGTATAGCAGGGGCTGGCCGGCTTGCGGGAAGAGCAGTGGCCGTTTTCATCAGGGGAGAGGCGAGCCGCCCGTGGCATGCCGGGATCCGGGCGCGGAGCCGATAAGCATATGGTAGACGGGTACCTCGTGCCAAATATCACAAATGACCTATTCAGTGTCAAGGAACGGTTGTTGCTCGTCAGCCGCGCTCACCGCATACTTGAGCAGAACTGCGCGGACAGACCGGAGAACCTGCGATATGGCGGTGGAAGAGACCACCTCGGCAAACCAAGACCACGATGACCCGGTGACTCGGGCTACATCAAGGTTGAAGGACAGCCTGCCGGCATCACTGCTCTTGTCTCAGGTTCTTGGGCCCAGTCCTGCGCCGGGACAGCCAAGGGCGTATGTGCCGCCGACAGCCGCACTGCGCAGTGAGGCGCGGCAGATGATCCACGATCGCGCTCTCAAAGACATCGTCGCGGCCCGCTTCGGCTTTCCTACCGAGAAGTACCGCGATTACAAGACCTACGTGAACCTGCCCGCCAGAACGATGGGAGTGCAGATGCCGGGCGGCAGTGTGGCGTACCCGGATATAGTGGTGGTGCAGCACCCGGAGAACAACGCGAAGATTGTGGCGGAGGTGGAGACAAACGAGACCGTGCGCGAGGCTGTGGCCCGGTTCGAGTGGGCGCCGTATGCGGAGTTAGCGCCGCTATACCTTTACGTACCCGTCGGCAAGGCTGACGAGACGATGGGTCTGTGCCGCCGCTTCGATGTCGCGGTGGTCGGCATACGAACTTGGCGCTATATCACAGGGCAGGATGAGATCGAGATAAACGACCACTACACGGTGCCCAGCGGACCCGAAGAGCTGCTCCCCCGCATGCTACGCCCGAGTTAAGGGCCTTCCTGCTGCCTCCGGTGGCACCTATCTCGCCACCGGCGCGAATCGCATGCTTGTCTTCTGCGATCTTTTCTACTCTATCTGCTCGATGCGGAAGCGCATGACGCCGGCCGGCACGGAAACTTCTACCTCATCTCCCACTCGGCCCCTTAACAGGGCCTTGCCCACCGGCGAATCGCTCGATATCCGGCCGTCAGCCGCGTTGGCCTCCGTGGGGCCAACGATGGCGAAGCGGTTTGTTCCACCGCTTTTCAGGTTCGTCACCTGGACGGTGGTCCCCACGCGCACTCGGGCGGAATCAGCAGAGCTGTCCACCACCACAGCGCGCTTCAGCATCGATTCGATGTCCCGGATGCGGGCCTCCAAGTGACCCTGCTTGTCCTTGGCTGCGTCCAGTGGCGCGTTTTCGCGAAAGTCTTTGTCCAGCATGGCGTGGCGGATCTCTTCGCGAATCGCCGGTCTCTGAGCGACGAGATTTCCCAGCTCGGCCCGCAGCGAGTCAATCCCGTCCTGTGTCAGCTCTACCTGTTGCGATTCAAATGACGCCGCAGCGGCCTTGCCCGGCCGGGCGCCGCTCTTCCGCAAGCGGAGATGTGTCGCTAATCGCGTCTCGGTGAGGCCGTACTTGTGCAGGAACGTCAGGAACGATCGGACGTGGTCCGCCCTGCGGCTGGTCTCCAGGCCGGACGGGCCGAGCTTCTCGGCGTAAAGCTCGATGTCGTGGCCTCGCAGTTGCGTCACCGCGTTCTCACGGCCAAACCAATCGACGAACCGGGTGACTTCGTTACGAGCGGCAGGCAAGGCCGTCGGCTTCAGTGTTCGGGCAAACCGCTCCGCGGCTTCTGACAGCGTTACGTCAGCCATAGTGGGGAGTTTTATTCTAGATACAGCCGCGAGAAGCTGTCAAACAGACGGCCCAGTGTCAAGGAACGGGAGGAAGCGTCGGCTCGGCAGTGGGCGAAGGCGCCGGTGAGCCGGACGGCGTAGGCTGTGGAACCGGGCTGGCCGTAGCTGTTGGATGCGGACTTGCCGGAGCGCTTGGTGAGGGTGTTGGCGATCTCGGAGTGGGACTGGCGACGAGGGGTGAAGCAGTCGGCTCCGCAATCGCAATACCCCACTGATCAGCGAGGGACTGCGTGGTACCCAGCGCCGCGCTTAGCTGTTCGTCCGCTCCTTCCGACAGGTCGTTGCTCAGGTGCTGCAGGAGGATGTATTGCTGTTGAAGCAGAGGCTGAAGCTGTTTCTTGCCGATGCTATCTGTCGACGCATCGCCCGTCTGTGTCAATTTGCTGGTGGCCTCTGTGAGCGCAGTGATGTCTGACGACTGAATCTCAAGTCCCCGCCGTGCCTTCTCCTGGACAACGTGTAGCTGCAGGCGAGCCTGGGCCAGGTTAAGGACGAAGGCCTCCTTCTGGGAGCCGCTGGCAATGGCGGAAGTCGTCGACTCATGCTGCGTCTCGCCGCCACTGTTTCCAAAGGCGAGAACGCCGGCGATCGCCGCCACCGACGCAGCGGCCGCGCAGGATGCGACCAGCGTCCACCGCTTGAAGCCGGCAGCGCCCCCGCCGAAGCCCCGGATCGGGCGGGTAAGCGCGCGGGCGCGGGCCCGTTCGGACGCGGAGGCGAGGAAGCGGAGCCTGATCTGTTCTTGAACAGTCGCCGCGGGGGCTTGTTCTTGTAGGCGGCCGGAAAGCGCCTCGGTGGTGCGCAGTAGCGGCTCCAGCTGCGCCGCCAGGGCAGGATATAGCTCGAGGTTTTCTTCTAGGGTTCGTCTTCCTTCAAGGAGCGCGGAAACACACTCCTCAAGGATGTCTTCAAACTTTCTCTTCCTCATGGGCCACTGGTCTCTGTCGGACTATTTCCCTCAGCTTCGCGATTGCCTTGTGCTGTATAACCTTTACGTTTCCTTCGCCTTTATTCATTGCACGAGCCGTCTCTGCCACCGAGAGCCCGGCGCCGAAGCGCAGGGCGATCACCCGTCGCTGCGCCTCAGGCAGCTTTTCGGCCGCCTCTCGCCCCTGCAACAGTGCCAGCCGCATCTCCACCAACTCCTCGGGGCCCTGCCCGTCGAGGGGTAACCCCTCGGAAAGTGGTGACGACCGGCCGCGGGCGCCGTCCTTGCGCCGCTGGCTGATCACCGCGTTGTGAGCGATGCGGAACAGCCATGCGGAGAAGGGGGCTTCGCGCCACTGAAAGCGCTCGATAGCTTCCAGGACACGCATGAAGACCTCTTCGGCCAGGTCCTCGGCATCGTATGAGTTGCCCGTGCGGGCAAGTATGTAACGGTACACCCGGGGGAAATAGAGCGTGTAGAGCTCTGACAGTGCGCCCTGGTCACCAGCGCGAGCGGCGTCTACCATGAGACGCTCGCCGTGAGCGTTATTGCTAGGGCTCACGGGCCGTCCTCCCATTAAGCCCCCCTACTAGGCTCGAGGTGGTTGCGTCCCGTATCTTACCCTATTTACCCCGTCATTGGATAGAACGCCAGCACGATAGGGAAAGTTACCCACAAAATGAGTCAGCCGACTTCTAAAGATTTCTGAAACCTGTCCAGATTGTAATCCCAGCAAAACGGTTGGTATCCTATCTTTAAATGCTTCAACGCCTGCGCAACCTCGACCGGCGCATCGCAATCGCCGCGGCAGCCGTGACGGTTTCGGCGCTTCTGCTTATCGGTGGGCTCGCCGCCGTCTTCCTCGGGATACGAGGTGAAGATGCGGGCCTGCCGCACGAAGGGAACATCGAACAACTCCTGGCGTCGAACAGCGGAGCGGCCACACCCGGGACTCCTGGACCGCCTGCACCCGCCCCCGTGCGGTTTGTGATCCCGAGCCTGAATATCGACGCGCCTGTCGTTGCACTCGGCGTGACACCCGACGGGTTTCCCGACGTGCCGGAGCGACCCGACCAGGTTGCCTGGTATCCGTTCTCGGCCCCTCCCGGCCAGTCCAACAACGCCGTCTTTTCCGGACACGTGGACTGGCAGACCGCCGCCGGGAACCCCATAGCCGGCGTCTTCTACCGTCTCCGCGAGATGAAGGTGGGGGAGACCATGGAGATCACCCTTGATAACGGCGCGAAGCTGACGTACCGTGTTGTGGGCAACGTGGCTACCCAGTACGACGACCCCAAGGTCCTCCAGGTGATGGATCCGACAGACCGCGACGTCGTAACGATCATTACCTGCGGAGGCACCTGGATCCGCGGCTCCGGGCCCCTGGGCGGTAACTACAGCCACCGCATAATCGTCCGCGGCGACCGCGTCCAGGGCCTTGCGGACGCATCACTCGGTCGATAGGCGCGGTCTCTAAGGGAAGAACGGCCAGAATACCTGCTGGCGACCCGTTACCACTGAGAGCTCGTGCACAGAGCGGGTTCCGTGTAGAAGGCTTTCCCGCTTGTGCTCCAGGTAGCGCGATGCCATGTAGGAAACGCTTTCCAAAGTCTGCCCGTGGCCGAGCGGCGTCACTCTATCCCACCACGGCTTGACAAACAGCTGGATGACCGTCCACTTCGGTGCGGGAGGTGGCGTTGGGCTCGGTGAAGGCGTCGGGACCGGCGTGGGAACGGGTGTCGGCTCCGGCGGTTGTGGTGGAGCAGGTTCCGGCGTCGGCGCAGGGGGTGCCGGCGGCGCGGGTGGAGGCGGCGGCGCGGGAGCCGGCGTCGGATCGGGCGGCGGCGGAGGAGGTGGCGGCGGTGCAGGCGGGGGCGCGGCATCGCCCTGGCCACCGAAGTCTGTTGTCCAGTACCACCCGTAGCCAGACCCGGGGGTGTATACACGGCCGATGCCTATCACGTGAAAGTTGCCGTTGAGCATGTTCGCGTTGTGCCCAGGCGAGTCTTTCCAGAGGTTGAATGCGGCTTGAGCGGAATCGACGCCGGCAGCCAGGTTCTCGCCCTTCCAGGTGTTATAGGTGTAGCCGAAGGCGGCCATACGGGTGAAAGGGTCCCGGCCCAGGGAGTCCGTGTGACTGAAATAGTTGTTGCCGTTCAGGCTCAGCTCACCCAGTCCGTTGGCGGCGCGATACTGGTTAATGAGACCAAGGAAGGCATTCTCCTCGCCATCTAACGCTGCCGCGGGCCGGGGGACGGCCGCGAGGCCCAGGAACGCGATGAAGGTGACGAGCGACGCGAGCAGGAGCCATCTGCTCCCCTTGCCCGTCCGCCCGGTCCCGAATCTCATTCGTCCTCCCGATTTGCCTCGATGGGTATTTCCGACCGAGTCCTGTGGGTGCTGCGAGACGGGCTTCTGCCCGGCCTCTGCACGCCCCGGCTCTCGTTTGCCTCAAAGGGAGAGACGGGGAGTTTCGGAACCGCGTTACCTCGTGACCCGTTATGGCAGTTGGGGTCGGGTTAAGATGTCGTTGGCTTTGGGCGAAGCATGGAAACCACTCCCGAGCGGGCAGCGGCCTTCGAGCGATACACGGAGATGCTGCTGTCCGAGGGGCGACGCTTTAACCTGACGGCGCTGCGTGACCGAGAGTCGATTCAACGCCGGCATTTCGGGGAATCTCTGGCGCTGCTTCGAGCGCTCGAGCAGGCAAGCGCCTTCGCCTCACCGGCGATCGATATAGGCAGCGGGGCGGGCTTCCCGGGGCTGCCGATCAAGATCGCACGGCCGGAGATTGCGTTGACGCTGCTAGAGGCGACCGGGAAGAAGGCGCGCTTCCTGGAAGAGGTCGTCGCCGCGCTGGGGCTAAACCGCGTGCAGGTGGTGCACGGGCGCGCCGAGGATATAGCGCACGACTCGCAATGCCGCGAGGCTTACGCGCTCGCGCTGGCGCGGGCCGTGGCGCCGCTCCGTATCCTGGTGGAGCTGGCGCTGCCGTTCGTGCGGGTGGGCGGCCACCTCGCGGCGCCGAAGGGAAGCGGCGCGGCGCGAGAAGTGCGCGAAGCGGTTGAAGCGCTGCGGATATGCGGCGGCGAAGTTGCGCTGGTGCAGGAGCTGGACGCGACGGGGCCGGGCGCGCGGCCAACGCTCGTGCTCGTCCGAAAGGTGACCGCTACTCCGCCGCAGTACCCACGCCGGCTGGGCGTGCCGGCGCACCGGCCGCTGTAAGGTGTCCGAGCCATGCCACGGAAGGTTGTTTTGGGGCGTGTTCGCCTCGCCTGGATGTCTTTTCTGAAGCGAGAATGCTATTCAGTCTGCAACTGCCGCGAACCCGTTTCGAGCTCCTCGCCCACCCCTACGCCACCAGATGCCTTCGCGGCTGGCGTTTATTCGCCGAACACGCTAACCGGCGCTCAGCATGACATGACTGATTGGCGTGCGCAGAGCCGGCGAGTCTCGAAACGAGGCCTTGCCTGAGGCTTCCGCTTCTCTGTTAGAATGTTTGCCAGTTTGAAACCGCTTTAGCAGGGGTTAATTAAGATCAGAAGACCTACTCAGTCCCGGCCGCAGCCCCGGCCGAGTGTTTTGCAGACGGCGGCCGGCTGGCTGGGGCGGCTCGCCCGCTTCGACTTCACCGTCTTCGACGAAATCCGGGCGGACCGTACCGCCACGATCAGCGCGATCGTCATCGTGTTTGGCGCCAGCTTTCTTGCCGGCATGGGATCCTGGCTCTGGGCCGTCTTCAACCGCGAGCTGAGCGAACTGGACCGCAGCGAGGTACTGGTGAAGTCGTTCCTGATCGGGATGTTCGTTCAGACGGCCGTCTGGTTCCTCTGGGTCTACATCGTGCGCTGGATCCTGGACTGGGGATACCAGATCAAGGTGGACGCGCTGGCGCTGGTGCGGACGATGGGCTTCGCCTTCGCTCCGGTCGGCTTCAGCGTGCTTGTCCTGATCGGCGGCCTCGCGCTGCCCATCGGCCTGATCGCTTTCGGGGCCACGCTGCTGCTAACGACGGCCGCGATCCAGTCGGCCTCGGAGGCCGAGATGCGCGAGGCGATGGTCGCGAACCTCGCCGGCTTCGCGGCTTTTCTCATCGTGATGGGCGGCTTCGCCAACATCGCGGAGGTCGGCACTTTCGGCGGCCTCGCCCCCGGCATCCTCTTCTTCTCGCTAGACCTATAGGGCCTGCCGAGCCGATGAGCGAGCGCTGCCACTTCTGCGCGCGCGTCCCGGCCGTGCGCTACGCCCTGACGGTCTGCGACGGCCCGCCTGATGAGGCCGGCGCCTGGCGCCACGAAAGCGTGCCCATCTGCAACATCTGCCGCCGCTTCATCGTAGAGGCTCGCGAGATCGGCGCGGTCTTCTGGTCGCAGCCCGGCCGCTGGTACATGGGGTATGCGAGCGGCCGCGCTTCCGGCGCAGGGTAGGCGCATTAAGCCCCGGTGTCAGCGGTCCGAGAAAAGCGCCGCCATGAGGAACGTCACGGCATTGGCAATGACAACCAACACGATTAACCCTTCCCAGCTATGGAAAAACGGTACTCCATAGTATGGCGCGCCCGGGAAGACCCAGAACGACACGAAGTAGATGACGGGGAAAGCAAACCCGGCAACTAACCACGGCCAACCGTCCGGTAACATGTCGCCGACTTGCTCCAGAATGTCCGGTCGCCCGCCCGCTTGCGACTCTATAAAAGGGAGCAGCCCGTGATCCTCGTTGTACCGCGCTCGGGCGGCCGAGTCAGCCAGCAGGTGGTAGGCGGCGTTCGTCTCGGCGAACGTCCCGTAAGCGGCGGGATCGGAGAGCATTTCGCGTCGGTGTTTTTCTGCCAGCGAGATGAAGCGGCGCCTCACCTCCCGCTGGCTTGCGTTAGGTGGTAGACCTAGGATTTCGTATGGGTCTCGTTGGCATGGCATGTCAATTGGGAGACGGGGGATACGAGGAGCTGTTACGAATAGCCGCCTGCTCTGCGCGTTTTGAGTTCAGCAGCCCAGCGCGCCGCTGTACGTAGCTGCTTATCGACGACTGTAGTTGCTGGAGCGGAGCTCTGGCAGCGGGGCGGACAGCGTTTCGGCTCGTACCTGCAAGGCCGTTCCCGGTGGTACTGCGCCTTATCGCCGCTTAGTCAGCGGTTGCGTTCGTCTGGGCCCGTCCTGGTGCCGTATTTCCTGAGATTCTCAGCTATCGTGGCCAGGACGGCGTCCGCTTGTGCGTCGGATTTATCGGATGTGGCCCACACCCAGGCGGCTTCAGAGCATGCCTTGCAGAGGTCGTGCCCTCGCCAGACCGTCCAGGCCGCACCGTCACATCCATCCACAGCGCACCGGTTCATCGAATTTAGGATACCCCGGTTCTTACTGGGCAGCGACGATATATCCCGCCGGGCGCAGTCGTCCTTCACACTCCGGGGCGGGTGCGCACAGCGATTCGCGGACCGGGTGTGTTACAGTGAGGACAGCGGCGATCGTTTAGGCCCTGCAGGCTTTAGCCTAGCAACCTCGGGCTCGTGGTGACCGAACCGGACGCCTTCAGGAAGAGAGGAAGGTCACCCTTGAAGTATCCAGTCAGGACTGTGAGCTGTTGTGATTGTGAGCAGTCCTTCCCGTTCAGCCCCGAGCACCAGCGCCTGTGCGATGAGCTGGGATTCGACGACCCGACGCGCTGCTCCAGCTGCCATCGGAAACGCGAGAATTTCCGGCGTTCCGCGCCGCTCGTCGCTGTTCGCGCTTAGTTCGGCCTCGCGCCGAGGGGTTACCCCGTCAACCGTAGGAGGTAGGATCTATGAACTCTATGTCGCATAACTTGAGCGGATGGACGACCGAGCAGCTGCTCGATGAAGTCGTCAAGCGCAACGCAACCGATGCATTCGGGCTTCAGTCGCTGGGAAGAACCATCATACGGGCGCGGCTGGCCAACGCCGATCGCCGCGCCGATTCAGGGATGCAGGGCGCCCTGGGCTACGCCACCTCGCCGGCGGCGGTGAGCGGCACGACTGAGATGTCGCTCGCGAACGACGGAAAGTAGCCGTGCCGACCGCTCTGGCTCATGAAGTGAACGAAGGCGTGGCGGGCGCGCATACGCACGACCACTGCCACCTGCGGCGCACGTCGATCAGGTTCGCGGCGCACGAGCACCACCACATACACTTGAACGACATCAAGGCTGATGCGCGCCTGAACGAGCACACGCACCCCCGTGTGCACGCACACCTGCCCTGGGAGCTTCTTGACCCCGCTTAGCTGACCGGCACGGCGGTTAGTCGCTCCGCCATATTCGGCCCGAGAGAACACCCCGCCCGCTCATTCCTTCGATACCTCAGGATGAGCGGAGCACGCGGCCGCCGAGATGCCCGCCCTCAGCGTGTTCGGGTTATCGCTCCGTCTTCCTCATCCCCTCCTGCCGCTCGTCTTCTGATACCCGCATTCGGTCCGCCGCCAGCGCCAGCATCTTCTCACCATCCTCGCGGTTGAACGATGAGTGACACGACTCGCACATGTATTCCGATATCAGGTCCGCCTTTCCCATGTCGGCGGCGTTGTTCCAGCGAGGAGTGATAGCAGCGTGCGGACACTCGACCTCAGGTTTCTTGTCAGCCGGAGCTGCCGCCTCACTTTTGCGGCCGAACAGCTTGTCCAGGATTCCCATCTAACACCTCCTGTCCGCCTACACGGACGGTCTCGTCGAGCCATTTCGAACGGCGGGATGGCGTCTCGCCGAGCGCCCACACTGTACGCCCGCTCTGTGGGATTGTCCAGCATCGGCCTTGGGTGCACCGGCGGGCCCTAGGGCACGGCCGGCGGCGAAGCAGAAGCAACGGCGCGGCGGATAGTTAGTTGACTTGCCTTAACAGAAAAGCGAACAGGGGCCCGATCGGGCCCCTGTTTTAGCTTGCGTCACGCCGGTTTAGTAGCGGCGGGGCGAAGACGGCTGCTTGCTGAAACAGTCGCTGCAGTACACCGGCCGGTCGCCGCTCGGGCGGAACGGCACTTGCGTGTCCTTGCCGCACTGAGCGCAGACGGCGTCGTGCATTTCGCGGCGCCCGCCGTAGCCACCGCCGCTGCTGCCGTATCCACCACCACCACCGTAATTACTGGAGCGGCGGTTCTGGCGGCAGGACGGACAGCGCTTCGGCTCGTTCGTGTATCCCTTTTCCCGGTGGTACTGCTGGTCGTCCGCGGTAAACGTGAACGGCTGGCCGCAGTCCTGACAGGTTAGGGTTCTGTCCTCAAAGCTCATTATGGCCTCCTTTCCTAGGATATTGGCAAAGGTCCGGCCACTCTGAGCGGAACTCCGCAGCGCGCGGAGGCCGAGCGAACGATCGAAACTAGTACCGGATTTCAGTGTAACACATCCGGCCGGACGATGAACGCGGGGCACGCGAAGCTCGCCTGCCGCGCCCGTCTGCTAAGCTAGTCCCCAGCGCATCTCCCGCAGCCGAGGGGGTTCTTCTTGCTGTCGAGTTCGCCGCTCCAGGCGAATATCCGGAAGTACTACGCCTTCCACTTCTTCCTCAACTTCCAGCTCTGGTACCCCATCTGGATCCTCTACCTCACCGAGACCCGCGGCCTCACGCTCAGCCAGGTCACCCTCATCGATGTCCCCTTCTGGACCAGCATCATCCTCCTCCAGATCCCGGCAGCCGCCATCGCCGACCGCTGGGGAC
>VBJS01000242.1 GCA_005880055.1 Chloroflexota bacterium | reverse complement strand
GGGCCTCACCTCCTAGCCCCTCGCGACGGGCTGTGGCGGGCCGGCGGCCAACTGATCGCGGATGCGGGCGGCCATCACCAGGTTTCCCTTGCCCTCGCGCTCGGCCTGCGCCCGCTCCAGCGCCGTCTTCCAGCCGTTGGTGCGTCCTGCCCGAGCCTCCACGTGCGCGAGAGCCTCGAAAGCGCCGGCTCGGAGCTCAAGGAAATCAGTCGGCTCCACCATCTCCACCGCCTCGGCGACCAGACGCTCCGCTTCCTCCATCCGCCCGTCGTCTGAGGCCGCCATGGCCGCGACGCCGCGCCATGCGGCTTGGGTGGCAATGTCATCGGGTGCTCCAGTCTCGCGAGCGAGATCCAATGCCGCCTCCATCTCATCCCGCCGACCAAGGCGATGTAGCTGGCGAGCATTCGGCGGGTGGATTCAGGGTCAGTCTGCTCGCCGCGGCTCGTGGAACTGACGATGTCCGCGAAGAGGACGGTGACGGTCTTCCGGACTTCGCCAGTGGGCGCCGCCGTCGGCGTCAAAGCCTGGCCGCAGTTCCAGCAGAACTTCGCGCGCTCGGCGTTCTCCTCGCCGCAGTTGGGGCATTTCGCCATCGTTTCGGTCATCCGGGCGTTACATCCGACCGCCGAGCCTCCGAGGCCCCGGCAGGCGCGGGTGGCGGCGGGCCAGCGGAGAGCTGTTCGCGGAGTCTCGGGGGAGTCACCACGTCGCCCTTCGCTTCGTATTCGGCAATCGCTCGGGCCAGGGCGGCGCTCCATCCATCGCGACGGGCAGCTCTCGCTTCGACTAACGCCTGGGCTTCGAACACGCGACCCCGAAGTTCGAGGAAGTCCGTGGGCTCGACCAGTGCTATCGCCTCGCCGACGAAACGTTGTGCGTCGTCGGGGCGGCCGTCGTCAGCTGCGAGCTTAGCGGCCGCACTGCGCCAGTCGACCTGGGTGGCGATGTCGTCGGAGGCGCCGCTCTCTTTAGCGAGACGAATCGCGGCTTCCGCCTCTTCCGCTCTGCCCAGCTGGTGCAGCACGCCGGCTCGCATCGCCGACAAGGTAGAGAGCACGCCGGTCTCGCCGAGTGACTGAAGGATGGCAATACCGTCCGCGAACGCCGCGTCCGAGGCGTCGAGGTCCCCGGCGAGTCTCTCCAGAGAGCCACTATGCAGCGCAATAGTCCCGACCAGCCTCACGAGACCGCGCTCCTCAAGATACCTCCTGGCGGCGCTGAATCGAGTGCGCGCTTCCTCGAACTGCCCAAGCATCGCCAACAGCGCAGACGTGAATACCAAGAGTAGCGAATCCCCGCCTTCTTGAGAAAGGGCTTCGATGCGAGCAATCGCTTCGACTGCCGGCACCGGTCCATGGCGCAACGCGTTGCCGATCATCGCGCGGACACCGACCCAAAGTCTCGGATCATCCGCCGGCCCCAGCAAAGCCTGCGCCCGTTCGCTAGCAGCCAGGTCATCCATCCAACGGCAATCGTTCAGATGAACCTCCGCGCGCGCCATCTCAGCCCTCACGCGGCCAGTTGTATTGCCTTGCGCTTCCGCCAGGGCAAAGACGCGATCGGCAAGGGTAAGCAGAGCCGCCTGGTTTGCCTCGGGGTCAATGAGAAAACGCCAGGCGGCGTCTTCGAGATCTGCGCGCAGCCCCAGGAGTTCATCACCTGAGCGGGCCGCGGCCTCCCTGACCTCCTGGTAGCGGCTCGTGCCGCGCGCAAAATCGCCGGCGTCGACGGATATGTCCGCGAGGTGCAACAACAGCTCCCCGCGCTCGCGGTCATCGTCGAGCAGAGCGATCGCACGCGACAGCAGATTCTCCGCCGCCGGTGCGTCGACTCGGCCCAGCGCTCGCAGTCCTGCCGCGCGCAGATGCTCGGCGGCCTTGGTCGCCAGGGTGCGCGTCAGCTCATCGGTCAATCCGAGCTCGCTGCGGTACCGATGCGCCTGCTCGAGGTGGTAGCCGATGACCTCTTCGTACTCGAGGAGCCGCTCGCCCGCAATGTCCTCGAGCCAGGCAGCGAAGCGGGCATGCAGATCGGCCCGCTGCTCCTTCGGGAGGGAGCCATAGGCGGCGTCGCGAACCAGGATGTGGCGGAATCGGAAGGCCTCGTCACCGGTCGTGCCGGATCGGTCTGGGCGCACCAGCTCCTTGCGCACCAGCGTCATGAGCCGGGTACCCAGCTGGTCACGGCGATCCGGGGGTGAGAGCTCGGTGACCGCCGCGCGCTGAAAGACCTTGCCAACCACCGAGGCTCGACCGATGAGGTCGCGCTCCGAAGGCTCCAACCGGTCCAACCGGGCGGCGACCAGGGCGGAAACCGTCGGCGGCACGCGAACCTGGCTCAAGTCGGCGACCGATTCCCAGCCGCCATTCACGCGGCGCAGCACGCCCTCATCCACGAGCATCGCCACCAGCTCCTCGACGAACAGCGGATTGCCCTCCGCCGTCTCGCCGATCCGACCCTGGACGGCCTGGGCCAGCGCCTCATCGCCGACGAGGTTGGTCACCAGCTCGGCCGAGTCTTCCGCTCCGAGCGGCTCGAGGAGGATGGCGGTGGCGTTCATCTTCCCGCCGCCCCACTGCGGACGA
>VBJS01000239.1 GCA_005880055.1 Chloroflexota bacterium | reverse complement strand
CCGGACAGGGGTCTCGGACTAGAACGATACTGCCACAGTGTCAGGATTTTGGGCTTCGCGAGGAAAGCGCGTGGCGGCCGCTCGTGAGCGTTCGGGCTTCGCCAGTCGGGAGTACGACATCGGCGGTGGCTCCGGGAGGAATGCCTACCTCGATCTCGAGGCGATCGCCGCGCTGCTCCCACCGGGCATCGATGGGTCCGTGGGGGCTCTCAAGGTGGGCTTCCACCCAGCCGAGTCCCCCGCCCGGCCGCGGGGCCACGCGAAAGCGGCGCCACCCGGGCTCTATGATCTGAAGTCCTATTACGGTGCCGTAGAGCCAGGCTCCGACCGCGCCGTAAGCGTAGTGGTTGAACGAAAGCATCTCGCCCGGGTTGATGGTGCCGTCGGGTTTGATGGCGTCCCAGCGCTCCCAGATCGTCGTCGCGCCACGCGTGACGGGATAGAGCCACGACGGGCACTCTTTCTGAAGGAGGAGCGCATAGGCGACATCTTCGCGTCCGTGATCCGACAATACCTGGCAGATCCCCGGCGTCCCCAGGAACCCCGTACCCAGGCAGTAGTCCTCCTGCTGGATCAGCTCTACCAGCCGGTCAACAGCCGAAGGCTCCTGGTCCGGGGTGAGCAGACCGAACTCCAGGGCGAGGACGATCTCGGTCTGCGATCCCGAAGACCGCAGCCCGTCGGGTGTATACCTCGCACGGAACGCCTGCTTGATACCCGCGGCCAGGCCGGCGTATTCGCGCGCATCGCTGGTATTCCCGAGGACGCCGGCGGCAAGACAGAGAGTTTCGGTCGAGCGGGCGAAATACGCAGTAGCGACGAGATGGCGGTCGGCCCGGGCCTGATACGGCTTGTCCGGCGGCGCCGTGGGGTCAAGCCAGTCGCCGAATTGGAAGCCGCTATCCCAGACCAGCTTCTCGCCGGCCAGACGGCGCACGTGCTCCACCCATGCACGCATGCTCCCATACTGCGCGTCGAGTATGCCGGGGTCGCCGTAGTGCCGGTACAGCGTCCACGGCACGAGGACAGCGGCGTCTGCCCATCCGGCGGCCGACGATATCGCAGGCAAATCGTCGGAGACGATGTCGGGGATGACGGCCGGCACTCCTCCGTCCGGCAGCTGATCGGCGGCGAGGTCGGCGAGCCAGGATCTAAGGACGCCGCACACATCGTAGAGAAGGCAAGCCGTCGGGGCGAAGACCTGGATGTCGCCCGTCCAGCCGAGGCGTTCCGACCGCTGCGGGCAATCTGTTGGAATGTCGAGGAAGTTACCGCGCAGCGACCAGACGATGTTCTCGTGGAGCCGGTTTACCTCTTCGTTTGAGCACTTGAACCAACCTGTGCGCTCCATGTCCGAGTGGCAGACGACGGCCTGGATGTCGCTGGGCTTGATCTCGCCCGGCCACCCGTCTACTTCGGCGTAGCGGAACCCATGGAACGTGAACTCGGGCTCCCACTCTTCCTTGCCGGCACCCTTCAGCGTGTAGCGGTCGGTCGCGTCCGCGAACCGCAAGGCCTGCGTGAACAACTCTCCATCCTCGAGCACCTCGGCGTGGCGCAGCGTAATTTGCCTCCCGCTCCCCCCCTCCGCCCTGATCCGGAGCCGCCCGACGAGGTTCTGGCCGAAGTCCAAGATCGCCTTCCCGGAGGGCGACGTGCCGATCGTGACGGGATCCACGGTCTCGATACGCCGCACCGGCGGGCCGACCGGCGCAACGAGCGCAGCTGGCCAGTCAAGCCGTCGCACGCCCGCCCAGTCATGGTCATCAAAGCCGGGAGCAGACCAGCCCAAGAACTCGAACCTGGCATCATAGATCTCTCCGTTGTACAGGTCAGACGCCAATAGTGGCCCCGTCGCCGACCGCCACGCGCCGTCGCTTGCCACTCGCACTTCGCTGCCGTCCACAAGCCTGATCTCAAGTTGGGCGAGGAGCGCCAGTCTGTCCGTGTAGCGGTTGCGGCGCGGGCGAAAGCCGAGGTTACCTCTGGCCCAGCCGTCTGCCAGGACAA
>VBJS01000051.1 GCA_005880055.1 Chloroflexota bacterium | reverse complement strand
CGGACCCGCCCGAGATGCACATCACCGTGCGGCCCAACGGCCCTTACCGGGTGTTCGGCGGCGTTCCCCTGTACGACGATGACGGGAATCAGTTCGAGGTGCCGCCCGGCGATTGGTACGTACTCTGCCGCTGTGGCCATTCCGAGACGAAGCCGTTCTGCGACGCGTCGCATAAGACGTCTGGCTTCAAGCCGGAGACGCGCTGCCCCAGGGCCGAGGCTCACGGGCTCTAGGCGCTTAGTGTACCCCAGCTGGTGACGCGCTCAGGCGTCACCTTGATCACAGGCCGCTCCTCGAGCGCCATCTCCCGGTACTGCCGGTAGCGCTCGCGCAGCCCGGCAATGGCGCGCCGGTGCTCGTCGCCCGCCTCGATAATCGCCGCCTGCCCGCTTAC
The DNA here is from genome assembly GCA_005880055.1 of Chloroflexota bacterium. GTDB lineage: Bacteria > Chloroflexota > Dehalococcoidia > SM23-28-2 > RBG-16-64-32 > VJS01. The sequence goes on along the minus strand of VBJS01000051.1, from coordinate 8,876 downwards.
CATCAGCCAGCCGAGCCGCGACCAGTCATCATCGTCATAGTGATCGAAGATCAGCCCTACGGCTGAGTTCTCCTCAATGTTTTGCAGGCGGCGCAGGCGCAGCGTCCTCTTGGGCTTCTCATCGATCGGGATCCAGAAGCAGCCTTCCGTGATGGCGAAGCAGACCGGAACCACATGTGGCCGCCCGGCCGCGTCAGCGGTCGCCAGGTGAGCGACGCGCTGCTCCAGTACGAACGCCAGTTCAGGCTCCGAGATCATCGAGCGCAATACCCGCTCAGGTTATCTTCAACGGTACGCCCGCCTTGCATAACGGACAGACGCTGGGCTCGTACGCCGGCAGGTCCAGCGCCAGGCAGGCGAAGAACGGTACGCCGAACTCTACGCTCCCATCGCTGCGATCGACAAGAACGGCCACCCCGGCTACCTCACCCTTAACGCCGCGTACCGCTTCGATGACCTCCCGGACGCTGCCGCCCGTGGTGAGGACGTCATCCACTACAAGCACCCGCTCGCCGGGCGCAATCGCGAAGCCGCGGCCAAAGGACCGCCCTGGGCCGTCCTCTTTGCGCTCCGCGAAGATGCCGCGTAGTCCCAGCAGGCGTGCCACCTCGTAGCTGATGATAATGCCGCCAGTCGTGGGCCCGGCGACCAGTTGCGGCGAGACATGGGAAGCCCAATCGGCGATGCTCCGGCAGAGTGCCTCGGTTTGCGGCGGCCGTTCGAGCAGCCGGAACTTCTCGATGTAGAGAGGCGAGTGCTTACCGGAAGCAAGCTCGAAATGGCCCTCAAGAAGCGCCCCGGCCTGGCGAAGGAGCGCCTCGGCCTCATGGCTGCTCGTCATGGGCTGGTGACAGCCTGGCCGGAGCCTGATTCGGGGCCTGGCGGCCGCAGTTCGACTACCGCCCCGGCTCGTCGGCCGCTACCGAATGATTGGGGGCAAGGTCCAGTTCCGGCCCCCCCTTATGCCAGTACGTGATCAGGGCCTTACCGACGATGTTCTCTTCGGGCACTAGCCAGCCCTGGCGCGAATCGCTGCTATTCTGCCGGTTGTCTCCCATCACGAAGTAACAGGCGCTGGAGCTGCACTTATCCCGCGCCGCCTGACTGCCCGCCGCCGGGATGTCCCAGGTGCACTGCGGCCCGTTGCAGCTGGTCGTCCCCGCGATATAGGGTTCAGTGAGGGCCGTGCCGTTGACCGATACTTTGCCGTCGCCCGCAATCTCCACCTTGTCGCCCGGCGTGCCGATGATTCGCTTGATGAAGTCACGGTTGGGGCTTGTCGGCGCCCGGAAAACGATCACATCGCCGCGCGCGGGCGAACCCCAGAGGTGTTTCACCGAATCGCCGCCGGAATCATAGAAGGGCAGGAAGTTGAAGATGCTGGTGTCCAGCTCAGCGTAAGAGAGCTTGTTGACGATCAGATACTCGCCGTCCTCCAGGCTCGGATACATGCTCGCGCCTTCCACCCGGAAGTTCTGGAAGGACGCCCGGACCGCGAGGAAGATCAGCAACGCCAGCAGCACGGTCTCCACCACTTCGCGTACCGTAACAACCCACCTGCGCTCCTTGCGCGGGATTGTGATGGTTCCCTCGCGCAGGATGCGCTGGGCTTCTGTGACCGCCTGCTCGTAGCTGCGGCCGTAATCGGGGCGATACCAGGGCGGTGTTTCTGCCGGCGTACGCGTTTCTGGGTAGAACTGACCACGGGCGTCTGCGGGTTCCCACCCCGTCAAGTCGTCGGCGTGGGCGTCGCGCGGCGAGTGACCGTGCGCGCTTAGCTGTGGTGACCAGGGATCGAGGTCGTCCTCAGGCGGACGATGTGTCGCGGACGAATCGTCCCAGTGCGAGAATAGCGGTTCGTACTCGCGTTCGGGCGAGTGATCTCTCGAAAAGCCCGCCCGTTGCCCCGAGGCGGCTTCCTCGTCGTTCTCCAGTTCTCTCATGCTTTCGATTTTCATTATACAGCCGCTACCTGAGCGGTCCGTCGTCTGCGGGCGGCTGTCTCTTTACTAGACGTAATACCCCGCCTCTGGTTTCTCCGTGCAGACCGGCGATTGCCTAGATACGTCCGGCTACAATGTCCCTACGTTGAACACGTACGATGACGAGCCTGATCTACTGGCCCGCACGCGAAAGGGAGACCTCGACGCCTTCAATTCGCTCGTGGAGCGCTTCCAGAGTCCGGTCTACAGCCTCTGCCTGCGGATGCTCGCCTCGCCGCCCGCCGCCGAGGATGCGGCCCAGGAAGCGTTTATCTCCGCTTTCCGGTCCATCAACTCATTCCGGGGCGGCAGCTTTCGCGCTTGGCTCTTCCGCATCGCCGCCAACGCCTGTTATGACGAGATCCGGCGCCGCCGGTCTCGCCGGACGCGGTCCCTCGACGAGCCGCGCGACGATGACACGCGCCCGATAGACGTTGCCGACCCGGCGCCCGCTCTCGACGAGCGCGCCGAGGCGGCGGAACTGGGCGCGTTTATCCAGGATGCCCTATCCCGCCTGCCATCGGATCAGCGCCTGGCCGTCATCCTATGCGACGTGCAGGGGCTCGATTACGCCGAGATTGCCGAAGCAACCGCTGCCTCGCTCGGCACCGTCAAGTCTCGCATCAGTCGCGGCCGCGCCAACCTGCGCGTATTGCTGCGAGCAGGCGGGGAACTTTTGCCCACCCGCTTCCGTCAAGCCAGTGAAGGACAGAACGATGCTACTCTTTGACCGGCACCGCCGGTTCCGCGAACGCCTTTCGGGCTATATAGACGGCCAAGTGAACGGCCGCGAGAAAGCGGCTCTCGAAACTCACCTTGCCTCCTGCAAACGCTGTCGTACTGAGCTGGCGCAGCTGCACTCCGTCAGGACAATCCTGCGCTCCCTCCCGCCCGTCCAGGCACCGCGATCGTTCCGGCTGACGCCGCAGCAGGTGGCGACGGTCGCCCGTCCTCGGCCCATTGCGGCGTCTCCGGCACTCAACAACGCTGTGCGGCTGGCCGGGGCCGTTGCGGCGGTTGCCCTCACAATTGTGGTGTTCGCCGATCGCTCAGACGTCTTTGAGAGCGGCACGACTAATGAGGCCTCCCGGCCGGCAGGCAATGCGGAGATGCTCTCGCAAGCGACTGACAAAGCTGCGCGCGAAAACGCGACTAACGGCGGCGCGGCGGCGACCGTCGGCGGCTCGGCGGGCACTTCTGCGCCGCAGCCGCCTCTCGCGACCGGCGCTCCTCTCTCCACAACCACCGATCAGAACGCGGCCGTACCGGCCCCGGCGACTCCAACAGTGCCCGCCGGAGCCGCCGGCGGCGCCGCGCCTTCAGCTGCCTTCGGGCAGCCCTCCGTCGCGCCCCCGCCGCCCGCCACACCTTTAGCGGGCGCCCGAGCAGCGGCCTCTCCCTCACCAGCCCTTCAGAACCTCGACTCAGATCAGGGACAGCAAGCGGCTCCGCCAGCCTCTGCCTCCCCAAGCAGCGGTAGCTCGGCCGTTCGGATCATTGAGGCGCTGCTCGCCGCGGTCCTGGGTATCGCCATCGGCGGCACGCTCGTCCTGACCGCTGCACGGCGGCTGGGGCAATAGAACCGGAACCTTTTGGTGCGAAAATCCGTCTAATCAGCAACACTGAACGGAGGTAAGGAAAGTGAGACTGCGAATACTAGGGGCAACGGCGGTGGCTCTGGCGGTTCTCGGGCTGGTGGCGTGTGGCGGTGGCGATAACGACAAGACAGGCGCGGCGTCCATCCGGACGGACAAGGGGCTGGCCGTAGCGGCTGTCAGCGCGGGGTTCGATCCCGCCCGCAACGGGTCAAGCAACAAGGCCGCTTCAGACAGCCAGACCGGTGAATCGGCGCCCGCCGCGGCGGCGACGCGAGCGCAATCCGGCCTGAGCGGGGCCGCTGATGCGAAGCAAGCGTTTGCGGTGAACCAGGCGCCCGCCCTGCAGCAAAACGCCACGGGGATCACGGTGCAGGGTTACGGATCGGCAACGGCTGCCGCCGATAGCGCTGTTGTGGAGTTCTACTTCAACACGGCGAACAAGCCGGGCATTGAGCCCCAACCGGCGCCGGTCCCCGGCTCCTCGAGTTCTTCCAGCGCAGGTTCTGGGTCCACACCCGGCATTGCTGTGGGCGAACCGGCGCCTGTGCCACCGGACGCTACGCAGCAGCAGACGGTCGAGCCAATTACCGAGGCAACGCTTCAGCCGATCATCGATGCCCTCGTTGGCGCCGGGGTCGCGCGTGCCGACATCCAGTTCCTCAACGCTTATGCAGATGTGTATTCCAGCAGCGCCACGCTGCGCGCTACCGTCCGCAACCTGGGATCCGTCGACGCGGTCGTCCAGGCGGGCACTAATGCTGCCGCCGGATTGACCGGCGCCACCCTGGGCGGAACGAACATCTCCTACACGGCCGGCGATTGCTCCGCCCTCGAGAAAGCGGCGATGGCGGCCGCCGTGGAAGACGCCCGTAGCCGTGGCGCGGCCTTCGCGGAAACGCTGGGGGTGAAGATGGGCGGCGTCATCGGAGCTTCGCACTACGCCTACTCGCCCTATGGCGGCTCGCCTTGCGGGAGCAACTACGGCGGTCCGATCCCCCTGGGCGGCGTCCCGTACAACCGTGGCGGCTCGACTGATGTGCAGGTCTTCACGAACATCAGCGTCACATACGCCATCGAGTAAACCGCGGCGCTCGCCGGGCGGGGCCCTTGTTCCGAGTCCTCAGTGTGGGTCAGGCTAAATGCCTGACCCACGACTCTGATCAGCTTTGCCTGTCTGGCCTTGACCGGCCGCCGCCCCAAACCCCAACCTTGTGCCATGGCCGTCCTCTCTGACCGAACGATTCGGGAGCTCTTGGCCGCCGGTCGCCTGGGCATTGATCCGTTTGATCCCGAAGCCGTCCAACCGGCCTCTGTTGACTTGCGCCTGGATCGTTCGTTCCGGGTGTTCAGGTCCACTGCTCGCCCCTTCGTCGACGTCCGAGAGCCCGTGGATGACATCACAGAGCTAGTGACCGTGGAGGATGCAGAGCCGTTCATCGTCCAGCCCGCAGCGTTCTGCCTCGGTTCCACCCTCGAGACGATCGGCCTCCCCGACGACATCGTGGCGAGAGTCGACGGGAAATCCTCGCTCGGCCGTCTCGGGCTCCTCGTCCATGCAACCGCCGGGTACATCGACCCCGGCTGGCGGGGCCGGCTCACCTTGGAGCTATCGAACCAGTCGGCGATGCCCATCGGCCTCTACTTCGGGATGCGCATTGCCCAGATCAGCTTCTTCACGCTCACCAGCGCCGCCGAGCGTCCATACGGTTCGCCGGGCCTCGGCTCCAAGTACCAGGGCCAGACCGGGCCCACACCGTCGCGGATCTCGCGCGAGTTTGACTCCTCGCCGCAAGAGCCGCCCGGGAACTAGGGGGGAGGCGGGATTCGGGTGGTTTGCCTTCCATCACCGAACGAGCGGTTCCGTTTACATCCCTTTGACGCAGTCACAGGCAAGCTAGCATCACGCGAAGCCGTTCGGCACCAGCTTGCTCGCCTCTGCCCGCTGTCTTAGCCTGCGAATGTGGAGTCACATCTCGCGCAGTACAATATCGCCCGGCTGGTAGCGGCGCTGGATGACCCGCGCATCGCTGATTTCGTAGCGAATCTCGACCGGGTGAACCGTCTGGGCGATCAGTCTCCCGGTTTCGCTTGGCGCTACCAGACGGAGGAGGGGAACTCGACCAGTGTCCGCGTCCGCGACGACGAGCTGATCCTGGTTAACTTCACGGTCTGGGAGTCGATCGAAGCGCTGTTTGAGTTCACCTACCGCAGCGGGCATGCCGAGGTCTACCGGCGGCGGCGCGAGTGGTTCGAGGCGCCCAGGGAGGCACATCTCGTGCTCTGGTGGGTGCCGGCCGGGCACCTCCCATCACTACAGGAGGCGGAGGAGCGGCTTGACCACCTCCGGGCTCACGGCCCGACTCCGCAGGCATTCACGTTCAAGCAGCGCTTCCCGCCGCCGCCACTTAGGCGCTCGACAGCATCCAGTCCGCGACGTACTATTGCCTGAGCAAGCGGACACCAGCGGGAAGGAGGGTCCCATGGCCGCTGATTACCCCGTTACCTTTAACGTTACCCGGCCGGAGAAATTCGAGCGCCCGCAGGTCGTGCTGCGCGTTCTCGTGATCGTGGTGCTTTCGATGCTGGCAGGCGCCATCGGCTGGGTGTTTGGTCTCGTTTACCTTGCTGTCCCCGTTATCGCGGCAATACTCATCTCTCAGAGGGGCGGCGACAGGTACATTGCCGAACAAGCGCCTCGCGTAACCAACTGGTTGCGCTGGTACCTGGCGATATACTCTTACGTTTCGATCCTGACGGACCGTTTCACCACCGAAGATCCGGCTAGCGTCATAACTTTCGATATCCGGCCGGGTGGATCGCCGACTGTCGGTTCGGCATTGTTGCGGCTCATCTACAGCATCCCCAGCGCCCTGGCTGTGGCGCTGCTGGGCATTATCGGTGCGATTATCTGGATAATCGCCGTTATCAGCATCCTCATCAATGAGAACTACTCTCAGGGCCTTTACGACTTCCAGCTTGGCATCATGCGCTGGCACGCCCGGCTGCTCGGCTACCACGCCTCGCTCGTCGAGCGGTATCCGCCGTTTGCCCTGGATACTGGAACCGAAGCCGGGCCGGAAGCGGCCGGACCTGCTGTTAGCCAGCCGCCTTCGGCCTGAAGACAACTGCCCTGTTTCTACCCCGGGCGAGTCACGCTTGCGCGGCTGCCGCCATCCGCTTGCTCATCTCCTCCGGCGACACGTCTTCGACATGCGTGGCGATCCACCAGGTGTTGCCGAAGCGGTCCTTGACACCGCCGCTACGGTCGCCGTAGAACTGATCGGCCGGCTCACGCACCGATGTTCCGCCTGCCTGGAGAGCCCGCCGGTACGTCGCATCACAGTCGTCGACGTAGAGATGAATCATCGCCGGTATCTCTTCGCCCCCCTCGCCCGGGTCGCCCATCATCACCATAGAGTCGCCGATGCGTGCCTCGCCATGCATAACGCGGCCGTCCGGGCCGGGCATGCGGACGGTCTCCTCGGCCCCGAACGCCTGCTTTATGTAGTCGAGGAGGTCGCCTGCGCCGCGGACGGTGAGATAGGGGGTGACGCTGTGGTAACCCTCAGGGGTTGGTCGGACTGCCATTGTTGGGCCTCCTTCGCTTGAACTGATTATTGATTGCGGTTTGGCAGAGTGGCGGTAAGCCGCTTGGGCGCCGTCATCTGGTAGCTCTCCTCGACCAGGCCGGCGACGAGGGCCCAGGGAACGTCGCCTTCTAATCGAATGCCCACCCAGCCTTTGTGCCCGACGTAGGGCGGCCGGAAGAAGCGCTGTGGGTCTGCGCCTGCAAGCGTCTCTTGCCCACCGGGGGGCGCTTTCAGCTGGACCGACGTGCGGTTTTCGTCGCGGCCGTGGTGATCGTGTTCGAACATCGCGAATATCTTGTCGCGCACCCGGAAGGTCACGACATCGCCCCAGGTGAGCTTCTCGGTCGCTTCGGGCAACGCCAGGCAGATCGCGCGCAGGCGGTCTAGAACCTCATCGTGATCGACTGCGTGCCCTCCCTCGGACGTTGAGGCGGCGGCGCTTGCGGGCGGGGCTGGGGCGCGCGCTTCTCCAGTCATGCGACCTCCGACGCCTACATTATGCACCAACGGTGGCCGAACGGATCGATCACCCAGCCGGCCCGGCCGTAGGGTTCGTCCTTCACGGCCCGCTCCACCCTGCCACCCGCTCGGACCGCGCGATCGAAGGCCGCATCCACGTCATCTGTAGCAAGGACGAACGAGACCGAGTTGCCGCCGAGCGTTGCCGGCGAAAGCACCTTCATCTCCGGCCACTCGTCTGCGAGCATCAAGGCGGCATCGCCGATGCGGATGGCGGCGTGGCCGATCGTCCCGTCCTCGTTCGTGACTCGCGACAACTCCTCCGCTCCGAACGCCCGCTTGTAGAATTCAATCGCCTCCGCTGCGCCCTTGGCGCAGAGATAGGGCGTGACTCGCACGGTGGACTCGTTCATCACTCGCTCCCATTCGGCTGGTAGGTACCGAAGCTCCAGTAGAAGCCTTCGAAGTCGCAGGCTGAGTACTCACGCGAACTGTAATCGGTGTTCTCCAACTCGCGTACGATCTCAGCGCCAGCGGCCTTCGCTCGCCGATAGTGAGCATCGACATCTTCCACGAAAATGTATATCCCCTGCTCGACGGCTTCGATCTCGCGCGGCCTGCTCGAAGCCGGGCGGTTGCCACGGGCAGAGCCAAGCATGATGACGCCAGAGCCAATGCGCATTTGCGCGTGAGCGATGGTCGCGTCCGGGCCCGGAACCACCATCTGCTTCTCGAAGCCAAAGGCACCGGCGAGCCATTCGATGGCGGCCGGGGCATCGCGGTAGCGCAGGAACGGGAAGATGTTCTTCGTGGATGTCGCGGTCTGCTGGATCATTCGGACCTCCTTCTGTTTTCGACCTGAGCAGGATCGATTCTGGCATTACGAAAGCGGGTTGTATTGTAAGAGTTTGACCACCCTGGCCGGGTATCAGGCGGGCAGCGGCACGTGGTTGAAGTGCTTTCCGCGCCTGGCAAGGTATTCGCCGGGCGTGAGGCCGGAGAACCGCCGGAAGTCGTGAATGAAGTGCGCCTGATCGTAGTAGCCGACACCGGAGGCCACTTCTGCCCAGTCAACCTCTTTGTGCCCGTAGATGCGCGGCAACGCACGCTGGAAGCGGCGGACACGGTGGTAGAGCTTGGGCGTGAGCCCCACTTGCTCCTTGAAGAGCTCGATGAGGCGCCGCGTGCTGAAGCCCGCCTGAGCAGCGATATCCGAGGTCCGCGGGTTGGGGACGCCGCGAAATGCC
>VBJS01000238.1:609-3100 GCA_005880055.1 Chloroflexota bacterium | reverse complement strand
CTACCCGCCGCAGACGATCCCGGCGAACGTCGCCACAGCCCAAGCCTTGATGGAGACGCAAAATCTCTTGACCGCCGGGCGACGCGCCGCTGTGGAGCGGCTGGTCTTCACCAGCACGCTGACCACCATCGGATTTCCGGCCGACGGCGGGCCGGCCACCGAATCATGCCATTTCAAGTCGCTGTTTCCGAACAATCCCTACCTGACGGCCAAAGCGGCCATGGAGGACCTGGTGCTGGACGCGTCGCGAAACGGCCTCTCCGCGGTGGTCGTGAATCCCACTGTCTTTTTCGGTCCGTATGACAGCAGGCCCACGAGCGGGACCCAGATCCTGATGATCGCGCGGCGATTGATGCCGCTCTATCTCGCGGGCAAGGCCAATGCCATCGACGTCCGGGACGTGGCCATTGGGATGGTGCGGGCGGCTGAGCGGGGTCGGCCCGGCGAGCGTTATATCCTGGGCAACTGGAACACCACCCAAAAGGAGCTCAATACCCTCATCGCCCGGGTGGCCGGGGTGATGGCCCCGCTGGCACCCGTCCCCTTCCCGTTGGCGCGATACGGGACCAAGGTGATGGAATGGGCCTTTCAGACGGTCCTCAGGAAACCGTCCCCCGTTCCCAGTTTCTTCGTGGAGATGCTCCCGCACATGCAGAACTACGATTGCTCCAAGGCAATCCGCGAGCTGGACTACCCCCGGAGCCCGGTTGAGACCGCCATCCGCGATGCGATCCAGTGGTTTCGGGATAACGGCTACCTGCCAAGCGCAGGACGAGCCTATCCGTCCGGATAGGACTTGACGCGTAGTTGTTGAACTCACAAAAATCTGGTTAAATGACGGCGTCTTTTGAAGAACACTTGAGGTTCTACATATCCCGGGCCATTTGATCGAAGGGCCGGGCTTAGCAAGGTCGGAAGGGAGGGTGGAGCCATGGCAGATTCCGTTCGTATTGCTTCATACTTCAAAATGGCGGCTCCGGACAAGGCAGGAGAAGGCGCCCGCGCCCTTAGTGGGCTTCGCGATTCCGGCGTGAATTTGCTGGCCTTCTCTGGTTTTCCTCGAAACCGCCGTGCGCAACTCGATTTTGTGCCGGTCGACCCGATGGCCTTCAAGGCCGTGGCCAAGCAGGCCAAGCTCAAGGTGCTGGGCCCCAAGCCCTGTTTTCTGGCCGAAGGGGACGACCGCCCCGGAGCCGGCGCAGAGCTGATGAGCAGGCTCGCCGAGGCGAAGATCAACGTGACCGCTCTGCAGGCTATTTCAGCCGGCGCAGGTCGTTACGGCGCGATCTTTTGGGTCAAGCCACGCGACGTCAAGAAAGTAGCGAAGATCTTCGGCATCGCGTGAAAGAGGGCGGGTATAAAGCCCGCCCCTACTTCAAATTCACGACTGTGACGCCGTCTCCGCCTTCGGCGCGTGCGCCGGGGCGGAACGAGGCGACGTACGGCGAAGTCTTCAGGTAGTCCCGGAGCGCCTGCTTGAGCCGGCCAGTCCCGTGCCCATGGATGATCCTGACCGTTTGGACTCCGGCAAGCGCCGACCGGTCCAGACACGCCACCGCCGCCTCCTGCGCCTCTTCCGCCGTCTGACCGCGGACATCCACGACGGCCGGGGTCTCTTGCGTCGGTAGGGGGTCTGCATGCCGCGCCCCTACCGCCTTTTTCTCGCGAATTCCCTGCGACACTTCTTCCCCAGCACCCTCGGCCAGCCCGGCCAGATCCAAGACCGCCACCGAGACTTCCGCCTCGCCCATGCGAATACGGACCCGCTTCTTGCCAGACGGATCCTCAAGTAACACTCCCATGGCGCCCCGGCTGACGACCTCGACACGATCCCCGGCCTGAAGTTCCGACACCGGGCGATAGTCACCCGATCGGCCCAAGCTCGCTCGCATGGCCTGCTCGATCGCCGCCAGCCGCTCCTTCGCCTCGCGGGCCTTGCTCAACCGCTTGTCGGTCTTGATCTCCTCGATCACCGACTGAACCTCGGCGCGCGCTTTCAGGATTTCGTCGGTGATCTTCTTGCGGACGGTCTTGCGGCTCTCTTGCTCGGTCGCGGCGAGCCGTGTGGCCAGCTCTTTCTGCAGGCGGGCCGCGGTCTCTGCCTCGGCCAGGAGCTCGGCAGTCCGGCGCGCGTCTTCATCCAGCTTCCGGCGCGTCTCCTGTAGCTCCTCCATCAGCCGTTCCAGCGCGCGCTCCCTGCCGTCCACCAAGCGGACGGATTCGTCGAGGATCGCTTCATCCATGCCCAGCCGGCCGGCGATATCGATTGCGGAGCTGCCGCCCGGCATCCCGAGGATCAGCCGGTAGGTGGGGGCCAGCGTGGCGATGTTGAACTCAACGCTGGCGTTGGCGAAGCCGGGATGGGACTGGGCGAGCGCCTTGAGGGCGTTGTAATGGGTGGTGGCGACGACCGTGAAGCCGCGCGAGGCCAAGTGCACCAGGAGCGCGTGCGCCAAGGCCGCGCCCTCCGCCGGATCGGTGGAGGTCACCG
>VBJS01000238.1:0-573 GCA_005880055.1 Chloroflexota bacterium | reverse complement strand
GAAAAGCTGGAGAGGTCCTTGGTGAGGTCCTGCGCGTCCCCGATGTCGGCATAGACGTCGGGGAAGAACGCCATTTCCGATCCGGGCGCGCAGGGCAGGTGCAGCCCGGCTCGCGCCATGAGGGCGAACAGGCCAACGATCTTCAGCGTGACCGTCTTGCCGCCGGTGTTGGGACCGGAGATGATCAACACACGGACCGGATCGCAGAGTTCGAGATCGTTGGGAACGACAGGCTCCTGCCCCTGCAGACGGCTGAGGACCAGCAGCGGATGCCGGGCCTGCCTGAGCCGGACGCGTCCTTCCGCGTTCACCAGCGGATCGGAGGCCGTGAGCAGGCGCGCCAGCAACGCCTTGGCCCGCAGGCAATCCAGGCGCCCTAGAACGTCCAGGTCAGTCCTGAGCGTGTCCGCATGCGCCGCCACCTGCTGGCTCAAGTCCTGCAGGATGCGGTGCACCTCGCGGTCCACCGCCAGGTCTCCTTCCTTGATCTGGTTGTTCAGGTCCACCAACTCGCGCGGCTCGATGAACACCGTGGCTCCGCTGGCGGACATGTCATGCACGATCCCGGGAACC
>VBJS01000240.1 GCA_005880055.1 Chloroflexota bacterium | reverse complement strand
AGTCCAAGCGCTTCGTCACCGGGGTCACCTGGATCGACGGCGAGCTCTGGCACGGCACCTGGGAAGGTGACGAGAGCGATTTGAGGCGAGTCGATCCTCGAACGGGGGAGGTCCTGGAGAGGCTCGAGATGCCGCCCGGAGTGGGCGTGTCGGGGCTCGAGTCCGATGGCGGCGATCGGTTCTTCTGCGGAGGAGGAAGGAGCGGGAAGGTGAGAGCCGTCCGCCGGCCCAGGCGAGTCTCCGCGGCGGGCAGCGGCTCCAAGACCCCCGTCGACCCCACGCGCAAGTAGTCGTCCCGGCGACCTGGAGATCGATCTCGCCGTCCCGGACGGCGATCAGGGCTGCGGATGAAGAGGGGGGCCCGTCGACGGGGACAAGATGAAGCAGAATCGCGGCAAGGCTTGGCCACTTCCGACGACGCATCGACTTGCTTCATGCGCCATTGGACCGCGTGGTGGGCAAATGCAAGGCGAGGGTCTTCTGGACCCTCAGCGGCTGGATTCTCGGGCCGACTCGCTGGTCAAGGCGCTCCGCGGAGGCGCCTAAGTGGGGCGGCATAGCCAAGTGGTAAGGCGAGGGTCTGCAAATCTCGGAGACTGGGGAAATACGCGGGAGTTCCTGGACTTCATCGAGTGGATGCGGGAGTTCAACCGGTCGGGCCTTCGCCTGCGGGTCGTTCGGGTCTTTCACGACCGTAACGTAAAGATCCTTCCCACCGGGACCGAACGCCACGTTGGTGGTGCCGTCGCCCGCGGCGATCGGAAACACGTGCAGCAGCCTGCCGTCGGGAGCGATCTTCAGGATCTTCCCGCCGAACCACTGGGCGACGTACATGTTGCCCGCGCCATCGATCTTCATGCTGTCCGGTCCCAGCCACCACGAATCGTTCTTGTTCGGCGTCAGGAGATTCAGCAGGGCGAAGTTCGCACGGTGACCCAGCGAGCCGTCGCCATTGACGGCGAACTTGAGGATGCAGTTTCCGACCGTCTCGCTGACGTAAAGCGTCTTCTGGTCGGGGGCGATGCCAATGCCGTTGGCGTAGTTGAGGTCGTTGGCGACCTCGACCCACTGGCGGCCGCCCGGCGCAAGGTAAAGGATCCTGCCGGCCACCGCCGTCGGCACGCTTTGATAGGGCCCAAACACGGTGGCATATGCGCCCCCGCTCGCCGTGACCACGATATCGTTGATGCCGCCATCGAACTTGCGGCCCTTGTCATCGGCGTCCCACCGGCGCAATTGCCTGCCCTTCATGTCGAGTTCGAGGATCGCGCCGTGCTCGTCGGTGCACGCGAGCAGGAAGGTCTTCTGCTTGGTGAGGGCGGGGCCATTGTGGCTGCAGCCCGGCAGCGAGTTCAAGACGATGGTGGTCTTGCCGTCCCACTTCGAGAGCGTGCCGGATGTCCATGCCACGTAGTAGAGATTCCCGTCCACGAAGAGCGGTCCTTCGGGCCCAAGCACGTCGCTCACGATGGTCACCTCATCCGCCCGGGCTGCCGCCGCGGTGAGCATCAGGCCAACGGCGACGCGGATGAGTCCACGAATTCTCATTCAGGATCCTTTCGAGCGATGGACGCGTGAGCGGCGACAGGGCTTTGCACCAAGCATAGTGAACCCGGCGGTTCTCGGGAAGGTCTCAGATGCGCCGAGCGACGCGCACGCTCAGGCGCGGCCAGCCTGCCAGCTATGCTGAGCATCTCCCGAAAGGCATTCACTCCGCAGAAGTGGAGCGCGGGTCGGCCCCGGACGGTGACGCGCAGGGAGATGAAGCGCGATGGGCGTTCCAGACGGACCGCTCGGGACACGGGGTCCGGGGCGGGCGCGCGGCTCGACGGCTGGCCAGTTCCCCTTCGGGTCCGTCGACGCGAGGCTCTGGATGAGATCCTCATGGATGCTGCTCATCCTTTTGCTGCCTGCGCTGCAATATACCTCCTGATACGAGCCTCCTCTTCGGCGCGGTATTCGGCGATCCGGCTCCGAACAGCTTCGGTGAGCGCACGCCGGAGAGCAGTGGCTTCAAGATCCCGACAGTAGGCCGGCGTTCCGGGCTGCTGTCGCCAGGAGTTGGCCAGATCGCCACCGTCGACAGGGTCAAAGCCAAGATCGTCGACAAGGCGAAGCACTGTTGCCTTGGCGTCCAACGAATCGCCGAAGACCGAGAGGGCTATCCGCCCCGTCGTACCCCTCGGAACGCCCTTCTCGAGAAGGCTCTTGGCGAAGATGTTGTTGAACGCCTTGACGACGGGACGCCCGATCTGCTGCGCGACCCACTGGCTGTCAAGCATGCCTTGGTCGATTGCATCGATGCGGCCATCGCGAAGCTCCGGATGGTAATTCCCTGTATCGATCACGACACGGCTTGGCACGTTCGCAAATAACTCCCGCGGAAGATCGGCGACGGCGTTCGTTGGGATCGAGATAATGACAATCTCTCCTGCCTTGGCGGCGTCGACAACAGAAACGGGCGTCGCGCCGATCTCGGCCGCCAACGCGCTCAGACTCTCCGGTCCTCTCGAGTTCGCGATCGAGACCTGATGTCCGAGTTTGGCGAGGCGGCGTGCAAGTGTCCCTCCTATGTTTCCAGCGCCGATGAAGCCGATTCGCATGTGCATTCCTCCTTTTCTCCATAGTCATAGGCTCCTTTTCGAGTAACGCGTTCACGGCAGGGCCGCCCTGGAGGCCGGTCCCGCCGATCACGCTGCCAGTGTCCCCTGTCGCTATCGGCTTCCTTTCGTTACGTACTCGTCGTGGCGCAGCCACCAGACGCCCGTCTCGTTGCGCCCCCTGGGCGCGCGGTCGAGCCACTGGTACATGCCCCAGAGGCCGTCCAGTCCGCGCGCATAGGTGGAATACGCGTGGTAGACGACCCCGTCCTCGAGCGCGAACGAGCTCATGCCCGGCCGATCGCGAAGGTACGTGAGCGCGTCGGTGCCGCACATGGCCGCGAACTGGTCCTCCGCCCGCTGGCCGGCACCCTCCGGATCGGGGCGCGAATCGGACACCGTCTCGCGCGTATTCGATGGTCCCCTTGCGCTGTTGCTCCTCGGTGAAAGAGACGCTGAAGTCGGGGTTAAACTCGGTGCCGAACGAGGACGCCCAGGGAAAGGTCCAGCCCATCCGCCGCTTGTACGCCTGCAGCTTCGCGAGCGGCGCGCGCGACACCGCCGAAAGCATGACGTCATGGTTGGCCAGGTGGATGGCGAAGCCGTCGAACCCGTCGGCGATCGTCGAGCAGGTCGCGCAGCCCGCCGCGTAGTCGGGCCCGAACATGAAGTGGTAGATGAGGAGCTG
>VBJS01000237.1:1787-3913 GCA_005880055.1 Chloroflexota bacterium | reverse complement strand
AAGGGATCAGGGGGAGAGCAGAGGTGGATCAGACTGTTCGGAAAATGCTCGAACGGCCCGCCCCCTAAACGTCCCGCTTCTCGCCCGAGCCCGCCGCCGCCTGGCCCGCCGCCAGCCGCGCCGTCTCCACCCGGAACGGCGAGCAGGACACGTAGTCCAGCCCAATCTCATCGCAAAACTTAACCGAGTCCGGGTCGCCGCCGTGCTCCCCGCAGATGCCCACGTGCAGGTGTACGTTGCCCGCTCGCCCCTCCTCCGTCGCCATCCGCATCAACCGACCGATGCCGGGGCGGTCGATCGTCACGAATGGGTTAGCGGGAACCAGCCGGCGCTCCTCGTACATCCCCAGGAACTTGCCGATGTCATCCCGTGAGAAGCCAAACCCCATCTGCGTCAGGTCGTTCGTGCCAAACGAGAAGAAGTCCGCAACCTCCGCGATCTCGCGCGCCGTCAGCGCCGCCCGCGGCACCTCCACCATCGTCCCCCACTCCAGATGCGAAAGCTCCACGCCTTCGCGCCTCAGCACGTCGCGCGCCACCGGCTCCAGCTCCTCTCGCATCTGCCGCAGCTCCTCCCGTGTCGCCACCAGCGGGATCATGATCTCCACCTTCGGGTCGCCGCCCGCTTTGCGCACCTCGCACGCCGCCTCGATAATCGCGCGCACCTGCATGGCATAGAGGCCCGGCTTGACGATGCCCAGCCGCACTCCGCGCAGGCCGAGCATCGGGTTTACCTCCGCCAGCTCGTTGACTTTCGCAAGCAGCGCCTTCTTTTCCTCCAGCCCCTTGGTCTCGCCGCGCGCCTCCGCCAGCGCCACGTCCACGGCGGCTTGCACGCGGTCCGGCAGGAACTCGTGCAGCGGCGGGTCCAGCAGCCGCACCGTCACCGGCAGCCCATCCATCGCCTTGAATATCCCCACGAAGTCGCCTCGCTGGAGCGGCAGCAGTTGCCCGTAGGCCTCCTCCTCTTCTTCTGCCGTCGAAGCGAAGATCATCTTGCGCACAGCCGCGACGCGCTCCTCGCCCAGGAACATGTGCTCGGTCCGGCAGAGCCCGATGCCCTCCGCCCCCCGCTCTCGGGCGTTCCGCGCCTGATCCGGCGTATCGGCGTTTGCACGCACGCGTAGCCGCCGCGCGCGATCCGCATAGGTCATCAGCCGGTCGAACGCCTTCCAGATCTTTTCCCGGCGGGCTCCCTCATCACCGGCGCGGGCGCGCTCCAGCCGGGACTCCTCGACCGGAAGGTCTCCCAGGTAGACGGTGCCGTTGAAGCCGTCGATTGTGATGACGTCGCCCTCACTGACCCGCGTTCCGTTCGCACTGAACGACCTCGATGCGATATCGATGTGTACGGCGTCCGCACCGCACACTGCCGGGATCCCCTCGCCCCTGGCGACCACGGCGGCGTGCGAATTTGTGCCGCCGGCCGACGTGAGGATGCCTTGCGAACGGATCATGCCGTGGTAGTCCTCGGGCGTGGTCTCACGGCGGACCAGGATTACTCGCTCGCCACGTTCGGCCCAGTCCTGCGCCTCGTCGGCCGAGAATACAACCCGCCCGGTGGCAGCGCCCGGAGAAGCGTTCAGTCCGCGGGCAATCGGCTCGGACGACTTCGCGGCCGACTCTGCGATGACCCTCTTAAAGAGCTCCTCCAGCCGGTTTGCGTCCACCCGCAAGAGCGCGGCGTCCTCGTCGATCAGCCCCTCCTCGAGCATGTCATAGGCCATCACCCACTCCGCAAACGCCGTACGTTTCCCCACGCGCGTCTGCAGTATCCAGAGCTTCCCCTTTTCGATGGTGAACTCGATGTCGCACATATCGCGGTAGTGCCGCTCGAGTTTGTCCATCACCTCGCGCAACCCGCGGTAAGAGGCCGGATCTATCTCCTCTAGCCTCGCGAGCGGCAGCGTGTTTCTGATGCCAGCGACGACGTCCTCGCCCTGGGCGTTCCGGAGGTAGTCGCCATAGGGCAGCTTCTCTCCAGTTGAAGGGTCGCGCGTGAACGCCACGCCCGTGCCCGAGTCCATACCGCGGTTGCCGAAGACCATCGCCACGATGTTCACAGCCGTACCAAGGTCATCGGAGATCTTGTTCTGCCGGCGGTAATCCCGGGCGCGTCTACCGTTC
>VBJS01000237.1:0-1743 GCA_005880055.1 Chloroflexota bacterium | reverse complement strand
ACCGCCTCACGGTATATGCTCCGGAACTCCTCGACGAGCGCATTCAGATCCTCGGCGTCGAGATCCGTGTCCTGCGTATCCGGACCTTTGCGCTGCTTGGCGGCATCCAGAGCCTCCTCGAACCGCTCGCCCGGCACCTCCATCACGATCTTCCCGAACATCTGGATGAACCGCCGATAGGCATCGTAGGAGAAGCGCCAGTCGCCTCCCGATTGCTTCGCGAGCCCGCGCACCGTCTCATCATTCAGCCCCAGGTTGAGTACCGTGTCCATCATCCCGGGCATCGAGAACTTGGCCCCCGAGCGCACGGAGACGAGCGGTGGGTCCTCCGCGTCGCCCAGGCGCTTACCCATGCCTGCCTCGAGCGCCCGCAAATGCTCATCCACCTCGTCCATAAGCCCGCTGGGGAAGGCACCGGCACTCAGGTAGGCCAGGCAGGCCTGCGTTGTGATCGTGAAGCCCGGCGGGACCGGCAACCCCAGGTTCGTCATCTCGGCGAGATTCGCCACCTTCCCGCCGAGCAGGTCCTTCATCTCCTTATTGCCCTCGTGGAAGTCGTAGACGTACTTGGTTCCGGCTGCGGCTGAGGTGGATTGCGGCGTCTGCCCCGAGGGGGTCGGGGTGCTGGGATTAGCGCTCGTGGCAGTACTCCTTTGCGTCGGTTGGGAGGGGCCCCGGCGAGGAATGCTTCGCGCTACGAGATTACGCCAGCCGGCCGAGGCTGGCAAGCGGAATTAACCGCAGATGACGCAGATGGGACGCAGATTGGCGCAGTTCAAGAGAGAACCCATGCTGCGTAGGCGAAAGTCGAGGACACGCTGCCCAGGACAAGACCGAAAACCGACCACCGCAACGAAAGATGCCCGAGGGTGGCCGAGGCAAACACGAGACATGAACTAACCATGAGTGCGATGACAAGCGATATGCCGATCAGGACCAAAAGCAGAGTGTAGCCTGTAATAATAGTTGGCAGTCCTGCGAGTGAAACCAAAAGGAGCGTCAGGGCAGCGATGCCGAACACTGGCAGGAAGGTCACGAAAAGAAAGCCACTTCCGGCAAGCAGGCCAAGGACCAGCGATGAAACGGCCCTAACCGGCAGATGGGTTATCGGTGAATGGGCCATGCGCAAATAGGGGTTAGCGTCAACTCTGTTGCCCACCCACAATTCTATCCATCGGCGTCAATCTGCGCCTAATCTGCGTGAATCAGCGGCCAATTACCCCGCCATCTGGTTGAGCTGGCAATAGTTCCCGTCCAGGTGCCGGACGAACTTGACGCCTGCCGCCTCCAGCCGCCTCTGCTCCGCCGTCGCATCGTCCACGGTAAACGTCAGCAGGATCCGCTCCGGCTCCCGGGCCGAGCCCTTCACCTCGCTGTGCCCGTCCACTAGCAGCGCCGCGTTCCCGGCCAGGAACGCCCCTGCGCTGATCTGAGGCAGCGGCTGCAGCCCGACGACATCACGATAGAACCCGATCAAGCGTTCCGGCTGCTCGCTGCAAACATTGACGTTGAACGCATTCACCTTCATCTGTTCCCTCCTTCGGCCAAGCGTCTCGTACGATCACAGTCCTTCAGCTCCCGAATGCCCTGTAATAATCGACCCTCTGCGCCTAATCTGCGTTAATCTGCGGCTATTTCGCCGCAAACACATTACGGCCGGCCTCCGCATCATGCGAAACCCTTCCACGCCGGCCCACGAACTCCTCCCGCGTCATCGCGCACATCAGCTCGCGGTCCGGCACC
>VBJS01000236.1 GCA_005880055.1 Chloroflexota bacterium | reverse complement strand
AAATCGACCCCGTATGCCTCCAGCGAGGCGTCGCCGACACCCCGGTCCGACATCCCCTCATTCCGGTAATCGAAACGAACGAGCATCTTCTGAGTCGCGAGGCGCTGGTACCACTCGCGTAGGCCGGGAAGTTGCCATTCCAGCGCGATATTGCTCCACCCCACCGGTGCTGTCATCACCAGCGGTGTCCGGCCCTCGCCGAGCGTCCAGTAGGCGATGCTGACTCCGTCGCTGGTCTTCGCGTACTGGATGTGCGGCGCGTCCATCAGTCGCTCGCTTGCCAGCGGACTTCGTACAACCGCACCGGTTCCTCGAAGCCTTTCAGCGCGTGCTCGCCCTGCGCCGTGAACGTGAAGCCCTTGCCCGCCAGCAGTTGTCGCACCACGTCCGAAGCGAGGATCTGCCCGCCTTGAGCGGCGGCCGTGATGCGCGCGGTCGCGATAACGGACGCTCCGAACAGGTCATCTCCCTCCGCAATCGGCTCGCCGGCGTTGATGCCCACCCTTACCCGAATCGGGTCAGCGGCCGTGTCGTTGGAGGCCGCGAACGCCCCCTGCAGCGCGATTGCGCACTCGACGGCCCGCGTCGCCGAGGGAAACCAGGCCATGAACCCATCGCCCATCGCCTTCACCTCCGAGCCACCGTGATCGCTGAGCGCCCCTCGGATCAGGCGCTCATGCTCGCGGAGGACTTTCCGCGCCCCTTCGTCGCCCAGCCGCTCGTTCAGTGCGGTTGAGCCTTCGACGTCCGTGAACACGATCGTGCGGACGGCGCTGACGTCGACCTGCGGCGGCGGGATGGGGGCGCCGGGCGAGGCCGGCGCCGTGTTAATGAAGTCGAGGGTTGCCTTGACCACAGTTTCGTTGACGGTGCTGCCGCTAGGCCAATTAGGTATCGCCACCAGGTGTGCCCCGCTGATGCCGGCGGCGAGCCTGCTGGCCGTTCGGCTGGCATACTCGTTTCCCGATCCGTGCAATATCAGCGTCGGCGCGCGAACGGCCGCAAGCAGGGGCTCGGGCGAAAATCGAACGGCAGCAAACGCTGACTGAAAGCTGGGAGGCGTGTGCGTTTGTCCGATGCGCTTTGCCAAAACAGACGCACGGTCGTTGTCCCATCCCATGACCAGCCGTCCCCAGATTTCGGCGAACATCTCCCATTCCTGGTCCATGAGCGGCATGATGGCCCTCAGTTGACGCGGCGCGTAGCCGGGATGGAAGGGCGGGACGGCAACGATCAAATGGCTCACCCGCTCCGGCCGGCCGCCGGGATAGGCCAAAAGCACCTGGCCAGCGGCACCGCTGGATCCGTAGAGGGCAACCCGTTCGAGACCGAGGTGATCGACAACGGCTTCCAGATCAAGCTCGGCCGCCTCTGGAGAGAAGTCGAAGCAATTCGGCTGGGAAAGGCCCATGCCCCGGCAATCGTATCGGACGACCCTGGCGCGTTCCGCCAGTCGCTCATACCCGGCTCGGAAGTTACCATCCTCCTCCCATTCGAGCTGAATGTGGCCCGCGATCAGGTTGGGCAGAATGACCAGCGGCCGGCCTTCGCCGATGGCCCAGAAGGCGATGTTGACGCCGTCGGGCGTCTTCGCGTACTGGATCGGCGGCGCGTCCATCAGCCGCTCGCTTGCCAGCGCACTTCGTACACCCGCACCGGTTCCTCGAAGCCTTTCAGCGCGAACTCCCCGCGGTCGGAGAATATGAACCCCTTCCCGTCGCTCGCATAAGGGTACTGGGACGCATACTCGTCGAACAGCACGACGTGCTCGGCGACCCAGATGGAATCGAACCCCCGTTCCTCCACGGCAGTGCCGAGCGCCTTAAGGTAGTCGCCGGTAGCGAATGGGTTGACCAGTGGCGCGAAAATGCCGAACTTCATCTGCTGCCCTTCCCGCGGCTCCGTTAAGCGCCAGTCTCGTATTGGTTGGCTCGCGTCTCGCCCGCAACCACCGCCCACACGCGCACCGGCTCCCCGACGCCCTTCAGCGACTGCTCTCCTCTGTCTTTAAAGCTGACACCGGCAGAAGTGCGAGCCAGACCGCGAACTATGTCTGAAACCAATGCCTCACCGGGGACCGAAAGGGCGCTGATGCGAGAGGCGATGTTGACGGCGCCGCCGTAGACGTTGTTGTCTTCGCGGATGACGTCGCCGGCGTGCAAGCCCAGGTGCAAAGGCAGTCCCGCGTCGCTGCCCGCCGCCCCGCACGCGACCGCCGCCTCGATGGCCTGGCGGGCGCTCGTGAAGACGGCGAGGACGCCGTCGCCGAGGAGCTTGCCTTCGATAGGGGTGCCCGAGTGCCCGCGAATCACTCCACGCAGGGCTCCGTCCAGCTCGCGCGCCTTTGCGCGAAACGCGCCGTCGCCGAGGTGCTCGGTGAGGGCAGTGGAGTCGGCGATGTCGGCGAAGAGGATGACGGCAGTGCCTGAGGGAACTCTTGGGGCCGTTGATGATTCGTCACCATGCTCACTTAGGAACTCATTAAGCACGCTTGAGAAGTCATCCGTTTCGACGAATCGGGCATTCGGGATTAATGGCGTCAGGCGTTTAACAACTTCCGCGACTCGCGCCACTGTAAAGCTTTTGTCTCGCACGACCAGCGTCGGGACGACAATTTGGGGCAGCAGGTCTCTGATGTCTATCTGCTCGA
>VBJS01000050.1 GCA_005880055.1 Chloroflexota bacterium | reverse complement strand
GAGCCAGGTATCGTCAGCGATTTTGAGCGGCGGATGATGGACCTGCGGCTTCAGTGGGGCGAATGATGTCATCTTGCTCCTTCCCTTCTGCACCCAATTGACTATCGAGAGTATAGCAACAGCGGTATCGGCCGCGGGAAGCGGCACCGGCGAATAACGCAATATGGACGAATTCGAGCGTTTGAGGAGCCCGTGCCCGGCCTCCTGGTTCAGACAGCGCTTACGGGCGGTCGCTTACTCGCCCACGGGCGCGCCTCTTCGAGTTGCGCGGCCAGGCGGAATAGCGTAGCCTCGTCGCCAAAGCGGGCGGCGAAGTGAACGCCGATAGGCAATCCAGCCTCGTTCCAGTAGAGGGGAACGCTCATCGCCGGCTGCCCGGTCACGTTCTGCAGCGGCGTGAAGGGCACGAACTCGGCGGCGCGGTCAAAGCCGGCGCGCGGGTTATCCGGCGTCGGTTCGAAGGAGCCGAGCGGGAGCGGGGGCTCGCCGAGAGTCGGCGTCAGCCATGCTGCATTTGCTGGATGGCAAGCAGGTAGGCGGACGCGCTTACCATCCTGCCCGACTCGTATAGCGTCCACGTGAGCGGTTCCAGTTCGTCCCGTTCCGGCATCCGCCCCACGAGCTGCGCCATGGCGTCGATCTGGTTGGCCACGCCGGCGTCCCAGACGACGATGAAAGCGTCGATAAGACGATCGCCGCCCACGGGCGGGGAGGCATCAACCACTTCGTGGCCGAGATCGCGGCACAGCGCGGCGGCGTCCCGAACAGCCGCCATGCAGTCAGGGTGCACCGGCTCGCCGGTCAGCTTGCGGTCTGTCACCGCGATGCGCAGGTGGCCGGGGTCGGCGCCTACTTCCTCGGCGTAGGGCCGCTCCTGGGGCGGCGCCCAATAAGGGTCACCGGGCTCCGGGCCGGCCGTCGCATCGAGCAGAGCAGCGCTGTCGCGCACGGAGCGAGTGATCGCATGCTCGATCACGAGGCCGCTCAGGGCGTCGCCGAGGATAGGGGCCAGCGAGACGCGGGCGCGCGTTGGTTTGAGCCCGAAGAGACCGCAGCACGAGGCGGGGATCCGGATGCTGCCGCCGCCGTCGTTGCCATGGGCCATCGGGACCATGCCGGAGGCGACGGCCGCTGCTGAACCGCCACTGGAGCCGCCGGTGGTGCGCCGGGTGTCCCACGGATTGCGAGAGGGGCCGAACAGCTTTGGCTCGGTGGTCGGCACGAGGCCGAACTCCGGCGTGTTCGTCTTGCCGGCGATGACGAGTCCCGCCTGCTTGTATCGGCGTACGAGCGCAGTATCCAATGGAGCGATGACATCCTTCATGTAACGGCTACCGGAGGTGAGCCGGGCGCCAGCATACATGGCGGTGAGGTCCTTGAGGAGGAACGGCACGCCGGTGAAAGGGCCCTGTGGCAGAGGGCCCTCGGCAGTTTTACGCGCGATGTCATACATCGGCGTCACCACGGCGTTTATCTGAGGGTTAACCTGCTCGATGCGCTCGATCGCCGCATCAAGCAGTTCGATCGGCTTCACCTGCTTGGAGCGGACAAGTTCCGCCTGTGCGGTCGCATCGAGTAAGGCGATATCGTTCATAGGATTCCTCCGCCGGGTGGTTGAGCCGGCGCTAAGGCTGGCAGATGGCCCACCGGAAGTCAAGCGAGCGAACAATGCTTGGCAAGAAGAGGCAGGCGGACGATGGGGGAGGGTGCGGCCCGCCCGCCTGTCGATGTTATCGCGGGACAGACGCGGACTCAGGCTCCTTCTGGGCGCGCTCTGCCCCGCCATGCAGTGCCTCGAACTCGCGGTCGAGCACACTCATCCGGATGATGTCCCAGTAGCGGCCATCCTGGAAATAGTCCTCTCGATTACGGCCCTCCAATACGAAGCCGCACTTGCGGTAGCAGGCCTGCGCGCGCTCGTTGAACTCGAAGACACCCAGCGCCACCTTGTGCAGGTTCATCTGGTGGAAGGCGAATCGCAGCAACGTCAGCATCGCGTCGGTGCCGTAGCCGTTGGACCAGTACGATTTGTCGCCGATCATGATGCCGAGCTCGGCGGTACGGTCCTCCGGGCGGCCGCGGTGCAGCCCGCAGTTGCCGATATGAACGCCGTCGTTGGTCTCGATCGCCAGGCGCAGGTCGGCATAACTGTTGCCGGTGGCGGCTTCCGCCAGCCACTTCTCCTCGTCGGCGTGCGAGTACGGGTAGCGGGCCATCAGGTACTGAGTGACCTCGCCGTCGTTGATCCACTTGTAGGCGTTCTCCAGATCAGACCGCTCCAGCGCCCTCAGTCTCACCAATTGGCCTTCTAACGTTGGCACGCGTGTCCTCCTTTCCAGAAAGCATCAGGCCCGTCCAAATGGACGGGCCTGCGGTTCTGCTTGCTTATCTTTTGGTTAGAAGCTCGGAACCCGGGCCCGGCGGCGAATCGTGAGCGAGTCGGAGTGCAGCATGAAACACGCGCACGTCGCGCCTACGCGCAGTACCTTCGCACAGGGCCTCGGGTTCATGGTAGGCGGATGGTAGCAGGGAATCGGGAAGATGTCAAGAAAAGGCAGGTGAGACTAGTCGGCGGGCAGGATTCCCCGCTCCCGCAGGAAGGGGATTGAAGACGCCACCTGCTCTTCCGGCGTCTTCTGGTTGATCTCGAAAACGCGCGGGACGGCGGGCGGCAGCTTGGCGGCGTAGTGCAGCCAGTCGGCGGTGCCGTGGCCCGCCGCCTGATGGTCCGCGAGGCCGTTTACATCGTGCACGTGCGCGCCCAGGCAGCGGCTTCCCAGTTCGTCCAGCCAGCGCGTGTGCGGGAAGAAGCCCAGCCGGTCCAGCACCTCGGCGTGCCCGACGTCGAGCCAGAAGCCGGCTACCTGCGAAGGGTAGTCGCCGAGCAGCTCGGGCAGCTCGTCGACCGACGGGAATTCGTGAAAATGGTAGCGATTCTCCAGGCCAACGGCAACGCCGTGAGCACCGGCGTACTCGACGATTTCCGCCAATGACCGGCGGGCATACGGGAAATACTCGTCTTTTGCCTCCCGGCGCCGTTCTGCCGCCCGTTGCCTCAGCGATTCGACTCGCTCGCCGTCGCGCGTACCGCCATCGAACAGCTTCCGAAGCTCGCGTTCTTCCGAGAAGATTTCGGCCCCGATGCCGCCCAGGTGAACGACGATGACGGGCGCGCCTGCCCGCGCAGCGATGTCCACCGAGGCGCGCGCATACTCCACGGCCAGCCGCCGTTCGTCTTCATCAGGCGAGGCGAGGTTGAGGGCATCCGACTTGCGGCCGTCCGGGCAGGCGACGCGCGGGCAGGGGGAGTGCACCGAGGAGACGACGACTTGGTTGTTGGCGAGGAGCGCCTCGACACCGGCCGGGGGAATGACGTAGTTGATCTCGATTTGAGGAAAGCCCAGCCGGGCGGCCGTTTCGGCGAAGGCAGTCATGTCATCGCCCTGGGCGCCCTCGCGCTTAAAGCGGCCCTGGGACCACATCGTGGACAGGGAGGGCACGGGATGTTGGAGGGCGGGCTCTGAAGGCGGACTGGTCACGAGATGAAGTTTAGCGGTGCCGGGTGGAATGCGAAATGGGAAAAGGAGAAATGGAGAGGCTAGCGCTCGCGAGGCTGGTCGAAGGGGGAGCCGCGAGGCGGACGCAGGTCCGTAATCACATGCGCGAAGAGGAGTCCCGCTGCTGTACCAACGACACCACCAACGAGGGCGGTCGCCAGGCTGATGAAAAAGCCGGCAGCGTCATCCTTACCCAGCAGAGGCACCGCGACGCCTGCGATTGCAGCGGCAGCCAGCCCGAGCGGCAGCGCCAGAAGCGCGCCGCGGCCGCGACGGACGACAGCGAGTACAGCCCAGGCGAGCAGACCGAGGAAGCACCAGACGGCAAAGAAGAAGATCACAAAGGCGATGCGCGCCTCGGTGGTCATGAAGCGATGGTATGAGGCGGAGTGTCAGCGGGTCAAAGTGCGGGTCAGGCCCGGCGGGCTGCCCGGCCCGGCAGCGTCCTGCCCTCGACGGGCGTCAGGGCGAACAGTTCATCGCCCGGCGATGCAGGCGGCACCACGGCGTCGCCGTACTTCTCGGCGAGGACCTTCTGACCTTCTTCGATGAGGGCTGACATGAACTCGCGCTCGCTGACCGTACGGACGACTTCCCCTTTGCGGAAGATAGCGCCTCGGCCCTTGCCGGCGGCAAGGCCGATGTCGGCGTCGCGCGATTCGCCTGGGCCGTTCACAACGCATCCCATGACAGCCACTGTAATCGGCTTGCCGATCGCCTGGAAGTGCTGTTCCACCTGCTGCGCCAGCGGAATCAGGTCCACTTCGATGCGGCCGCAGGTCGGGCAGGCAACGATAGTAGCGCCGCGCTGGCGGATGTTGAGGGACTTCAGGATATCCCAGCAGACGGGCAGCTCTTCGACGGGGTCAGCGGCCAGCGAGACCCGAATTGTATCTCCGATTCCCTCCGCCAGGAGGATGCCGATTCCGATCGCGGAGCGCACGCTGCCGGCGGCGGGAAGGCCGGCCTCCGTTACGCCAAGGTGCAGCGGATAGGGCACGCGCTTTGCGATCTCCCGGTACGCAGTCACCATGGTCGGCACGTCGAACGCCTTCATCGATAGCTTGATGTCCTCAAAGCCCATCTCTTCGAGGATGCCGATCTCCCAGAGGGCCGCGTCCACCATGCGCTGGGTCTTCGGCGGGGGCAATTCACCATCGGCAAGCGCGGGAATCGGCGGCAGCGAGCCTTCGTTCACGCCGATGCGGATGCTGATCGCGCGCTCCTTCGCCGCCGCGACCACTTCGCGGACTTTACCAGCGTCGCGGATGTTCCCGGGGTTCAGGCGCAGGCCGTGGATGCCGGCCTGAATCGCGGCGAGCGCCAGACGGTGATCGAAGTGGATATCCGCGATCAGCGGGACGGGTGTTCGCGTGATGATCTCAGGTAGCGCAGCGGCAGCCGCCTTGTCCGGCACGGCCACACGCACGATCTCCGCGCCGGCATCGGCCAGCCGGGCGATCTGCTCGATCGTCGCCTGGGCATCGGCAGTGTCCGTGTTCGTCATCGTCTGCACGACAACCGGGGCATCGCCGCCGACCTTCACGTCGCCGACATAGACCGGACGAGAAACTCGCCGCTCAGCGAGGGGGACTGGTTCGTCTGTCATATCAGGCTCCGGTATACTCTCCATGTTTCCGCCCGGCGCCCTAACACGTCGGAGCTTGAAAGCACCGAACTACGGGCGGATGTCCGGGCAGCCGCAGACAGCCGGGCAGAGGATCAATCGAAGAGGCTGCGCCCATCGATCAGGCGGATCACGTCGAAGTATGTCACCACCACTGCGAATGTAATGATAAGGGCCAGACCCACTAGGTGCACGAGGGCCTCTTTCTCGGGGGCGACACGCTTGCCGCGGCGGACGATTTCCAGCAGGACGAAGGCGATGCGCCCGCCGTCCAGCATAGGCAGCGGCAGGATATTAACGATGGCAAGGTTAATGGAGAGCAGCGCCGCGAAGTCGAGCAGCGTCTTCCAGCCGGCCTCCTTGACAACGTCTCCGGTGGCGGACGCTATGCCGACGGGGCCGGCCACATCCGGCCCGCTGCCGCCGTGGAAGAACGAGATGACCTGGTTACGGGCAAGGGTGAGGGCGTCGATGGTGGACGTCCAGCCCTTGGGGATGGCGTGCAGCAGCGAATACTGCTCCGTCTCGCGGAACTGCGGGTAGAGGTTGGCGATCTTGATGCCGGTTGGGCCCTGACCGGAGGGTGGGTCCCAGCGCGCCTCGGCGTTTGCGGTGACGACTTGCGTTCCGCCGCCAAATACATCGCGCTGGATCTTGAAGGTGATTGTGTCTCCCATGTTCAGGCGGATCTGGCGCCCCACGTCAAGGGAGTTCTTCATCTTCTCCCCGTTTATCGAGATGATGTGGTCGCCGGGTTGGAGGCCCGCCTGGGCTGCCGGCGAGCCCGGCTCCACGACATCGATAATGGCGGGACCGACGGGTACCTGGCGGGGGAGCATAAAGGCAACGGCAAAGAGGACGATGGGGAGCACGAAGTTCATGCCAGAGCCGGAGGCGAGGACGATGAGACGCTTCCAGGCGGGCTGCGCGGCGAGGCTCTGCGGATCAGACGGGTCTTCCTCGCCCAGCAGGCGCACGAAGCCACCCAGGGGGAGCCAGTTGATCGAATAAAGGGTGCCGCGCCAGGTGAAACCCCAGGCGCGCGGCGGGTAGCCGAGCCCCGCCTCAAGCACTTTCACGCGGAACAGTTTGGCGGTGATGTAATGGCCAAGCTCGTGGATAACGATGAGGCCCACGAGCATTCCGACGAACGGCAGGATGGAATTCAGAAGGAACATAGGCGCCCTACCGCCTGCCTGCCGGGATCCAGGCAGGAGGGGAAAGGAAGAAGATGTTCCGATCTCTAGGCGTGATTCTCAGGCTGATTACACCCATTAAACGCACCTGCTCTCATTTTATACGAACGCTTGGCGGATGCTGATTGCGTCGCCGTCCCCCTCGGCTACGGCCTGCCGCCCACGCCATGCGCACGCCGGACCCATTCTTCCGTGAATGAGCGAGCCCAGGCATCGGCTTCGAGCACCTCATCCAGCGATTGGTTGTCCGAGCCCGGATGAGCGCTGAGCGCGTCACCTACAGCACGCGCGATGTCTGTGAAGCGGATGTGGCCCGCCAGGAAGTTGTCCACCGCAACTTCATCTGCCGCCGCCAGGACGGCGGGATAGGTGCCTCCGGCCCGGCCGGCCTGCAGCGCCAGCGCCAGGCAAGGGTACTTCTTCCGGTCAGGAACACCAAATGACAGTGAGCCGATGCGCTTGAGGTCTAGCCTAGGCACGTTTCCTCCGGGCACGCGCTCCGGATAGGTGAGCGCGCACTGAATAGGTAGACGCATGTCGGGCACGCCTAGTTGCGCTTTGAGGGAGCCGTCGCGGAACTCCACGAGTGAGTGGACGATGCTCTCACGGTGGAGGAGGACATCAATGTGCTCCAGCGGAACGCCGAAGAGCCAGCGCGCTTCGATGCACTCCAGGCCCTTGTTAAAGAGTGTTGCACTGTCCACCGTTATCTTCTGTCCCATCTGCCAGTTCGGATGCCGCAACGCCTCCTCTGCCGTTACGCGGTCCAGCTCATGGGCAGGGGTGTCTCGAAAGGGGCCGCCGGAAGCGGTGAGGACAATGCGCTCCACCGCGGCCGGGTCCTCTCCCCAGAGGCACTGCCAGACGGCGGAATGCTCGGAGTCTATCGGCCGTAGTTGCGCTTTATAGCGTTTGGCCTCGGCTGTGATGAGGTGACCGGCCATGACCAGGACTTCTTTGTTCGCGATGGCGACGGCTTTGCCGGCGCGAACGGCGGCGAGCGTCGCCGGGAGCCCGGCCGCACCGACGGTGCCAACAATGACAACGTCAACGTCCGGGTCCGCCGCCATATCTTCCATCTCCGCCCAACTCCCCGCCACTGCACGGGAACGAATGCGGTCTGCCAGGTACGCGGCTTCGCGGCCGGCGTAGAGGAGGCGCGGCCGGAACTCGCGTGCCTGCTCCTCCAGCAGGGTGACGTTGGACCCCGCGGCGAGGGCGATGACCTGAAAAAGGCCGGGGAGCGAACGGACGACATCAAGCGTCTGGCGCCCGATGGAGCCGGTTGAACCCAGAACGGCGATGCGGATCACGAGTAGGTGGAGGGCGGAAGATGGAAGATGGGCGATGAGGAGATGCCGACTGCGTTCCTCAGTACACTATCCAAAGCACGAAGTAGTATACCAGCGGCACCGTGAAGAGCAGGCTATCGATGCGGTCCAGGAGACCGCCGTGGCCGGGCACGATGGCGCCGGTATCTTTCACGCCGCCGCCCCGTTTAAGGAGCGACTCCGCGAGATCGCCCGCAATAGCAACCGGCGGTAAAAGCAGGCCCAGGAGCGCGGCCTCCGACGCGGAGATATCAAGATCTAGCAGCCAGGCCAGGAGCAGGACAGCGACGAACCCCCCGATATACCCGGCGAAGGAGCCCTCGAGCGTCTTACCGGGGCTTATCTCGGGCGCGATCAGGACGCGGCCGAAACGGCGGCCGGCGAAGAAGGCGGCAGTATCTGCGACGAAAGTCGCGAAAAGGGCGAGCAACACCCACTCCTCACCCTGGTCAAGGTCGCGCAGCAAGATGAAGTGTGCGCCGAGGAAGCCAACATAGAAAATGCCGGCCAGGAGCCAGCTCCAATCACGGAGTCCGGCGTGTGGCTCGCCACTTAGGACGAGTAACACGAAGACCCCCGCGACGGCCGCGGCGAGCCCTCCCGCGAGCTGATCCAGGCCGCCATCCGCGAGGATAACGACGACCACCACTGCGCATGCGGCGAGCATAGCCGGGCGTCGCTGCTGGAACAGCCCGGGAGGGGCGCGTCTGATGTGCGGGTGGGCAGTGGACGTGGCCAGGTTCTCCGGGTCTGTTGTAGCAAAGAATTCAAGCGCTGCTAGGCCGAGGAGTAGCGCGGCGACAACGGTATAGATGCCATCGCCGATGTGATTAAGAAGCACGAGGATGGGAATGCCTACGACGGCGGTGATTACTCGCTGTGCGAGCATTAGGCGGCGCTAAGGCGCGTGGCCGTTGTTTTTTCCCAACCGCAGGATCAAATCCCCGGTGCGCTCGGCGTGTTTGCCGTTGGCTCGGCCGTTGAGGGACGACGCAGCGTGGTCCTCCGCAGCCAGTCCGCCAAAACGGCGGATGCGCCGGCTGTACGCCAGCAGGCACTCGTCGATCTGCGGAATGTCGAAATCGGGCCAGTGGACTGGAACGGAGCAGAACTCTGCGTAGGCACTCTGCCAGAGGAGGAAGTTGGAGATGCGCATTTCGCCTGCGGTGCGGATCACAAGGTCGGGATCGGGCAGGCCGGCGGTACACATATACGCGTTTAGCAGATCTTCATCGATCTGGGCGGGCGGCAGTCCCTCAGCGACTATACGCCGTACCGCTTGCACTATCTCCGCGCGGCCACCGTAGTTGAACGCGATGGCAAGCGTCATCCGGGTGTTTTCGCGAGTCAGTTCGATCGCCTCACGCACTTGCTCCTGGAGCGGCTGGTCAAGGCCGGACAGGTCGCCGATATGGACCAGGCGGATGCCGTTTTTATGGAGGTGCTTCGTCTCGCGCTTGATAACACGGCGGAGGATGGTCATGAGGCCGCGCACTTCGCGCTTGGGCCGGCTCCAGTTTTCGGTGGAGAAGGCGTAGAGGGTGAGGCAGCCTACGCCGTAATCAGCAAACCGTTCGATGACGCGGCGGAGGTTTTCGGTGCCCGCGCGGTGTCCCGCCAGGCGGGGCTTGCCGCGCTGGGTGGCCCAGCGCCCGTTGCCGTCCATGATGATCGCAACGTGCGCCGGCACGCGCAAGATTGGGAGGGGTGGCGGCTGTGGTGTGGACTTGCGGCGAGGTAGGCGGAGGGCAGTAGCCATGCTTTTCCGTAGTATAGAACGTTTCGGTGCTTCGCGGGGTACTGGTTTAAGTGACGAACCGGGACAGCCGTCTTGACAATAGCCACTTCCTCCGCGATAATCCCTAGCTAACTGATAGGGATTAGGGTAAATGAATCTTTCGAGTAAAGGCGACTACGCGACGCGGGTGCTATTGGAGCTATCCATGAACCAATGGCCGCACGCGCTCTCGGTGCACCAATTGGCCGACCGCACCGGAATCTCGCCCAAGTATCTGGAGCAGATCATGCTGCGGCTCCGCGCCGCAGATGTTGTCCGGAGCAGGCGGGGCGTACAAGGCGGGTATGAGCTGGCACGCGGCCCGGATCAGCTCACCGTCGGCGAGGTGGTCCGGCTGATGGACGGTCCGCTTGCGCCCAGCCCATGCGCCAGCCGCTCCGCGCACGTGCCGTGTCCGCTGTACCGCTGTCCAACGGAGGAGAGCTGTGTATTGCGCGGCCTCTGGCTGGAAG
Source organism: Chloroflexota bacterium (assembly GCA_005880055.1). Classification (GTDB taxonomy): domain Bacteria; phylum Chloroflexota; class Dehalococcoidia; order SM23-28-2; family RBG-16-64-32; genus VJS01. Next base: position 503 of record VBJS01000050.1, on the reverse strand, counting down.
TAAGAGACGCTATTTCCGGTGTGCTGGATCGCACCACGTTCGCCGAATTGGCGGAGCGCCAGCGCGCAGCACGCGCGCAGGCCCGCCTGATGTATTGCATCTGATGCAAGCGTTCAAACTGTTCGCCTTCCCGGAACCCGAGCCCCGCTGCTTTTGCATACTCACGCGTGTAAGCGGGGGCATCCGAGTTGGCGAAGAGGCGACAGCGAAGGAGAAGAGAAGTGCGTAAATTCATCTGGGCGGCTGTCGTTTTAGTGCTCGTGGTAGCAGGCGCGGCCTGCAGCTCCGACGACGAGAGCACACCTTCGACGACGTCTGGAGCGCTGAACGCAACAGCGGCCGCGGAGGGTAACGTAACCCTGCGGCTGGGTTATTTTCCCAATATCACCCACTCACAGCCCCTCGTCGGCCTGGCGCGCGGAACCTACCAGGAGGTACTGGGCGCCAACGTGAAGCTGGAGACAAAAACGTTCAACGCCGGCCCGGCGGCGATAGAGGCGCTG
>VBJS01000049.1 GCA_005880055.1 Chloroflexota bacterium | reverse complement strand
AGACCCGAATCCAGCAACGGATACCAAGCACTAAGCGTCGAAATTCTTTAGCGCGGCGGCAGCGGGCCACTCTCAGAAGGCCAGAGGTGGGCCGTGACGGTTCCTATCTTGGAAAGGAGCCTGGGTAGGCAGCGACTTTCCATGTTTATGGGCGCCCCTCAAACCCGGACCATCAAAGTGGCCCGCGACGCTCTCATTATCATCTATGTGGGATTAGCGAATCGCCGGCGCCGGCCGTGTTTATGGCGATTGCCGAAGTCCGTCGCGGGCGCGCTGGATTCGCTCGCGAGCCAGTTCGCCGGCCGCCTGGTAGCTCAGCGCCGCGCCCGCATCGCGGGATGAGAGGAATGCGGCGTCTCCCATCGCACCGCGCACCGTGGCGATAGCGACATCCAGACCCGGCACGAGAGCATCGAGTTCGATTCCGCGTGTGATGGCGCCGTATAGCCGAGCGGCGCCATCATGATCACCCAGCCGCGACAGCAGCACTATCAAGTGACCTACGCCCGGCGCCAGCAATGTATCTCCGCAGATCTGCCAGTCGTTCACGATATCGACGAACCTCGCCAGCGCCGGATCTGGATCCTCGCTCCTAGCAAGGAGTCTGGCGAGTTCGGCGCGGGTTGACTGCTCAACGAGGCGATCTCCGCAGGCAGCGAGCATATCGATGGCCTGCTGGTAGAGGTCGATCGCCGCCGTAGGATCGTCCTGCGCCACGACTGAGGCCTTGCCACCCAGGGCAACGGCCATCGCCGAGGGGAAGCCCAACGCAGTGATCTGGGCCAGACCCCGGGCAACCTCATCTTCAGGCAGGGGACGCCCGATCAGCGCGCTAAACGAATGCAGGAAGGCGAGGTTAAAACGGTCGCGGCGATCTCCAGGATGTGCCGCTCCGCTTCGTACGAGTTCGAGGGCGCCTTCTACGTCGCCTTCAAACAGGGCGATGATGGCGAGATCGATGTACGCCCACACAAAGGGCTCGAATCGTCCGTCGTTCGCTAGGGCGATGGCTTCATGCCCGTAACGTTTCGCTTCTTCTAGCTGCCCGAGACCGTGAGCGCTGTCAGAGGCCATCGTCAGAAGGAGCGGCAGCTTGCGATGCTCGATCTGTCGGGCCACGTCTTCGACCTCAGCGGCCCATCCGAACGTCTCGGTCCGGAGCCGGCATCGTGCCGCTTGATGCACGCACGCCGCGATGCGGATCGCCGGATCGGCGCGGCCGTGGTCGACGGCCCAGCGAAACCCCGCGCGCGCGTTTGCGATCTCGTCGTCCACGAAACGGTAAGCGAGGGCCTCTTGCGGACTCCGAAACAGCTCGAACGAAGCTTCAGCCTGATCCGCGAAGAACAGTGCGTGTCGATCGCGCACGGTCTCGCCTTCGCCGCTGTCGGCCAGGCGCTCCTCCGCGAACTGCCGGATCGTCTCCAGCATGCTGTAGCGGAGCTCCGCAGAGGTGCGGTCAACGTTGACCAGGGATTTGCGGACCAGCGAATCGAGCACATCGAGCATCTCGATCTCATCGAGTTCGCCGTCCATGTCGTGCCCGCACACGGTTTTGGCGGCAGCGATGGTGAAGCCCCCGGCGAACACCGACGCGCGTTGTAAAACGCGGCGCTCGATGTTGTTAAGGAGGTCGTAGGACCATTGCACGGCGTGGCGCAGGGTCTGATGCCTCTCCATGGAACGTCGCGACCCGGTTAGCAACCGGAAACGCTCGTCGAGCCGGTCGCGGATTTGGCCCGGGCTCATGGAGCGAACGCGCGCGGCCGCAAGCTCGATCGCTAGGGGGATTCCGTCCAGGCGGCGACAGATCTCGGCGACCACCTCAAGGTCGTCACCGGGATCGAAGTCGGGTACCACGTCCCGCGACCGCTCGATGAAGAGCGTCGACGCCGCCGAGTCCGCGCCCAGCCCGAGGGACGGCACCGGCCACGCCGTCTCGCCGGCAACGCCTAGCGCCTCGCGGCTCGTGGCTAGGATCGTTACGCCCGGACATGCTGCGATGAGTCCTTCGACCAGCGACGCCGCCTCGTCGAGAACATGTTCGCAGTTGTCGAGCAACAGTAGCATTTGGCGGCCTCGGAGCGATTCGGTCAGAGCGTCGCGCCAGCCGCCCGCCTGGGGTGGAACGGAGAAGACGGCCGCCACGCCCTCGGTCAGCTCCGCGGCGTCGAGGATGGGTGCCAACTCCACGAGCCACGCGCCGTCCCGGTACTCGTCCAACACCTCGGCGGCTGTCTGCAAGGCGAGGCGGGTCTTGCCAACGCCGCCAACCCCGACAAGCGTCACCAGACGATGAGCCTGAATAGCCTCGCGCACGGCGGCCACCTCCGCCTCACGGCCTACGAAGCTTGTCGCCTGGGCTGGCAGGTTCCCGGGGACACTATCGAGTGTTTTCAGCGGCGGGAAGTCGCGACGTAATCCATCTCCGCAGACTTGGAAGAGTTGGAGTGGCTCGGACAGGTCGCGCAGCCGGCGGGAACCGAGATCGACAAGCTCGAAGCCTTCGATCAGCGCGACCGTTGATGAGGCGGCCAGGATCTGTCCGCCGTGCCCAGCGCCCATCACGCGGGACGCACGGTTCAGCGGTGGTGCGAAGTAGTCATCGCCGCGGAGCTCCGCCTCACCCGTCGCGATGCCCATGCGCACCGGCAGCTTGAGCGCGCGCTGGGCATCGATCGCCGCCTCAACCGCCGCACGCGCCGAAGCGAACGCCGCGTACGCGCCATCACCGGTGTGCTTGAACAGCCAGCCGCCTCTCCTCAATCGCGGATCGCAACACCTCGTCGTGCGCGGCAAGCGCCACTACCATGGCGTCGGGCTCCTCCTCCCAGCGTCGCGTCGACCCCTCGATGTCGGTAAAAAGGAATGTGACAGTCCCGCGAGGTCGATCAGCCATGGCGCGATTCTACCGCAGAGCTCACGTAATCATGTTGGAGCCATCTGCCGGACATGTCAGGTGGCCCCAAATTCGTACCTAGGTAGAGTCATATGGGCAGCCTCCTAGACGCCGAATGTAAGGCCAAGGCCATCTGACTGCCGAAAAAGAACGGTGAATCGGCGATCCGTGAGCTCAGAAATCGTAACTGGAGCGGGCGACGGGACTCGAACCCGCGGCCCTCTACTTGGGAATCGGAGGGGCCGCGTCGCCAGCATCGCTCGCGCGTCTCGCATGCCGACGCTGTCGCCGAGCGGCTGCAGGAACGCGATCGCCTTCTCGCTGTGCTTCCACGCCTCATCGTGTTCCCCCCGCTCGATGAGGAGCCCAGCGAATTCGAACTCAATCGGGAACCGGAAGCCTTCCAGGCCGCAGGCTCGCGCTAAGCTCGGCGAGGGATTCGTAGGCAATCTCCCGAGTTTGCCTGTTGTGAAGCCCTGGGCCACAAAGAGAACGAGGAGGCTTGGCGGCCTCCTCGTTGCAGGTCCCTTCGCGTCGTCCATCAGAGCGAGCTACACTGACCCGTTTTACGCCCGCTTACCACGTTCGGCTCTCCTTCTGAGTCGCCGACTTGCGGAGCAGGCGAATTTCCGAAGCAGGTCAAATTGCCCTTGATCGTATTGGACACGTACTCGTTGCCGTCCTGGTCTTCGAGTTCGTTGTTACTTAGAGTCACCGATCCGCTAACGGTGTTTCGAATGAACCCGAACCAGAAGCCGTTGTATCCGTTGATTTTGACCGCACCGCGAATGTTGTTGTCCTCGATCGCGTTCCATGTCATATCGAAGGGTCCACCGAAGGGCCCGGAGCCGCCCTGGATGTCGATGCCGCCGTTGATCGTCGTGAAGTGAATCTGCACTGAGGCCGGGTTCGTCGCATGGACACCGCCCGAAATCGTGCCGGTATCGCCTGGATTGTCCTCGTCACCAAGCACGAACGTTGCGTCCTGGCCGATCTGCAAGCCGCCGCGTATGGTGACCGGCCCCTCGCTCAAACAGACGGCATCATCCGGAACAACTACTCTCCCGTACGTGCCAGGCGCCAATTCACCAGTGCAGACGGTTTCAGGCGAGGCGGCAAACACATTGGAGCCTCCAGTAATAAAGCAGATACCCAACGCCGCACAGGCACCCATGAGAAACTTCATCAGATGTCCTCCTTTCGCAACTCCTGCCAAACGAAGAGGGACCAGATCACCTCTTTCATGAGCTTCTTCTCTTCGTAAAGTTCACGCCACCATATAACACTTCGTTTATAAGCCGTCAACTTGGAGGCGCTAAGAGCCGGCGCGACGAAGCGGCACGCTATCTGATCTTTATAGCGAGTCCGGTAGTGCGATTCGAAACTCGCCTAACTCCCGGATTCGTCCGATGCCCGAACCGGACAAGTCCATGACCTTCAGGATGTTCTGTCATAGACTAGCGGGCGGATTTCCCAGATGCCCGAGCATTCAACCGAAGGAGATTCGAGATGAAGTGGGTAACAAGAGCCAATCCGAAAGTCGATAGGGTTGCGTGCCCATGGTTGATCAAGAAGTTCGTCGACCCGGACGCGGAGTTCCTTTATGCGCCAGCCGACCAGGTGATGGCCGTCGCTGAACGTGAAGGCGCTACGCCGTACGACGTGCCCAACATAGAGCTGGGACACCATGGACCTGAGTGCAGCTTTGACGCGATTATTAAGAAGTACAGTTTGAGCGACCCGGCGCTCAAAAGGCTCGCGCTCATCGTGCGGGGCGCCGACACCGCCGCCAAAGACCTCACGCCGGAATCGCGAGGTCTCGAGGCGATTGCTACCGGTTTCCAGCTTGCCTACATCGACGACTCCGAGCAGCTCGCCGCTGAGCTCCCCGTTTACCATGCCCTTTACGCTTACTGCCAGAACCTCGTCCAGACCGGATAAAGGGGGCGCATACGATTGCTTGAGATTCCCGCACGCGCACCCTTTCGCCTTTTGTCTATTCGAGCAGGCGTCCTGGCGCTCACAGAGATTGATCGTTAGGTATGCTGTTCAAAACAAGGGACATCTTCATCTTCGCCCTGATCGCCGGCATCCTGGCGAGCTTGGCGCTCCTCGTGCTGCCGTGGTCCCGGGGCCGTTACCGCTGGCTCATCGCTGGAGTGGCGACAGTGCTCGGTTGGATCGGCTGGAACCTCCTTCTGAACGAGGCAGATGCGAGTGGATTCGACGTGGATGCCCCCGTCGTAATGGCAAGCTGGCAGGACGCGGGCAGCGGGGTCCTGGCTTTCGTGCTTGCGGCCCTTGCCCTGACCGCATATGAGCCGAAGGAGACTGCTCTACGCGTCATCGGCTCGGCAGCAGTGGCGGGTGTAGTCGCGTTTGTATTCGACATCTTCGTTTTGTGATAGAACAGAGGAGTATCCCGATGAGCGAAAAGGTTGGTCACGTCAGTCTCCACGAACTGACCCTTAAACGGGCGACCAGCTCTTGCCGACTAATGCATGCGAGGATGCTGTAAATCCTCACAAATGCCTAACCGTCAGCGAGCTGTGTTAAGCCGTAGCGGTGCACACCGTTACATCTGAACAGTCACCCCCAGATACAGAGGGAGCAATCAGTCCTGCCTTTGGCGCGTATCTGCGATATTTCCTGCACTTAGGTACCTTTGGCTTCGGCGGTCCGATAGCTACCGTCGGGTACATGCAGCGCGATCTTGTAGAGCAGCGGCGCTGGATCGCAGAGCGCGATTTTCTCGACGGTATCGCGCTGGGCCAAACGATGCCGGGCCCGCTCGCGGCACAGGTCGTCATGTGGGTGGGTTACTTACGCGCCCGCGCGGTGGGTGCTCTCGTGACGGCTGTCGCCTTCATCTTGCCCTCGTTCGTGATCGTGCTAACCGTCGCGTATTTTTACGTGCGCTATCAGGGTCTCAGCTGGGTGCAAGCGCTCTTCTACGGCATCGCGCCCGGGGTCATGGCGATCATCGGCGTGGCCGCCTACAAGCTCGCGCGAACGACGAACAAGAAAGACCCGAAGCTTTGGGCCGTATCCGGCGCGCTCTTCATGATTACAGCCGTAACTGAGACCGAGATCGCCTATCTCTTTGTCGGAGCCGGGCTGGTCGTGATGCTTATCGAGGCGCCGCCCGCCTTCCTGTTTCGGCGCTTGAGGAATCCTATCCTGCTCGCTGTCGGCCACAGCTTTCTTTTCGGTGCTGCCACACTAGCCACGAACGTCTCGTTGTTCCTTTTTTTCCTGAAGGCTGGCGCGTTCATCTTTGGGAGCGGCCTTGCGATCGTGCCGTTCCTCCGGTCAGGAGTGGTCGAACAACATCACTGGCTGACCGAGGCCCAGTTCCTCGACGCGGTCGCCATGGGGCTCATAACCCCCGGCCCAGTAGTCATCACGGCCACGTTTATCGGTTACCTGGTTGGCGGACTGGTCGGAGCTATCGTCGCCACTGTCGGAATCTTTACCCCGATATACCTGGGTGTCGTCGTTCCCGGTCGCTGGTTCCTCCGCTATCGAGATAACCCCCACGTAAAAGCGTTCGTACGGGGAGCCACCGCCGCTGCCGCTGGTGCCATCGCGGGAGCAGCCTTCGTACTTACCCGTCAGGCGGTTGACGACATTCCGACTGTGATCATTGCCCTGGTGGCTCTCGCGCTTCTCCTTAGGTTCCGCGTCAAGGAACCGCTCATAGTCGGTTTGGCGGCCGTAGCCGGGCTTATCTTCTACTGACGCCCATGCGTCCCGCTCTGTATCGTTGCTGCACTGTCGCTGGGTTATCCCGTTTCCGTGGAGTGCCATCGGGTATGCGGCATCAATCGTGAGGGATCACTCTGCAGCCCCCGCCGCTTGAAGCCCGCCGGCACCCACGAACATCATCAGGTGCGCGGGCCCGGTGACGATATGCTCCATTGTGAGATGCTGAAGCCCGCTGTGATTGAAGACCCCGTGGTCAAGTAGGTCCTAGGTCACACCGGCCGCTTGGAGCACTGGACCGAGCATCCCGATCAATAGAGCGCGCTTGGTCGCCGACATTTGAAGCAACGATAACCACGTTTGCGAGGAAAGCAGAGCGGCTGAAATTGGGGCTAGGCCATCTGCCTGCATAGCTTGTGGCCTCAGATTCGTACCTGGATGAGGTCTGATAGGCGGGGCCCTCTGCTTGGGAAGCAAATGCCCCCCACTCAGCGCGCTACTTCGCATGACCGTGATAGGCGAGGGACTTGCGAGGAGCACTAACGACACTTATTGTCGCCTCGCTTGACAGATGCCGATTAACGGCTCTTTCGTGAGGCACAGGCCGTGTGCAAGGTTGTGCTCAGAGCGTCGATCGTGGATACGATCTGAGGGTCCAGTTGTAGCTCCGGCTTCCGAATCGCGTTAGACTTGCGGCGCAACCTTGGCAAGAGGGATATCGTTGTCAGGAGGTGTCTCGTGCGATTGTCAGAAACGCGCCATACACGCGCCGGCGCGAAGAGCCAGCAGTGAACGAACAGCGATACCGCGAATCAGAACGACGGCTTTGGCGATCGCTTGGTGTAACCCCGACTGAGCAGCTGGTGCGTCTTCCTCGCATCGGCGTCACGGTTCGTGTGCAGGAGTTGGGGCAGGGGCCGGCAGTGGTGTTCGTGCACGGTGGGTCAAACAGCGGCACTAGCTGGGCTCAGTTGGCCGCGCAACTGAGTGGGTTTCGTTGCGTGATGCTCGACCGCCCGGGCTGCGGCCTAAGCGATCCGCTCGACGCTCGATTCGACGATGTGAAAGCGCTGGGAACGTTTGCCGAGGCGCTGATAGTCGACGTGCTTGATGCCATGCAGATTAACAAGGCGCACCTGGTCGCCACGTCATTTGGTGGTTACATGGTGCTGCGCACAGCGGCCGCGCACCCCGAACGCATTGGGCGAATGGTGCAGCTAGGCTGGACAATAGGAGCGCCGACGGCCGGATTCCCTTTGATCATGCGGATCACGGGCGTTCCCGCACTTGCGTGGTTGATGACCGCCGTGCCGCCGAACGAGCGCATGGTCCGCATGATGTTCCGCAGTATCGGGCTTCGTCAGGCACTAGATGCCGGGCGGATCTCGCAAGAATTGATCGACGCTTATGTGGCGCTCCTCCGCGACACGGACACGATGCGAAACGAGATCAAGACGGGGCCTCGGATCATTAAGCTGTGGGGGATGAACAACAGCGTGCTCCTGCCCAAGACTTTGCTGACGACGATCCGGACGCCGGTGTACTTCCTCTGGGGTCAGGAGGACCCGTTCGGCGGCGAAGACATCGCTCGTGAATTCGTAAAGGCCCTGCCCAATTGTGAGCTAGAGATCATGCCGGGCGCGGGCCATGCGGTCTGGCTGGACGATCCCGTTCAAGTTGCCAACACCATCGCCAGGTGGCTCAGCGACACAACTGACGCTATGCGCACCGAGCATCGGGAGGTCTTCGCTGAGGGGACTGAGGTGTGAACTTGGTCGCAGAGGGTGTTGGTTGGCAGCCTGGCCAGAGAATCTGAAGCACTCATATGCAAGGCGCGGACGACTAGCGGAACTCGTACTCAATCGTCTCGCCGACACGCGGCTTGGCGATATAGTTGAGCACGTTGTAGCGGAGCTCCGCGGGATCCGCCGCCTGTGGCACCTCAAACACGATCCTCACGGTGGCCTTTTGACCGCTATCTATGGCCGCCGGAGAGACCCTGCCCCCCACGAGTACGAGCACCGGGTCGTGTCTATCGTTAGTGGTGTCCCTAAGTGAGAAAGACGAAGTCCGCACCGCTATCACCTCGCCCTCGCCGCGCTGATTTTCAATGTCCAGGTCGAACTCCAAGAATCGGCGGCCGGCCTCCGGACGGATCAGGCCCGCAAAGACTGCGTCGGCCGGATCCTTGGCCTCGCTGAGCTGCACGACGCCGGAATGGACAGTCGCGCTGGCCTCCTCAGCCTTCAATTCCCGCGCTAGGAGGCGCTGGTAGGAAATCTCCCTTGTGATATGCTGGCCGCCAAAACTTGCGAACGCCGCGCACGACGTGACCACTAGGCCGATGAGCAAACCCCCACCAACTAAAGACCTGATCTCTCCGTTCCTCCCGGTGGGTCCAGCGTCCGCCGACAGACTGAACGGCGGGAACTCATCCGTCATGGAAAGCATGTATACCTGCACCCGCGTCCACCAGCGGAGTACGCCCGCCACGTACTGATGCAGCCCTCTTGGGAAGCGCCCCGTGAAAAGAATGGCAATCCAGCCGATCGGTACGACCACCGCAAGGCTGAATGTGAGGACGGCGAGGATGAAGAGGTGCGGGATGGATGTTATAAGCTTCCAGATCACCAGTTTCCAGCGCACGAACCGGTCTGGATATTGAGTGTCGTACTGGACGGGGTATGTCATGATGACTCTCCGGTCTCTCGTCACATGCATGGCGCGTTCGGCGCGCTCCCCAAAGTGTACTCGTCCAGTCCCGGGGCAAGGCTATGGTTTCAGCAACGGTGTAGTTTACTTCCGCCTCTGGCTGGCTACCCTGCTACTTCGCGGTGTATCCGAGACGGTAGGCGAAGCCCCACCATGGCTTTTTGCCTCGACGAGGGTCTACACGGAGCAACGCCCCGATGCGACGACAGCCACTCTCCTCGCGTTCAGGGGGTCGGACACTAATCAGCCTTAGTGTGCTTTGACGCCGAAGAGGCGCTGATGATCTTGGTAAGGGTGCCCCCGATCAGGCGATGCACGTGATGGTTCGTTGAACACCATCAATGGCTTGGATTCTCTCGGTCACCCAGCGGGCCAGCACGTCAAGATCATCCGTCTCCACTCGGACTATGACGTCAAACGGACCGGTAACAACGTCGGCCGACACAAGCCTCACTGTGCCACCTTCGAGGGACTTTACTCCGGCGGCAACTGAGTCCGCCTTGCCCATCGCAGCCTCTACCAGGACGTAGGCTCGCATACTCGTGCTGCCCGCTTCGTCGCCTGCGGACTTGGCAGGGGTATTCTGTCACTGGTTCATGCTCAGGTCTAGTCGGCTGGACACCGCCGCACTAAGAGTTGTTAATGTCACCTGGCCTAACTGGGCCG
>VBJS01000048.1 GCA_005880055.1 Chloroflexota bacterium | reverse complement strand
CCCCGATCAGTTCTTGCGGCACATTCGCAAACTTCACCGCGGGTGGCGTCACGCCGAGCGCGCGCAAGTAGCCCTTCGCGAGTCCCGCGGGCGACATCACCTTGTCCGGCGCTAGGGCCAGCGGATGCCGCTCCCACTCGGCGAGTGCCGCGACGAGCACGCCCGCGGTCAGAGCTACGTCGTGCCGGTTGTAGTCGATGTACTCGGGCGTGATCCGCCCGTGCTGCGCGATCGCGAGCTTCCGCGCCTCGAGACCAAAGGCCTTTGCGGCGGTCTCTAACGAGTGGTTGCGGTCCGTGAGCGCAAACACCAGGGCTTTCAGGTCCAGCAGCCGACCCAGCGCCTCCGGACTCTGCGCGCGTTCTGCGGAGCGCGGGCCGCGCCGCCGCGTGAGGCCCATCGGCGCCCGCTTACTATCGAGCGCCTTGAAGCGAAACCACGGACGAAAGCCGTTCGGCTGCCACGTGGCCGTGCGACGGTCGAAATACTCGAACAGCTGGACGGCAAAGCCTCCGCGGAACGTCGGGCCCTTCGCCGCGCCGCAGTACACCGCCAGTCGGGTGAGATCGAAGGGGAGATTGAAACCCACCACCAAGGCGCCGCCGTCCAGCGCTTTCCACAACCGCTCGTTCACGAATTCCCGCCGCGTGAGGAGCAACAGCTCGGGTCGACGCGGGTTCGCGGTGTCGGCCCGATGGCTCGCGACGTAGTCCTTGAGGCACTGGAACCCGGCCGCGTCACGCTCCGGGAGGTCATCCGCGTACATCAACCCCTCCTCCAAGCAGACGAACGCCCCGGCTGCATTCCGGTGCCCATATCGCCAGCTGCCGAAGAGCAGGCGCTGAGTGGGATCCGTCGTCGTTTCGGTGTCGAGCACGAGAATGTCGTTCGGACAGGCGAGCGCCAGCGGCGCCTTGGTGCGCGCGGACGAGCGCGGGGGCACACGTTGCAGGTAGGCGCGGTAAGCAACGGGCAGCGTCTCCGCCGCCGATTCCTCCTCGGCTAGCGAGACGGTGGTTAACGACATCATATGTGCTTCCTCCAATTCGGAAATGCGGCGTCGAAACGCGTGATCACACCGTCCGCACGGTCACCGAGGCGGAGCAAGCCCTCGCCAATCACTCGGAGGGTGGAGCCGGTGGCTTTAGTCGCGGCGATGACCCGCTCCAACACGGTGGGTTGTGGCGTGAGCGGCACGCCGTCATCTTGCTGCGCCGCCGAGAACCGCGCGTGGCAATTGCGACAGACCACGATCGTCAACTCGGGCTCGTGCGCCTCGCCGGCGACGTGATGTTGCTCGAGGATCGAGCGGCGCACCTGCATCAGGCACTCGGGGTTGGTCTCACCGCACATCGCGCAGCGCGCATCCGGCCCCAGGCGCTGCTGACGCCGGTGCCGCCGTCGGGGACCGTCCATGGGATCGTTGGGCATCGCGGGATGTCTCCTTCAGGCGCTCGATTCGTACAGATCTTCGAAGGACACTTGGCCCGCGTGCGAGAGTCGATCGAGGAGGCGCGGGTCCGTCATGTACGGCATGCGGTGACCGCCAGCCAGGAACGACCGGCCGACGTACGGGACGAGTGGCCGCTTGTCGCCCGTCCGGAGGTACGCATCCACCGCGTTCCAGTACATCGCGAGTTTCGTAGCCGTTTGTGAACTCCGCACGTCGAGGACCACCAAGCCTCGCTCGGTGAGCACGCGCATGGGACGCCGCATCTCGTCCAACGGAATGGCCGCGTAGACACCGCCACGCTTGCGGAGCGCCTGCCTCGCCTTGGTAACCGCTGTGCTCGGGGACACGCCCGAGCGCTTCGCAGCGGCCCGAAGCGAAAGCCCCTCCCGTCGCATGAGAGCAACGGCGTGCAGCGCGCGGAGGCGGGCGTCTTCGTGATGGATGTGCGAAGTCCGACGACGTGGACGTGGACGCGTGCGACCGCGGCGAGCCGGGGCCCTACGCGGGTTGCGACGCGGCGACCTAGCGCGCATTGGGCTTCCTCGCGCGCCGCTTCGCGACGGCTTCCACTTTTGCTCGACGAAACAGGCGGATGCCACCCAGGGTCCGCCCTGCCGACGGCAGACGGCCTTGTCGCTCCATCGAGCGCACGGCAGCCGGTGTGACACCGAGGATCCGCGCTGCGTCGGCTGTGCTCAGGTAGTCCCTCATACTTGGTCCCCCTTGGGTCGTGGTTTCCGCGGGCGGCCCGCCACAGATCGCCCCGGCATGAGGAGGCTAACGGTGGACGCATGACACTTGCAGCATTACGCGAAAGAATGTAAATTGCCTTGTGCCGTCTAACTCATCGCGGCTCTCGCGCAGGAAACTTCTCACCTCTCTCCGCCGCGCAGGCGCGCCTGTCACGTCGTCACAACTCCAGCGCTGGACGCACCGGGGGTGGGTTTCCGCCCCAGAGATCAAGGGGCGCGGTCGGGGGCGTGGCGTCGAAGCTACGTATTCGGGTCGCGCATTCTGGGAGTGTTACTTTCTTGCGCGCATTCTGAAGACGATGAAGCTGCCCCTCGACGAGGCGGGATGGTCCGTGTGGGTGCTCGGGCTGGGAGACACTGAGCGGATCCGCCGCTTCCTGCTGGATCAGCTGCGCGAACGGCGGGAACTAGGTCAAGCCCTGGCCCGGTCCGGGCGCAGCAACCGACGGGTCGAACAAGCCCTCGACGCCACCGTGCGGTCGCGGCCGCTGGTTGGCATTCGGACGGTGCTCGGGCCGAAGCAGACGCTACGGGCCGTTAGGCTCGTCACGAAGCTACGTGCTGGCGCGCCGGCGCCGGAGCTTCAAGACCTGACCGAGGAGCAACGCGAGGATCTCCGCGATGCCTTCGCGCAGGAGGCGTGGAACCGGCTTCGCGAGACGTTCCCCCAACACTCGCTGCCCGACACCCCTCCCGTCGACGACCTGCCGACGCCCGACGAAGTTCCGCACTTGCTCGCCACGGAGCTCGACCCCACGCCGCTAATCCGAACCGTCGGAGAGTGGAAAGCCCCGTGGCTTCGCGGGATCTGTAACGAAGGCCAGTATCTGTTGGAGGAGTTGGGGACACTGCTCGGAAGGCGCGAGTTGCTCCCGCCCGAAGGGTTCCTCGAATACCTCCGTACCCAGTTGAATCCGGCGCGTCGTCCCGAGTGGGAAGCGCTGCGCAAATCGCGTGGATGGACCTCGCCCCCGCCGCCACCTCTGTGGCGATGGCCGGAGTTCGCGCCCCTGTTTGCCCCTACATCGAACAGCCTGGGAGGACCCGATGGCCGTACCTCTTAGAGTCTCGTCCCAAGATGAGGACCGCGGAATCTGCGTGCTCAGCGGCTACGGTCTACGCATCGCCGTCGAGCGCGGTCACCTCGTGGTGGAAGACGGGGTTGGCGCGGATCGGCGAAGTCTCGTGTACAGCCGAATCGACCGAGAGCTAAAGCGCGTCGTGATTCTCGGCCACGCGGGAACGATCTCGCTCGATGCGATCCGCTGGCTTCACGGCGTCGGCGTCCCGCTCATTCACCTGGACACGAACGGCACGATCTTCCTCGTCGCCACGCCACGAGGTGCGGCAGCACCGGCCCAACGGCGCGCCCAGCTCCGCGCGATGGACAGCCCGCTCGGCGTCGACATCGCTCGAGGTCTGATCGCGGCGAAGATCGAAGGGCAGCTGGGAGTTTTGCGACACATCGAGGGCAGCGATGAAGCGCAAGAATACGTCGCGGCTTGTGGCGAGCGGGCTCGACGCGTCAAGACGCTCGCGGAGGTCCGGCAGATCGAACCCCTAGCCGCTCGCGCCTATTGGCGTGCGTGGCGACGGGTGCCGGTGCGCTTCGACGCGCAGGACGCGAAGCGCCGCCCCCGGCATTGGCGCCACTTCGGGAGCCGCATTTCGCCGCTGACCGACCCCTCGCCGCGGAAGGCCGTCAACCCGGCGAACGCGCTGCTCAACTACATCTATGCCATCCTCGAAGCCGAGGCCCGGATCGCGGCTCTGGCCGTGGGTCTCGACCCCGTGCTCGGCCTGCTCCACGCCGATCGGCCGAACCGCGATTCGCTCGCGTGTGACCTTATGGAGCCTGTCCGGCCCGCCGTCGACCGGTACGTGCTCGAGTTGCTGAGCCGTCGAACCTTCACTAAAGAGGATGTGTTCGAGCTGCTCGACGGCCAGTGCCGACTGCTCCCACCGCTGACCTATGATCTGGCGGTGACCGCGGCGCGGTGGGCTCGGCTCGTTCGGCCGGTCGCGGACGAGGTCGCCGATCGCCTCGGTGGAGTGAGGCGACGGTGGCGGGGCACTCGCTCAAACGGGGTCGGCGTGAACTCCCGACGTCGGCCGCGGGGGCCGACGGGCGTCACCCGCGAGTTCGGGGGCGCGGATGGGGACGCGGCGGACCAACCGGCGTCACCAATGGCGCGGCGGATGCGGGCCCTGCGTGCGGCCAATCGGGAGTGGGAGCGGCTTCATGGACGGCCGGATCCGGCCGAGTTCAAACGCGATGTTCTCCCGGGCCTCGTGAACTTGACTCTTCGGCAAATGGAGGCGGCAACCGGGTTATCTCGGGCTCTGTGTACAAAGATCCGCCGAGGGGACATCGTCCCACACCCTAGGTACTGGGAACCGCTCATCGACCTCACGCCCTGCGCAAGCCATGTCTGAAACACCGGGCGCACGCGAACTGTGGCCGCGGCTGGCGGGCATATCATCCTCATATGGGGACCTGAGACCCCGACTCTTACTTGCTAAGAACCGCAACGAGACCTGTCAATGCGCCGACGAGCCCGGTGATGGCTGCAACCCAACGTAGCCAGTACGCCCTGGTTTCTTGTCTGGCGCGTATCTCGGTGCGAATGTCTGTCCGAACCTTGTTGATCCCCGCCGTGGTCAAGTACCAGGAACCCGTCATGTGCCCCTGCTCCCAGAACTCGTTGTGTTGCTGTTCAATGGGTCGAAGGGGTACCGGCACATCGAGGCGGTAAGCTTGGCGCAATAGCCGTCTCGTCCTGAGTTCTTCAAGTTCTTCGTTGAGTTCGTCGGTGTCGGCCCACCAGCCCTGCTGAATCCCCTCTAACGCATCTCGGGTTGCACCCTTCTGCCGAGCTTTCTTCACTTCCCGGTCGTAGGAGCGGTTGGCCCGCGCTAAGTACCAGCGCAGACGCCACGTTTTCGGCATCGGGAGCCAGCGGACGGGGTGGAGCCTTCTCAGGAGTGTGCGCACGGGCTTCCCTCCCGTTAGTCTAGTGGTCACGTAACGTACAGCGGGACTCCTTGTAGCGCACAAAGGTCAAAGAGTGAGAACGCTACTCATTGTGTTTATGATGACCACACTCGCCTCGGTACGCCGAACCGAGGCGCAGACTAACCAGCGACGCCTGCGAGTAGCGGTTCTGGTCAGCGAGGGAACCGGCGGTCTGATCGAGAGTGCGTTGACGAGCTCCCTTCGATCTCTCGGTGACGTTGATGTTGTTAATGCAGCGGTGGAGCGGCCGGACTTTGCGTTGAGCGCAACCGTTGTTTGTCTGCCAACCGCAGATTGTGCAACTGCGGTTCAGTACTCTATCGGTCTCATTCTTGAGAGGCCGATTACCGGCGAAGACATCTGGAGTGCGATGTTGATGGGGCTTCTTACCGGGAAGGTGCGAATGAGGGACACGACTGCACTTTACGCGCTCCAGACTTCGTTCCACAATCTCGATTGGGACTTCTCCCGAACCTACCTCGGATGGGGACAGCGTGTGGGTGCCTGGAGCTACATCTTAAGGCGAGATGTCTACAACAGGATGATTCAGGAAGCTATCTCAGCGATAGACGTACAATGTTTTCGGTTGGCGCGGCTATCTCTCTCGGTGCCAGGTGTTATTGCAAGCGGCGACACGAGCCGGATGAGGCGGCTGGCACAAGAGCAAGTCAGGGTCGGTAAGGAAAGCAATGCGATGAGTAAGTGCAGCAACGTGCCTTAAGGTCCGGCCCTTGATCCTCGTACGCTCCTCAGTTGATCGCCCGTTGACCATACATCGTTCATTGTTGATGAGCATGGCGCTCCTGCTGATTCCACTCGACAACGCCCTCCCGGCAGTTCAGGTGTACCTCAGCGCACGAGGAGACAAGCCGCTCCAGCCTGCTGAAGAGCAGGTCGCGGCCCAACTGCTGGAGCGGTGCGCGAAGACGGGAGAATTACTTGTCGCCTTCGCGCTGTCTGTGGGCGGTCAGCCGTCCCGGCAATGAGCGGGCGAATTCCACCTCAAAAAAAAAAAACCGAGGAGGGACTCTTTCGGTCCACTCGCGGGTTCCTGTGAGCTGCACTACAACGACGCGGGGACTACTCAGCCTTCCTCGGCCCGACCTTGACCAGATCAGTCGCGCAGCGCCGTGACTTCAGCCCGCGTGGGCGACGCGTGGCGGCATGTTTCCAATGTCGCAAATCTGCCCCTCAGCGCCGCAAAAACACCCTAGTTGCCCGGCTCATCGAACCGCTATTGTTAGCGTCAACCGTCGTCTTGCCTCGCTGGAGGTACGCCATGTCTCGCGCCATCGTGTTCGTCTCGGCTGCCCTATTGGTGGTGGGCGGCCCGCTCCGTCTCACGGCTCAGCAGCCGAGCGGGGCGAATGTCCGAACCGAGATTCAGCAGGCTGTCCGCGCCTACGTGGACGCCATCAACAAGGCCGACGCCGCCACGCTCGTCGAGATGTACAGCCGCGAAGCCGGGGTCACTTCCGTTGGCGACGGTCAGATCACCCGTGGGTGGGATGGCATTCGGTCGACCGCCGATTCGATTGCTGGCGCTGAAGGCAAGTACAAGGTCGCCACAGGTTCCATCGATGTTAGCCCTCTTGGCCCCGGCTACGCGTTGGCACTCACGTCCACGATCCTCACCGTGAAGTCTGGTGAGCAAGAAGTGCAGCTGCGGGGCGCGATGACGTTGGTGTTCAAGAAGATCGGCGCGGAGTGGAGAATCATTCACGACCACACCAGCACGGTTACTCCCACGAGCGCCTCAGGTGGTGGAGGCGCAGCCGCGCCCGCCGCACCCGCTCAGGCCCCGCGTCCAACCCCTCCCGAGAGGGCTGCCGCAGCACCGCAATCAGCTGCACCGACTGCGCCACAGCCAACGCGAACCGCGATTGCCGAATCCGAAGCGGCGATCGTTCAGCCAGGGCAGTTCCTCTACTATCCGTTCTCTATTCCACCCTCGACCACCTGCGCCGTCACGGGGCGCATCGTTGGTTTAGCGGGCGGCAACAAGGACTTTCAAGCGTTGGTCTTGGACGAGAACAATTTCCTGAACTGGAAGACGAGCCACCAAGCGCAAGCGTATTGGCAGAGTGGACAGGTGGCCGCGACGAATATTGGCGTGCGTCTCACCGGTCCCGCGACCTACTACCTTGTCATCAGCAACGTCTTCTCGCCGGTCACGGCGAAGACGGTGAAGGTTCAGGCGCAGGCTGAATGCTGACAGGAAGTCTCCATCCTGTCGCGGACAGCCCCTTCCCAATAGTCAGCGGATTCGCCACCGGAAGAGGGAGCCGCTTTAGACGTGGAACATCCCGCATGCAAACGGTACTTCGAACTCCTTCGCCAGCGCGATGAGTTATTGGCTGCTGCCCTAGACGAGATTTCGGACGTCGTTGTAGACTCGCGAAGCTGGCTTTGGTTGTTTGGCGCCCCAATGCTCGGCGCTGAGGCTCTGGGTAAGATCGTCGACCACGCAGACAGCGCGATCCGCCAGGGTAGGCAGCTTGTTCAGACTCCCTCCGAACTTAACGAAGACCTAGAACTGGAGTTTGAAAGGCTTCGCAGTTGGGAGGATCATGCGGACCACAACGAAACAGCTTATGCGCTCACCCATCTGGTTGACATCACCGGTGATCAGTCCGTGAGCTACCTGGAGATGGTCCGGCAGTATGAAAAGCGCATCGAGGCGCTGACGAACGCGCTGCGGGCAGTGATTAAGGAGGCAACCGCCGGGCTGCTGAAAATCTGGCCGTGGTTTCGCCGCGTCCACCTATACAGGGCCGGCAACATAGCCTCTCAGGCGTTGATGGAAACCCCAGAGTGGTACGACATGGAGGTAGGATCGGATGAGCAAGGGTCCTAGGTCTTCTCCGCATTTGTCGCATTTCGACCCTCACTGCCGCAAAAACGCCCTAAACACCACAGGCTGCACTGTCTATGATTGCCGCGCTCACCTACTCGGAGGTGTACCATGAACCGCAGCCTGTTGGCGCTCGTTGGTATCGCCCTATTCATCACGACGAACGCGGAAGGTCAGAAGCGCTGCACCAAGGGTATCCCCTGCGGCAACACTTGTATCGCGGCTACCAAGGTCTGTCGCAGCGGGCCGTCCAGCCGGCCGACTACATCACCCGGGGCCGCCCGCAGTGACTCCACGGTTAATGCCCCGACGAACAACATGGCGTGGGTCGCTTCGTCGCGGGGGCACACCTACTACCAGCGTGGATGCAGCACGGCGAACCGCCTGTCGCCCGCAAACCTCATCTACTTCCGCACAGAAGAGGAAGCGCAGCGGGCTGGCTATCGCCGATCAACATCACGCGGGTGCTGAGAAGGTCGTGAGCGCTGCCTCCGTGACACCCGAACCTCTGAATCCCGCGCTAGCATCTGCCAATCGTCGGATCGTGGCGCGCTGGGTGGACGCATTGATCCTCGGCTTCGTGGGTGGCATTGCGCTTGTTTTCCTTTGGACCATCGTTGTAGGGCCCATTGCAAGCGAACTCGCGGACAACCAGGTGTTCAACACGATGCTGGCGTTCTTTGGGATGATGCTGCTCGATGCACCCTGCACCAAGCTCTGGGGTCGTACGCCCGGTAAGGTGCTGCTCAGATTGCGAGTGGTGTCCGCCGATGGTAGCCCGATCAGCTGGTCCCGCGCCTGGGAGCGTGCGCTGCTAGTATGGGCCCAAGGGTTGTGGGTGGGTATCCCTCTTCTGTTCCTTATCGCATCCGCGGTCGCGATGCGCCGAGTTGTCAGGACCGGGCGCGCGAGTTGGGATGAAGCTACCCGGACGAATGTCGTTCGACTCCGCTCCGCCACCGATAGCCCTGCACCTGTGAGACACATGCCTGGCGACTTGAGGACTCTCTTAACGGACCGCAACTACCTCCTCTTGCTGGCCACGCTCGCTGTGATTGGAGCCGCGTACTATTTTCTTGCTTCTCCCCTTACCACTTCTCATACAACCAATTTGTGCCCGGCAACTCTTCGAGGAGAGCCATCATTGTCTGAATCGGGTTTACAGTGGGGTGGTAACACGTCCTCACCTAAAGTCACGGCCAGCATTGTGCGCGTCGCCGTAGAGTGTATACCCGTGAATACGCCCGCCACCACCGAGAACAATGTCAAAGTTCCGGCTTCCACATCTTATCAACTCGCCGCCACCGCGACTATCGACTACAAAGTCTTGGACCCGCAGTGGCTCGAAAGGTCCACTGCCTATACCGACCTGCAAGCCAATGTCGTCTTCGAAGCTGTTTCGGCTTCGGGCGTTGTCCTGGCTTCTCAAGAAGGCCAGTTCAAGGTTGTCGGAGGTCGTTCAAGTAGCACCGGCCACTCCTCTTCAACCCTGACGATTACCGAGCCGATAATCGAACGCGTCGCGACTCTTCGTGCGCGCTGGGCATACGGTCACTACTAGGAGTGGTCTCCAGCATCCCCTCCCCACATCAGTCAGGTTGCTGCGCTCGTGGTTGTCCTGAGTTGACCCGAGCACGACGCGGCTCCGGGCCGCACGGTCGCCGACAACATCACAAATCAGCTCTTCGAGGGAGGGGGAGACGCCGTGCGACCCCTTCTCTCTTAACCCTTGAAGCGCATTACGGTGAACCTCGCCCCAGCGGACATCCGCAAGGAGGGCTCTGCGTTCGACCTGCCGATCGCGCTCGGCGTGCTCGCGGCGACCGAGCAGATCTCGGCCGAACGACTGG
>VBJS01000235.1 GCA_005880055.1 Chloroflexota bacterium | reverse complement strand
ACGCCGGAGGAATGAAACTCATCGCAGCAACGAGCAAAGACGGCTATCTCTATGTCCTGCGCCGCGACGCGCTCAGCCAAGGACCAGTCTGGACATATCGCATCGCGGACATCGATCCCAACAACCCGAGGGTGGGAGTCGATCCGACGCTCGGATGGGGCAGCATCTCGACGCCGGCATATGCGCATGGCGTCCTCAAGCCTGGCTCGGTTGTCGCGTTCAATCCTGTGAACGGGAACATCATCGGTCAGAAGCACTACACACCGGGCTACGTTCTGGGCCCTCTCGCCTTGGCCGGTGACGTCCTCGTGGTCGAATCCACATCGCTGGATAACTCGTCGAGCTCGCTGGAGGTCCTGAACGCGAGCGACCTCACCGTGCTGAAGCGGTTCGACTCGAACGACGCCACGTTCGCCGGACCGTCCATCGCCAACGGAGCGATCTTCTGGACGACCGAGAACGGCCAGACGCACAACTACGTCGTCCCGAAGTACCGGCGCTGAAGCGCCTACATCACGGCACCCGCGCTCACGAATGCCGCGTTGCGGCGAGTGGCGGCCGGTGGTACCGCATTGAGTCGTGAGGCGCACGATCTCGATCGCGACGACGGCGCTGCTGCTCGCGGCCTGCGGGCGGCCCGCAGCCCGTCTGCAGCATGCGAGGGATCTCGCGCTGAGCGGCCACCACAAGACGGCATTGCTCGAAGCGCGCGCGATTCTGTTGACTCTGCGCGACGAGCAGGGCGAGAAGGTCGACGCCGTCCGCCGCGGCGCGCTGAAACTGGCGGGGGATCTCTGCGCCGTGTACCTCGACGACCCCCGCTGCGCCGCCGTTGAGTACCGGGAGCTGGTAAAGCGGTATCCGACGGCTTCCGAGGCATTCGAAGCGCGCGAGAGGCTCGGCGACCTCGACATGCGCATCGGCGACGTGAAGGGCGCCCTCGAGGCCTGGAGGGATCAGGTAGCGACGGCGCCGGGCCGGAAGGGCGCCGATATGGCCCAGCTGAGGATCGCCCGCGCACTGCTCGATCAAGGCCAGTTCCACGACGCCCGCACCGCCGCCTCCGAGCTCCAACGCCGCTGGCCCAAGTCCTCCCTCGCGGCAGCCGCCGCGCTCCTCTCCGCCTCCAGCTATCACCTCTCCGGACGCCACCCCGACGCCATCGCCGCGTACGATGCGGTCGAGCGCAAGTTCCACGGCACGCAGAAAGCGGCTGAGGCGCTGTTCGAGAAGGGCAACTGCATGGCGGAGCTTGGCGACGATGAAGGTGCCGTCAAGGCGTACACCGCGGCGCTCCCCCGGCACGACTCTCCCGACGCCGTCCAATTCTCGCTCGAGCGCGCCGAGCGGCGCCTGCAGCGCGGAAGCCCCGTCAGCCCGCACAACATGTCCGCGGTGTGGGACCGCGGCTTCGCGCAGCGCAGAGCCTCCACGCACTAGCTCGCCGCTTTACCGTGACTGGCAGGGGCGCTAAACCCTGCCCGCCATGCCTTCCCTGAAGATCGAAAAGTCGAAGCGCGAATTCGAGCGCGCAAAGGCGCTGTTCCCGGGCGGCGTGAACTCGCCCGTCCGCGCTTTTCGCGGAGTGGGCGGCGAACCGCTTTTTATCAAGAAGGGCGAGCGCGCCCGCTTGTACGACGAGGACGGCAACTCCTACATCGACTACGTGCTCTCCTGGGGGCCGCTTCTCGCCGGCCATGCGCATCCGAAGATCCTGCAGGCCATCCAGGAAGCCGCGGCGCTGGGGACGAGTTTCGGCGCGCCCACCGTGCGCGAGAGCGCGCTGGCCGAGAAGGTACGGGCGCTGGTTCCGTCGATGCAGAAGCTGCGCTTCGTCAACTCGGGCACCGAGGCGACGCAGTCGGCGCTGCGCGTCGCCCGCGGGTTCACCGGCCGCGAGCGCATCGTCAAGTTCGAGGGCTGCTTCCACGGCGCCACCGATCCGCTGCTGGTGCGTGCGGGCTCCGGCGTGGAGACGCTCGGACTGCCCGATTCTCCGGGCGTTCCGAAAGCCCTCGCAGCCCTCACGACCGTGCTGCCGTACAACGACGCGGCCGCGGTCAGTGACTTCTTCCGCGGACCGCAGGGCAAGGAGACGGCGGCGGCGATCGTCGAGCCCGTGGTTGGGAACATGGGCGTCCTGCTTCCGCGCCCCGGGTTTCTCGAGGCGTTGCGCGAGGAGACGCGGCGCGCCGGGGCGCTGTTCATCTGTGACGAGGTGATGACCGGCTTCCGCGTCGCCCGCGGCGGGGCGCAGGAACGGTTCGGGATCGATCCCGACCTGACCTGCCTGGGGAAGGTGATCGGCGGAGGACTGCCGGTGGGCGCGTACGGTGGCCGCGCCGACATCATGGGCCAGGTGGCGCCGGACGGTCCCATCTACCAGGCGGGCACGCTCTCCGGGAACCCGCTGGCGATGGCCGCCGGCATCGCGATGCTGGACCTCGTGGCCCAGCCCGGATTCACGGAGGGCATCGAGCAGCGGACCGAAGAGCTCTGCGCGCGCTTGCGGGACGCGCTGAAACGGGCCGGCGTCGCGGCGCAGATCAACCAGATCGGCTCGATGTGGACCTGCTTCTTCGCGGGTGAGGACGTCTACGATTACCCGACGGCGAAGCGGGCCGACGTCGCGCGGTTCGCCCGCGTGCACCGGGCGATGCTCGAGCGCGGCGTGTACCTGCCGCCGTCACAGTTCGAGTCGGCTTTTCTGTCCAGCGCTCACGGCCGCGAAGAGATCGACGCGACGGTCGCGGCGTTCGCGGGCGCAATCTCCTAACCCGCCAGATCGCCGATGGTGCACAGCAGCGCGGCCAGCCAGGAAAGCCCGAACATGGCCTTCGCGAACTTCGGCCGCACCGGCGCGACGGGCGGCGCATCCTGGACGGCGCGCGCGATG
>VBJS01000234.1 GCA_005880055.1 Chloroflexota bacterium | reverse complement strand
TCTGCGCGATCTGGGTGCTGGGCGTATTCATCTTCTTCACCCTCTCCTCCACCCGGCTCCCGCATTACATTGCGCCGCTGTTTCCGGCCGCCGCCCTGCTAGTCGCCGTCTCTTGGGACCGGTCCCTCTCATCGCAGAGCGGACGCGCCGGCGCAGTTTCATTGTGGCTGACGCTGGGAGTGGGATGTCTCCTGGGCCTGGCCTTTGTCGGATTGGACTGGAGCTACCAGCGCTTCAACACGCAGATCGCCCAGGAGTTCCCGGCGGCCGCGCAGGTCGGTCCGGGCTGGGCCCCGATGGCGATCGGATTTCTCATTCTCGGCGGGATGGGCCTCTTCGGCTATGCCGCTTTGACGGCAGGGCGCGCGGGTCTGAGCTTCGGCATCGCCTCGGGGCTCATGGTCGGGATCGCGCTGTTGATCGTCACCGTGGCGCTGCCGCGGTTCAATCAGTACTTCATCGAACCGCCACAAGTGCTGGCCGACATCGCCGGCCTCAACTTGGAGGAGACGGACACCCTCGTCTTCTATGGCCGTCCCAAACCCAGCCTTCTGTTCTACGCCAAGCGGCGCTGCCCGGCAGGCAAGCCCTGTATCGAGGTCATCACACCCGGCGAAGAGGAGAAACTGCGTCCGCTGCTGGACCGTCCGGGCCAGATCATGATCCTCACGCTGGATCGCCTGCGCGCCAAGCTCCCCGCTCCCGCCTCCGCCTATCAACTGGTCGTGAGCCGGCACGGGTACGTGCTGCTTGCCAAAAAGCCTGTCTTCAAATCATGAAGCTGTCCGTCATCGTCCCTGCCTACAACGAGCGCAGCACGATCGAAGCGGTCGTGCGCCGCGTGCAGGCCGTGAACCTCGGTCCCATCGAAAAGGAAATCATCGTGGTGGATGACGGGTCTGGCGACGGGACGACGGAGATCGTGAAGAAACTTTCAGGAATACGGAGCATCTCACATGAAAGGAACGCCGGGAAAGGCGCGGCGCTGACCACCGGATTTCGAGCCGCCACGGGCGACATCGTGCTGATCCAGGACGCCGACCTCGAATATCACCCTGAGGATTACCGGGCCGTCATCCAACCCATTATGTCACGCGAACCATCCTGGCCTCGACGTCTGTCGAGGCGAAGGGCTTTGAATTCGATAACGAACTCGTGTGTAAGTTGATGCGAAACGGAGCGCGAATCGTTGAGGTCCCGATCCATTACACGCCACGGACCTACGCGCACGGAAAGAAGATCAACTGGAAACACGGGCTCATCATACTGTGGACAATCATCAAGTGGCGCTTCCTGCCTATTCCAGGATGCTGAAAAAGGCCCCCAACTTTGTTCTCAGTCGTTCAAACCCCTCAACGTACGAAACAGTACGCCTCGGGGTCCTCACTCCCTGCGGCCTCGTTGGCTGGCCTTTTTGAGCATCCTGTGGATTCCTACCCCAACCTCCCCTTACCCGAGCGGGAGCAGTCCCTTCACGGATTGGAGAGCGGCCAAGACCACCAGCGCCGCGCCCACCGCCAGCGCCTCTCGCCCCCACACCGGAACCTCCGCCAACACGCGCGGGAGTGCCCCCCCACCCTTGCGTTCCGGAGCGCCCATTGCGCAGGGCACCAGTTGCTCTTCGGGGCACCCATTGCTCCACTGATGCAATGGGTCACTCAACGGGTCACCAGCAATGGGCCATGAGAGGGAAGGGAGGGGGTGACGGAATCCGGCAACCCCCAGCGGCACCAGCGCAACGGCCAGCAAGACGGCGGCCCACCAGGGCGCGCAACCAACCGCCACTCCAATAATCAATAACAGGCGCCCGACGGCCCGTAGCGGACCTTTATCCTCTCCTTCCAGATAGGTCCAGGAGAGCCCCCGCACGAAACCGCCCGCGAGCACCAGCGCGACACCCACCCCGAGGGAGATGACCTCATAAGACCAGGCCGGCGCCGGATGCAGGACGACCCAGAGCATTGCGAACGTCGAGACGGCTACAGGCGTGCCAGTTCTCAGAAGACCCGGCAGCGCGTCGACCGGCCATCGCGTGAGGCCCACCGCCACCAGGCTTCCGATCACAATGCCGAGCACCGCCCCGGCCAACACATCCGTGGGAAAGTGCGAGCCACGGAGCACGCGTGAGACAGCGACCAGGCCGGCGACCAGATAGAGGGGGACCCGCGCGGCAGGAAAAAACCAGGCCAGGAAGGTCGCTGCGCCGAAGGCGTTCGCGGCATGGCCCGATGGAAAGGAGTCCAATCCCGAGTCGAGCGACGGGCCTAGGACGAGCCCATCGCCGTGGGCAAAGCGTGGGCGCGGCCGTCCGATGAAATGCTTGAGGAGCTGGGTGGCGGCCGCGATGCTGAGTTGCGCGAGGAGCCCGCGCATGCCTATATCTGTGAGTCGATTGCGCTGACGCCACCAGTCGCCGACCCAATGGCCCACCCCGGCCATCGAAAACGTCATCGGTGCGAGCTGATGACGTTGCCGCCGCCAACCAAGGAGGCCGATGAGAATAAATGCCCCGGCGACGACTTCCCCCTTGCCGGGAAACGCCACCAGGTCGCCGATTAGGTTCAGCGCGTCAATATCGAAGGAGCGCACGAAGCGGGCGACCGGCATGTCCAGTTCGTGCAGCTTGACGCCGATCGCGGCGAGGATGGTCAGGGCGACCAGCCCGAAGACCACTCGCTCCCACGGCTTCATGGGACCCAGTCGGCGAGAAAGATGTTGAATTCCCCCTTCGCGTTCGCCCCGCGGTCGGACACCCACACGAGCTTCGAGCCGTCCGGCGAGAACATGGGGAAGCTGTTGAAGCCGCCCTCAGCGGTGACCTGCTCGAGGCTGGTCCCATCGTCGTTGATGAGATAGAGGTGGAAGGCAGGAGGGTGGGTCGGGGAGGGGGTCACGTTGGACGAAAAGATGATGCGCCGGCCGTCCGGATGGAAGAACGGGGCGAAGTTCGCCGCGCCGTTCCGAGTCACCTGCCGCTGGCTCCCGCCGTCGGCGTCCATCACGAAGATCTCCAGCTTGCTGGGCTCGACGAGGTTTCGAGCCAGCAGCTCCCGGTAGCGCGCCAGTTCGGCCGGATCGGTCGGATGGTGGGCCCGGTACACGATCCGCTTGCTGTCCGGCGAGAAGAACGGCCCGCCGTCGTAGCCCGCCACCGCCGTGAGGCGCTTCACATCCGTGCCGTCCAGCCGCATGGAATAGATCTCCAAGTCATCGTCGCGGACCGAAGTGAAGACGATGCGGGAGCCGTCCGGTGCGATCGTCGCTTCGGCGTCGTAGCCGGGCGTCTTCGTCAGCGGCACGAGGTCCTCCCCGCGGAGGGTCGCCGTGTAGATGTCGTAGTCGTCCAGGGACCAGAGGTACCGGCCCTGGGCCGACGGCCTGGGCGGGCACTCCGGGCCCTTGGCGTGCGTGGACGAAAAGAGCACCCGTCGGTCCCCGGGCAGGAAATAGCCGCAGGTGGTGGTGCCCCGACCCGTGCTGACCATGCGCACGTCGCGCCCGTCCAATCCCATCACGTACTGCTGGTAGCATCCGCGCCCGTCCCGCGTGGATTGAAAAATCAGGGATCGCCCGTCGAAGGAGAAATAGTGGCGAATATTGCGCAGATGCCTCTCGGTCCCGGCGCTGACCGGCGCGCCCACCGGGGGACGAGGCGGTTCATCGCCGCGCGCGATCACCGCGCTGTTGTCGAAGACCAGGTAGCTGTTCCATCCATAGAAGAACAGGAGGCGCGCGACCGGCTTCACCGCCTCCGGCGAGAGGCCGTAGAAGACGGAGACGACATGAGCGGGATCGTCCGGGTTCCTGAAGGACAGCAGCAGCGCCATCCCGCTCCCCTGATAGTCTTTGCCTGCGACTCGAAACCCATCCGGCTGGAGCTGCACGCCGGGTGGCAGGCCGCGCGCCGCCCACGCAAAGGCCGGCCCCGCGTGCGGCCCTCCGAGCAGCAAGACCGACGCGTCGCGAAGATCCTTGCCGGCCGCGCCGACCTCGCCTGCCGACCGCAGCACCACACCCTCCTGATTGGCGACCCGCTCCGCGAGTGCCCGATAGGGCTCCCCGGCGGCAGCGCCTCCGTCCGGAACCACTACAATCCGCCGTGAGTCGGTGGCGAACAGGTTGAGCATGGCAGGCAGGTCTGGCCGGGGGATCCGACGGAAGACGTGATAGTCCGGATCGGCCTCGGCCTTGACGTCGGCGGCGCCCGCCCGCTCGATCCACCGGGCGAAGAACGGGCGCAGGTCGCGCGAGGACACCCGGCTGAAGAGCGCTTCCACCTCACGCCAGCCGATCCGCCGGCCCCCGTACTCGGCCACCAGCGTCCGGAGCGCCGCGAAGAAGCGGTCGTCGCTGATCTCCCGGCGCAGCATGTGAAAGACCATGGCGGCCTTGTTGTAGCCGATCGCGTTGTCGCGTTGATCGGACTTCCGCTTGAACTGCACGAGCGGATAGTCCTGATCGGGCGGGACGTACACGGCGTAGCTCAGCAACATCATGCGCCGCTCCTCGCGGGCCTTCTGCAGATCGCCTTTCAGCTCGTGCCAGTAATAGTTCGCCAGGTACGTCGTCAGCCCTTCCGCCCAGTTTCCGCCGTTGTCGTTGAAGACGTGATTGCCGATCCAGGAGTGCACGATTTCATGGCCCAGGGCGTAGGGCTGGGTGTAGTGGCGCCGGATCGAGCCGGCCCCGAGGAGCGTGTAGGACGGCATGCCAAGCCCGCTGGCGAAGAAATTCTCCCCGATGGAGAAGCGCGGAAAGGGGTACGGGCCGAGCACTCGCGAGAACGCCTCCAGATAGGCCGCGGCGGCCGACAGGTATTCGTCCGCCAATCCCGCATCTTCAGGATAGAGGTAGGTCGCGATCTCCGTGTTGTCGCTCATCCGCATCATCACGACGAACTTTCCGGCCGCCAACGTCAGGCCTTCGGCCGGCGCCGAGGCGGCCCATGTCGTGACCGTCGCATCGGCTCTGGCCTCGTGGGCGACCAGCCCGCCCTGCCCGATCAC
>VBJS01000047.1:26564-29030 GCA_005880055.1 Chloroflexota bacterium | reverse complement strand
GCCGGCGATGATCTGAGAGAGGATCACGCCGGAGTTGCCGCGAGCCCCCATCAGCGCGCCATGAGACATCGCGGCGAGAACGGCGCCGGCGGACGTGTCGCGGCAGCCGTCTGCTTCGTGGACGGTTGAGCGCATGGTGAGAAACATGTTGGTGCCGGTGTCACCATCCGGCACGGGGAAGACGTTAAGAGCGTTGACCTGCTCCACATGGTGTTCTAACCACGTGGCAGCAGCGCAGCACAGACCGCGGAGTTCATCGCCAGAGAGAGTCCCCGCCTCCGCTGGGGCGGACATTTCAGGCGCGACCAGTAACGGGCGGCCCAGCGGGACAAGTGCCACGTTTCTTGTCCGGCTGGGGCGCGAATGTTAACATACTCGCGGCGCCATTCTAGCAGCGCCGATATTCCAGGTAAAGGAAATCCCTGTGGCGAGATGCGACGTCTGTGGCAAGAGCACGGCTTATGGCCGCAATATCCGGCACAAGCATTCCGGGCGCTGGGAGCGGAAAGCCCCGCGCACCAATCGCACGTTTAAGGCCAACGTTCAGAACAAGACGCTGATGTTCCAGGGCGTGTCAGTGCGCATCAAGATCTGCACGCGTTGCCTGCGCAGTTCGTTGAAAACGGCGGTCTAGAAGCGCGCTCGCGGCGACGGCGACTCCGGCCTCGGCCCGCCTTCATTCCACTCCGCTCCCTCAGGATGGCAGGCGAGCGTTAGTCTCTACAGCCGAGCGGAGGCGCCGGATGTTAGCACCGATGGACGCCTCGGCGTTGAATACGGCCGAAGCGGCGAGAAGGACGTCTGACCCAGCGGCGACGCAGGCAGCGGCGTTCTCCGGCTTCACGCCGCCGTCCACCTCAATTTCGGCCTGGTAGCGGCCCTCATCGATTAGCCGGCGAAGACTGGCCACTTTCCCAATGGCGCTGGGGATGAACTTCTGGCCTGACCAACCCGGGTTTACTGCCATCACCATGACCTGATCAACATCGGGCAGGACTTCCTCCACGGAGTTGATCGGCGTGCCGGGATTGAGGCAGACGCCTGCTCTGCGGCCGTGTGAACGGATGTCCTGCACCACCCGATGAAGGTGGATAGCGGCTTCGGCATGAACGTTGATGATATCGCCGCCGGCCTCGATGAACGCCTGCAGATGCTTCTCCGGCTCCACTATCATCAGGTGTATATCCAGCGTGAGGTCCGTCAGGCGGCGAATGGCTTCCACGATCGGGGCACCGATCGTGATGACGGGAACGAAGCGGCCGTCCATGATGTCGATGTGGAGGTAATCCGCACCTGCACTTTCGCACTCCCGGAGCTGCTCGGCGAGCCGAGTCCAGTCGGCTGCGATAATAGAAGGGGCTAGCTTGACCGTGCGGGCCATTCTTCCTCCAGGATACGGCGTGCCTGTTTAAGGGCGTCCCGAACCCGTCCGGGAGCCGTGCCCCCTGCGACATCCCGCGAGGCGACTGAGGAGCGGGCGTCGAGGCGAAGGACGGCTTCGTCGAATAACGGTGAGAAGCGGCGATATTCGTCGAGCGTCATCGAGGCGAGCGGCTGATCCCGGGACTGCGCGTACTCCACGAGAGCCATCACGGACTGGTGGGCATCCCGAAACGGGAGGCCCTTCCCGACAAGATGGTCGGCCAGATCCGTTGCCAGCAGGTATCCGGCGGAAGCAGCGGCTTCCATGCGGTCCTTGTCGAACTGCAGAGACGGTACCATGGCGGTAAGGACTTCCAGGGTAGACATGACGTTGCTGACCGTGTCGAAGAGGGGTTGCTTATCTTCCTGTAGGTCCCTGTTGTAAGAGAGGGGCAGCCCTTTCATGACGGCGAGCACGGAGACGAGATTACCGATGGCGCGACCTGAACGCGCGCGGGCCAATTCGGCGATGTCCGGGTTGCTCTTCTGGGGCATGATGCTGCTGCCTGTGGCAAATTTGGGCGGGAGCCGCAGGAACCCAAACTCCTCGCTGGACCAGAGGATGATCTCTTCGGCCAGACGAGAGATGTGCGTCATCAAGATAGCGGCAGAGGCGTGGAAGTCGATCACAAAGTCGCGGTCAGAGACGGCATCGATGCTATTAGCGGACAGGGAGGAGAAACCCAGCTCCTCAGCCACAACCTCGCGGTCGATCGGGTAGGGGACGCCGGCCAGAGCCCCTGAGCCGAGGGGCAGAACATCGGCCCGCTCAGCGGTCGTCGCGAAGCGTTGAATGTCGCGTTCGAACATTTCGAAGTAGGCGAGGAGGTGGTGGGCGAGGAGGACGGGTTGCGCCCGCTGCAGGTGCGTGTATCCCGGCATGAGTGTGCCCAGATGGGTTTCGGCCAAATCCAGAACGGCTGCCTGTAGGCCACGCAGGCCATCGACGGCAGCGAACGACACCGTTCGGACGAAGAGGCGCATGTCTGTGGCCACCTGGTCGTTGCGCGAGCGCGCCGTATGCAGACGGCCGGCGGCGGGGCC
>VBJS01000047.1:15825-26385 GCA_005880055.1 Chloroflexota bacterium | reverse complement strand
CGCGCGCATCCAGGCGTCGCGCCGTGGGGCTTTCCGGGCGGTTGCGGCTCTTCATGGGGCATCATTATACGAAAGGGCCGCGAGCGAGAAGGATGCCAAGGGGCGGGCGGTGCCTTACTTCGCAGGCAGAGGCCCTTCAAAGATGGGGAGGGCTTTTAGGTCACCGATGTTGTCAATGGTGTAGTCGGGGGCGAGGGGGCCCGGCTCTGGAATATCGGTCGTAGCTTCAACCGGCTCGCCGACAGGCGGGCGCCGCCAGACCGCCTTTATGCCGAGCGTCTTGGCGCCCTCAACATCGGCCCGTAAGCTGTCGCCTACCATCACTGCCTCCTTGGGCTCTATCCCAAGATGCTCCAGGGCATACTCGAAGATGCGCGGGTGAGGCTTCATAAAACCGATGTCACAGGAGATGACGGTGACCTCGAAGAAGTCGGTTAGGCCAAGCTCGCAAACCTCCTGGTGGAAGCGGGGGCCGCTAAAGCCGCGATTGGTGACGGCAGCCAGGCGGTGGCCGCGTTCTCTAAGCCACTCCAAAGTGGGGATGACGTCAGGATAGAGAACGCGCCCGAGAAAGGCGCCGCCGAGATTCCAGGTCTCCCAGAGTTCCTCCCCCTGATCCGCCGAAAGCTCCATGTCATGACGGGCCGCTACCCGCCGGCATATATCCGGGTAGCCGGGGTCGATGCAGTCGCCGTGGAAGGCGCGCTCCGTCTCCTCTTCGACCGCGAGCCGGATATCGCGGCCCAACATGTGGCGTTCTCCGGACATCTGGTAGCCCCAGCGGGCGAGGAGGTTGGTGATGCGGCGCATGGTCTCGCCGCGGATGACCATAGAAGGAGGCATCCTGGGGAAATGCCAGAGCGTATCGCCGAGGTCAAAAAGGACGGCGCGAACGGGCATGGGTCTTAGATTACAGCGGCTCAGTGCTGTGTGCCGAGTGCTGAGTGCCGAGTGCGTCTCTTTCAGGGGGCGAGCATGTCCGGGACAGAGCCGATGGCGTAACCCTGGGTGCGCAGGCCATCGATGATCGACTGGAGCGCGGGGCCGTCTTGCGACGCGGACCCGACGTGGAAGACGTAGATCGCACCGGGCGCGGCTAAGTCCAGGCAGCGCTGTATGATTTGGGACGCCGGAATGCCGGTCCATCCCCGTGAGTCGACGGTCCACATCACGTTGTAGGCGTAGCCGCGGGCGCCGACATCGGCATTGACGGAATCGTCGAAGTCGCCGTAGGGCGGGCGGAAGAACGGCTTGGTGCTGGCACCCGTCAGCTCATTGATGATCGCCTCCGTGCGGTCCAACTCCTCCCAACGCTGGCCCTGGGCGAGCGCCGCCGCGCCGGTAGAGCGACCGGTGAAGGAGTCGTGATCATAGGTGTGATTGATCAGCGAATGACGTTCGCGAACGATGCGCTTCAGCAGGTCTGGGTTCTGCTCCGCCCAGCGGCCGGTCATGCCGAAGCTGGCGTGGATGCCGTTGGAAGCCAGCACGTCAAGGATCTGCGATGCGTAACCCACGTCGGAACCAGCGTCAAAGCTGAAGGCAACGATCCGGCGATCGGGGTTGACAGCTTTAGAAAGAACGTCGGCGGGTGCACCGGAGGCCGGTGCGGGGGTGAAAGGCACAGGTGCGGGCGTGGGCGCAGCGACCCCGCTTGAAGGGATTGTCAAAACTTGTCCTGCTGTTATCTCCGAGATGTCGGCGATGCCATTGGCAGCCGCGACGGCGGCGACGCTAACGCCGAACCGCGCCGCGATGGAGTACAGGGTGTCGCCAGGTTGGACCGTATACTCGGTTAGTCCGGCTGCAGGGGTCGCAGGGGGCGTGGAGCTAGCGGTGGGCGGCGGGAAGCTTGGTTCGATGGACGCGCCGGTGACTGGCGTGCCGCTGCCGGAATCTCCGCAGGCAGCGGCCAGCAGCATCAGCGGAATCGCGAGAACCACACACTGGAGGACCCGAGGCCAAATCGAACTCATGTCGTTGTGCCAGTGACAACGCAGGAAGTGGCCTTGCGGAGACGGCTACTGCGGCTGCTCGCCCCCGAGCAGCTGCGCCTGGGCCTGCACACGCACCGGGAGGCCCCATATCTCGATGAAGCCGGTGGCCGCACTACGATCGAATTGGTCCGTTTTATCGTAGGTGGCCAGGGAGAAATCGTAGAGGCTCTTCGGCGAGCGGCGGCCGACAACAGCGGCGCTGCCTTTGTGCAGCTTGACGCGCACGTCACCGGTAACGTGGCGCTGTGTTGACTGGATGTAGGCGGCGACATCCTGGTGGTGAGCGCTGAACCAGAGCCCGTTGTAGACGATCTCGGCATATTCCTGAGCAAGGCGTGATTTCAGGCGGCGCTGATCCTTAGATAGGGTGAGGGACTCGAGCCCCTCGTGGGCAGCGAGCAGCACCGTCGCGGCCGGCGCCTCGTATATCTCGCGGGATTTGATGCCAACAAGGCGGTCTTCCACGGTATCGATGCGCCCGATGCCGTGCTCACCGGCGATTGCGTTCAGCCCCTTTATCAGGGAGACTGCATCAGCCGGCTTTCCGTCGAGCGACACCGGGACACCCTGGCTGAACCCGATCTCGATGTAGCGCGGTTCGTCGGGGGCTTCGGCGGGCGCTTTCGTCCAGAGGTAAACGTCTGCGGGTGGCTCCAGCCATGGATCTTCAAGAACGCCGGTTTCGATGCTTCGGCCCCAGAGATTTTCATCGATGCTGTACGGACTAGCCTTCGTGACTGAAACAGGGATCCCGTGCTCGTGCGCATACGCCATCTCGGATTCGCGGTCCATCTCCCACTCACGAAGGGGAGCTACGATTTTCAGGTCTGGGGCTAGTGCGTGCACGGAGACATCGATACGCACCTGGTCGTTGCCTTTACCGGTGCAGCCGTGAGCGACTGCGGAGGCGCCTTCCGTGCGGGCGGCTTCAACCAGCTCACGCGCGATAAGAGGGCGAGAGAGCGCGGTAGCCAGCGGGTAGTGTCCCTGGTAGCGGGCGCCGGCAGATAGGGCTGCGAAGGCGAAGTATCGGATGAAGGTCTCCTGCGCATCGCGCCAGACGTGCTTTTCGGCGCCCGCAGCAAGGGCGCGCGATTGCAGCTCCTCGCGGCTGCGGTCCATTCCCACGTCTACCGTCAGTGCGATGACATCGTAGCCGCGGTCTTTTTTGAGCCAGCGGATGGCAACAGACGTATCGAGGCCGCCGGAGTAGGCGAGGATGATTTTTTCAGGCATGGCGCACGAGTGAGCTCCGGAGTGAGTGGAAGGTTCCAAGTTGAAAGTTGAAAGCGCTCGCTGCCTGCTTTTGCGCCAGGACGAGCACTCTACCGTACCGGTAGATCACTTCGGGCTCTCGCTCTCCAGCCGTTGAAGGACGCGGTCGATGATCCCCACCGCCTGGTCGATCTCCTCTTCGCTGACGGTAAGCGGTGGAATGAGGCGAATAGCGGTTGGCTTGACGTTGTTGATCAGCAACCCCTCTTCCACAGCGATGTTCATCGCCTGCTCGGCCAGCGGGCCGGCCAGCTCGATGGCCCAGATCAGACCCATGCCACGGATCTCCGTGACGAGCGAATGGCGGTCGGCGAGGGAGTGGAGGCGGCGCTCAAGGTGTTGGCCTTTTCGGGCGACCTGGGCCGGCAGGTCATGGTCCAGCATGTACTTGAGGACGGTGTAGCCCACTTCGCAAGCGAGCGCGTTGCCGCCAAACGTCGTGCCGTGCTCGCCGGGACCCAGGAGGGCGCATTGGTCTTTGGCCAGGAACGCGCCGATGGGAAAGCCGCCCCCGAGCGCCTTAGCGACGGCCATGACATCGGGCGTGACTCCGTAGTGCTGATGAGCGAAGAGCTTTCCCGTGCGGCCCAGACCGGTCTGGACCTCGTCCAGCATGAGCAGGATGCCGGCCTCGTCGCACCAGGCGCGCACATGCGGGAGGTAATCGTCGGAAGCCATGTTTACGCCGCCTTCACCCTGAAGAGGTTCCAGCAGCACGGCGGCGGTATTCCCGGTCGTCGCCTGCTTGATGGCATCTATGTCGTTGAAGGGCACGCGGACGAAGCCGGGCAAGAGGGGGGCAAAGGGCTCGCGGTACTTCTCGTTGCCCGCTGCCGTGACGGTGGCCATGGTGCGCCCGTGAAAGGCGTTCTCGGCGACGATGATCTCAAAGGCGCCCTCCCGCTTCTCCTTACCCCACTTACGCGCGATTTTGATGCAGCCTTCCACGGCCTCGGCGCCGCTGTTGCAGAAGAATACCTTGTCCAGCCCGGCCGCCTCACAAAGAAGCTGCGCGAGCTTTACCTGGGGAACCGTGTAGTAGTAATTGGAGGTATGCATTAGCTCGCGCGCCTGGCGCTCAATGGCCTTCACCAGTTCGGGGTGGCAGTGGCCCAGCGATACGGCCGCAATGCCGGCAACAAAATCGAGGTACTGCTTGCCATCTGCATCCCATACCAAAGTGCCTTGGCCGCGGATCAGCGTTACGGGCAGGCGCTTGGAGACGGGGAGGAAGTACTTCTTTTCCAGCGATACGAGTTGTTCTTTCTCCAAGTTGTTCTCCCGGTGGCCGGTTTCGCCGCCCCTGACCGTAGCACGACGCGAGTCGCCGAAGTAAGGGCGAAGCGCAAGCCGGCCCCGTTACGTTCCCCCGCCCACGATTGTGCCTGCCGGCTTTCCGGCGACCACCGTCAACAATGCGCCGGGCTGATCGGTTCCCAAGACGACGCTTTGCGTTCCGGTTTCGGCTGCGGTGAGGCAGGCTTCAACCTTGGGTATCATACCGCCCTGTATGGTTTCGTCGGCGATGAGCCCGGCCGCTTCCTCGGCTGTGAGATGGGGAATGACTTCGCCGGACGCGGACTTGACGCCCGGGACATCGGTAAGGAAGGCTAGCCAGCGCGCGCCAAGGACGGACGCGATCACGCCTGCCGCTGTATCGGCGTTGATGTTCAGGAGCTGAGCCGTGGGACGGTCATCCTCCCAAAGAACGCCAATAGGGGCCAGTACTGGTATGACGCCGGCCAGCAGGACGCGCGCCAAAGGGCCGGGATCGACGCTCACAATATCGCCGACGAAGCCCAGGTTCTCGCCGGCCAGGCGGCAGTGGAACATCCCGCCGTCGGCGCCCGAGAGGCCCACGGCGGGCTCGCCGGCAGCCTGGATGGCAGCAACGATCTGTTTGTTGACGAGCCCGGCGAGGACGGCAACGACTACCCGGAGCGATTCCTCGTCGGTCACGCGGAGGCCGCGCTCGAAGCGCGTGGGAACGTTATGACGCGTCAGCCACTCACTGATCAAGAGGCCACCGCCGTGAATCACCACGGGCCAGAAGCTCCGACGATGAAGCTCGACTATATCTTCGACCGTAGAATCGCGGGTGCCCAGGATGGCGCCGCCAATCTTGACGACGATAATCTCGCCGAGTTGCGGTGATAGCTGTCCTTGCTCTGTCATGTTGTGTACTCGCTGTTCAGCCGCACGTAGTTCTCGGTCAGGTCGCTGCCCCAGGCGGTGGCAGCGCCGGCGCCGAGGCCCAGGTGGGCGCGGAACCTGATATCAGCAGGGACCAGGCAGCTTTTGGCCAGCGCGGGATCTACTTCCACAGGTACGCCATCGAATAGCTGCAGCTCGCCGCCGTCGGGAGTGGCGACGAACAGCTTGACGAGTTCCTCCTCCACCCGAGCGCCGCTGTTGCCGATGGCGGAGAGTATGCGTCCCCAGTTGGGATCTCGCCCGTAGACCGCGGTCTTGACCCCCAGCGAGCTGATGACGGCGCGAGCGGCACTGCGGGCGTCCTCGCGGGAGGCGGCGCCTTCCACGCGCGCCTCGATGACCTTCGTGGCGCCCTCGGCATCGGCAACCATCGCTTTGGCCAGATGGACGCAGACCTGCGCGAGAGCTGCGGAGAAAAGCCGGGCCTGGGGGTCAGAAGAATCGATTTCGTCGCCTTGGGCGAGACCGTTTGCCATTACGACCGCGATATCGTCCGGGCTGGTATCGCTATCGACGTCGATCATGTTAAAGGAGTCTTCAACTGCAGCGGCGAGGGCCGATTGGAGGAATGGCTGTGAAACCGCTGCATCGGTCGTCATGAAGCAGAGCATTGTCGCCATGTTCGGATGGATCATCCCCACCCCCTTAACCACGCCCCCAATGCTCCAATCCCGGGAGCGCACAGCGACGTGTTTGGGGCGCGTATCGGTCGTCATGATAGCCTTCGCGAAGTCCAATCCGCCGTCTGACGATAGGCTAATCTTCCCGATGCCCGGAGCCATTCGATCCATGGGAAGGTAGGTACCGATGACGCCGGTGGAAGCCACAACCACCAGATGAGCATCGATTCCGAGCTTCTGGCCGGCGAGTTGGGCCAGGCGCACCGCATCGTCCAGGCCGCGCTTGCCTGTGGCAGCGTTTGCGCATCCGGCGTTCGCGACCACAGCCTGGGCGCGCCCGGACGCAAGGTGTTTGCGGCTGATGACGAGCGAAGCGCCGGGCACCCGGTTGCGTGTACTGGCGGCGGCGGCGGCGCAGGGGACATCCGAGGCAAGAATGCCGACATCAAGCTTCTCCCAATCGCTACGGACGCCGACGTGCACAGCGCCGGCAGTGAATCCTCGCGGGGTGGTCACCGTCCCTTGCTCCAGTACCTGCAATTCCTGCATTAGGAGGCAACCTGACTGGCCGCCGTGGTAGACGCGAAATGTTTCACGGGTACACCGCCGGCATGTCGAGGCCCAGCGTTTCTGGGAGGCCGAGCATGGCGTTCATGTTCTGGATCGCCTGGCCGGCTGCCCCCTTCACCAGGTTGTCGAGCACGCTGACCACCACAAGTCGCCGTGCACGCTCATCTACCGTGGGATAAACCAGGCACATGTTACTTCCTCTTGTGTGCTTGGTGGCCGGCGGCGCATCCGTGACACGAACGAAGGGTTCGCCAGCATAGAACTCCTCGTAGAGCGAGCGTATGGCTTTGCCCGGCTCCCGGTTTTCGGCGGCCCAGGCCGGCGTAAGCGGCGCGTAACAAGTGGAGAGGATACCGCGCGTTATGGGGACGAGGTGCGGCGTAAAGGTGACTCTCGGATGAACGGGCTGTGGCGCCTCGACGGGCGGGAAGCATTTAGCCAGTTCCTGCACGATCTCCGGCAGGTGACGGTGGCCGGAGAGCCCATAGGCGGAAACACTCTCGCCCGCCTCCCCCAGGTGAGTCGTAAGGGAAAGGCCGCGTCCGGCACCGGTTACCCCGGACTTCGAATCAATAACTACGTCGTGCTCAATGACGCCTGCGTTAGCAGCAGGCGCAAGGGCGAGGAGGGCCGCCTCCGGGTAGCAGCCCGGATTGGCGACGAGCCTGCCATGCTGTACGGGCGCCCGATTGAGCTCTGTTAAGCCATAGACTGCCTGCTGAAGCAGGTCTGGCGCCGGGTGCTCGACACCATACCAAGCGGCGTATTCGGCCGGGTCACGGAGGCGAAAGTCGGCACTGATGTCGACAACGGGAACGCCCGCCCGGACCAGCGGAGCGACAGCCTCAGCACTAGCAGCGTGAGGCAGCGCCGAGTAGACGAAGTCGACCAAATCGAGCTCCGGTGCAATCTTAAGCTCATAGCATGCGAGATGCGGAAAGACATCGGCCAGCCGCTTGCCTGCTTCCGAGCGGCCGGTCACGCTGGTCAAACGCGTCTCCGGGTGGGAATAGAGCAGGCGGGCGAGCTCCCCACCTGCGTATCCGGTCACGTTCATAATGCCGACTTTGATCATCCGGTGTTTCTCCTAATCACCGTCTCTTGTTCATCGCCCGCCCGTCAAATCAAATCGCCCCACCGTTTGAGCGGTGGGGCTTGATTGAAACGCTTGATCCCGGCCGGCGCAGCCGTTTAAGGGCGTGCGCGGGCAAACCCCACACGAGTGCTTCGGGGTCGCCGCCACGCACTGCGAAACGCCAGAGTCATGATGCGTATACGGTATGGCGTGCGAGAAGTGATGTCAAGCCAACAGCGATCCCAACCGCGCTGGCTTCGCCGCCGAAATGGCTACTCTTTACTTGACGACCTTAACGTTGTTCCCGCGGATCTGGATCTTCACCGCCCCGGTGTTGTTGGCGTCATTCGTTTCGGCGATGAGGTTGTCCGGGTCTGCCGTCGAGACCAGCCAGTAAGTGCCGTTGGGAATGTTCGAAACATCCAGGCTCTGGCCGGGCAAGCTCCAGCCGTAGATATCAGCCCAACCCACCGATATACCCTGGAGGTCATTCTGGCTGCAGGTGACATAGGTCCGCGGCGAGTAGTGCTCAAGGCTGTTGTCCACAGAGTAGCTATCCGTCATGCAGAAGGAGATCTTGCTGCTACTGGTGATGACATTAGCGCCGATGGAACCGTCGGCAGCCACATCCCGAAGCTCGTAGAGTGCAAAGTCCTCAAAGTGCCAGTGATTGTGGGCCGGGTGGAAGACAAATGTCCCGACCTTGGTCTCGGCGTAGAGATACCAGTTGCCATTGGCGTCGTGTGTCAACACCTGCTGGTAGGCGTCGGTGGTGCCGGTAGTCGCATTATTCACCGGCCGCACGCGCAGCGGGCCCTGGCCGAGGTTGGCGATGGTGTTAGAGAAAAACAGGGTCCGGGCGCCCGTCTTGGAGTCGCGTTGCACATGGAAAGAGTTTGGAGGTAGCGTCTGCAGGTCCGGGTAATGCGGCGTGCCGGGATTGCCGGCTTGCGTAGCAGATGCAAGAAAGAGCAGGTGGACAACGAGGTACGCGAGGACAGGCGTGGCAATGACGACGGGAATTCGGTTCATGCGCCGGAGTCTACAATCACCGAGCTCGGTGAGACAATGGGTAACCCGTTAGAAAATTCTGCTAAAGAAGAAGTTGCTATAAGGGGTCAAGAATTTGCGGCAGTCCCAGAGACGAGGAAGCTTTGGCCCGCCGGGCATCCGTTGAGCAGCGGACAGCGCCTGCAAAGCGGGCGCTGGGCCCGGCAGAGGCGGCGGCCGTGCTTGATCAGCGAGATGTGGAATGCGTATATCTCCTCGGGCTGTACGATGGCTTCGAGGATGTCGTGTGCCTGTTCAGCGCTTGCGCCAGCGGGAACCAGGCCCAGGCGCTGAGCCACGCGGTGCACGTGCGTATCGACCGGCAGCGCCGGCCGTCCCAGCGCAAACATGAGGACACAGGCGGCGGTCTTAGGGCCCACACCGTTCAGGTCTCGTAACCATTGCTTGGCTTCAGCCAGCGGAAGATCGGCCAGGAAGTCCAGGCCTAGAGAGTTGCGCTTCTCGACGATCGCCCGCAGCGACGCCTTGATGCGGGGCGCCTTCTGCTTGGCCAGGCCCCCGACGGATATTGCCTCTTGGATCTCCCCGAGAGGCGCCTCGACGAGGGATCCCCACGCCGGGAACCGCTGCCGCAGCCGCATGAAGGCGCGGCCGGAGTTAGCGTCTGAGGTGTTCTGGGAGAGGATGGTGAGGACAAGCTCCGTGATAGGGTCGCCGTGCGGACGCCAGACGGGCTCGCCGTAGAGACCTGAGAGGCGGGCGACGAACTCGCCAGGGGCGAGGGTTTTGACGGGAGCGCGACGGGGCATGCGATTAGCTTATAGCCCAGCGGGCGGGCCGTCAGGTATGGCTGCACCGCCCGTCAGACTGAGTGGTCACCGGCAAGTGGCCCGGCGCTGCGCGCGAGGCGCCGAGCCGAAGCAAGCGGCGGGTAACGCACGGTCTGACCCATGCGCTTTGGGAAGGCCGCGATGTACCGCGGCGATATACTGAGGGCGCGGTGTAGTTAGCGCCGCGAAAGGAGACTCGATGGCTGCGAAGCGCGAGCGGTTGACCGCGCTGGCCTCGTGTGCGGGTTGAGCCGGCAAGGCCGGCGCTGAAGCCCTAACGCAGGTCCTGCGTTACCTGTCAGAGAACATTCCGGACCGCCATCCTGACCTACTCGTCGGCCTGGATACGCCGGACGATGCCGCCGTCTACCGCCTGAATGACGAGCAGGCGATCGTGCTGACGGTCGACTTCTTCGCGCCTCTCGTCGACGAGCCGTACGATTACGGCGCTATTTCTGCGGCCAATGCGTCTACGCGATGGGCGGCGAGGTGGTGCTTGCCCTGAACATCGCAGCCTTCCCTGAGGACATGGAGGCGCAGACGATCGCCGGGATACTGCGCGGCGGGTCGGAGAAGGTGCGGGAGGCGGGCGGTGTCATCGCCGGCGGCCATACGATCATCGACGCTGAGCCGAAGTATGGGCTGGCGGTGCTGGGACTGGTGCACCCGGAGCGGGTAATGACGAAGGCCGGTGCGCAACCGGGCGACCTGTTGTATCTGACGAAGCCGCTGGGGACGGGCATCGTGACCACAGCTGCGATGCGCGACAAGGCCTCGCCGGATGACCTGCGGGCAGCGGTGGAAAGCATGACGGCGCTAAACCGGCACGCCTCGCACATCGCGCGGGAGGTGGG
Organism: Chloroflexota bacterium; assembly: GCA_005880055.1. Lineage (GTDB taxonomy): Bacteria > Chloroflexota > Dehalococcoidia > SM23-28-2 > RBG-16-64-32 > VJS01. The sequence continues at coordinate 15,939 of VBJS01000047.1, read as the reverse complement.
CGCGCACGCACTCACGGACGTGACCGGGTTTGGCCTGCTGGGGCATGCTTACGAGATAGCAGCGGCAAGCGGAACTGCGTTGCGGATCGCAGCGACACAGGCGCCGGTAATGCC
>VBJS01000047.1:15235-15812 GCA_005880055.1 Chloroflexota bacterium | reverse complement strand
CGGCCCGCAACCGGTCGTACCTAGCGGGCAAAGTCCGCGTGGCAGATGGCGTGCCTGAGCGCCTGCAGGACGTGCTGTTCGACCCGCAGACCTCGGGCGGATTATTGATGGCGGTGACGCCGCAGTCAGCAGGCGACCTGGAGGAGCGGTTCGCCACGGCTGGGCTGCGCGCCTGGCACTTGGGTGACGTGGTGGACGGTAGCGGGGTCGAGGTGGTGGCCTAATGCGGGAGGTAGTGGCTGATTTCCAACCGCATCGGCGTCATCTGTTTCAGAATCTCCGGGCGCTCGGTGAGGCCGAGGTATTGCCACGATTTTCGAACTGCCGGCTCGAAGTCTTTCGTCGTACAGGGCTGGAAGCCGTAGTGGGCGAAGAACGGCATGGCGTGCATCGTGAAGAGGTAGACGCGCCGGGCGCCGTGCTCACGCGCGTAATCCAGAGCTGTTCGGACGAGCGTGTCGCCGAGCCCGGTCTTACGCACCGTCGGTGAGACGACTACGGAGCGCAGGACGGCAGCGCCGTCCTCGTAAAGCTCGATGCCGGCGGCGCCGATCGCTTCGCTGTTGACATCCGCCAC
>VBJS01000047.1:7781-15145 GCA_005880055.1 Chloroflexota bacterium | reverse complement strand
CGCTCGAAGGATACGGATGCGGTCTTGGACCGGCGGGTGAGTGGAGAAAAGGTTGTTGAGGAAGGACTCGTGGCCCTTGAGCGGGTTGCAGATGTAGAGGTGTGCCGTGGCCTTGTTCGCTGTTTCCAGCGGCTCCGGGTCGGCGGAGATCGTCTGGAGGGCGTCGGCGAGGGCCTCGGGGTCGCGGCAGAGCAGGGCTCCGGAAGCGTCGGCGAGGTACTCGCGCTGGCGGGAGAGCGCCATGCGGATGACGGCTGCGATGACGGGTGAGATGATGATGAACAGGATGGCCGCGACGAGGATGATCAGCGCGAGTCCGCCACCTCCACGGTCGCGGTTGCTTTCGCGGGAGCCGGCGCCGTACCAGGTGAAGCGCAGCATGAGGTCGGCAACGAGGGCGACCATGCCGACGGCGACAGCAACCATCGTCATCAGGCGGGTATCGTAGTTCCCGACGTGTGACATCTCGTGGGCGATAACCGCTTCCAGCTCTCGTTTCTCTAGCTTATCCAGCAGTCCGCGCGTGGCGGCGACGTGAGCGTTGCCCGGGTTGCGGCCGGTGGCGAAGGCGTTCGGGGCGCTGTCTTCAACGACCCAGACCTTCGGCAGCGGCAGGCCGGAGCCGATGCTGAGGTTCTCCACGATGCGGTAAAGTTCAGGCTCCTGGTCCTTGCTTACTTGGTGGGTGCCGGAGATGGCGAGGACGGTCGCCGGCGCAGTGAAGTAGATGATGCCGCCGGCGAAGAGCCCAATGATCGCGCCGGCGCCGGCGACGACTACGACGGCCTGCCAGTCCTGGACCGGATCCCCGCCGCCGTAATATGTGACGAGAACGCCTATGGCGGCGGCCAAGCCGGCGAGGAAGAGCACGAAAAGGGCCAGCAGCATTATGGTGCTCCGCCGGTTAGCGGCGATGCGGTCGTAGACGAGGATGCGCTCGGCGGGCTCCAGCGGGCGTGCCGGGACGAAGGCGGTATCGCGGGCGCGGGCCTCCGGGCTCAGGGGTTGAACCGCCGGGGCAGTCGTTAGCCCACCGGCGTACGCGCCGCCGGGAGGCTCGTTTGGCGAGACGTCAGAAGCGGTCGCGGCCCTCAGCGAGAGTTCATCGATTGGTTCCAGCGGCGTTGAGGCGGCGATGAAGCCAAAGTTGTCGCTGGGTGTGATGATCTGCAGAAAATCGCCTGCCCGTTCGTGAACGGTGATCAGGGCGCCGGCCGCAAGCGTCTCCTCCACAATGGCGCCGGGGTCCGGCGCCTCGCGCACAACGGCCTCGGCCTTAAGACGGAAGGCTACGCGCTCCGCGGGACTGTCAGACGCCATCTGGGGTTGCGCGGGCGATGACCGTCACCAGCCGGGGGCCCAGGACATTACCCATAGGAGGAAGATAATGGGCAGGGCGAACAGCAGCACGAACCCGGGGGGTTGAATCCACCAGAAGGCGCTGATGAGCGCCGACAGTCCGCTGGTGAATTCATCATCCGAATCGTTCGCCCCGGCGCTAAAGTCGTCGCTGCTCATATGTAGCGCACTCAATCGGTCGCGAGTATGCCCCGTTTGTATTGCGGATAGCACTGGGGCTTCACGGGATTCTTTGTACCTCAGAATGACGGCCGCGATGCCTCTTAATGATACTGACTCTAGTCGCTCGCCCTGCTGAAATCGACGCGGACCTCTGCGCGGCCCTCTTCGTCGGCCTCGAAGAAGTGTTCGGGCTGGAACCCGAACATGCCGGCGATTACCGAAGCGGGTACGGTGCCGATGCGGTTGTTGTAGTCGAGGACATTGGTGTTGTAGAACTGGCGGGAAAACGCGATCTTCTCCTCGATATCTGAAAGCTCGCTCTGGAGTTGGCGGAAGTTCTCGGCGGCCTGGAGCTGCGGGTAGTTCTCGGCGACGGCGAAGAGATGGCGGAGAGCGCCGGTGAGCATGTTGTTGGCGGCGGCGGCGTCCTGCACGTTGCCGGCCTGCTCGAGGGCAGACCGCGCGCGGGTCACCTCCTCGAACGTCTCGCGCTCGTGCTCCGCGTAGCCTTTGACGGTCTCCACCAGGTTGGGCACGAGGCTGGCGCGGCGGCGCAGTTGGACGTCCATGCCGGACCAGGCCTCTTTCACGCGGTTGCGCGAGCGGATGAGGCCGTTGTACATGCCGACGAGGATGAGTCCGATGATCACCAGCGCAACAATTACGACGATGACGATGATCAGTTCCATGGTTCCTCCTCGCCCCGTAAGGGGATGGACGGTGCAGCCGGAATTGTAGCATGGACGGGCGAGTACTGAGAGCGATTGACGCCCGAGGCGTTACGCTTCAGGCTTGTCGCATGGCGCAGATGCGGGTGTCGGAATTTATGGCGCTCGTGCAGGAGGGAACGCTGGCGCGGCTGTCGGACGGTCTGCGGGAAGGCCTTACATCTCGCATTCGTTCGGTGTGGCTTCAGATGCACTACCACTCCCCGAAGGTGCATTATGAGGCGTGGCTGACGCGGAAGACCGGACGTATCGAGATCGGACTGCACTTTGAGGGCGCGCGTGAGTTCTCATACCGTTGGGCGGAGCTGATGGCCGCTCATATGCCCGAGATACAAGACAGGCTGGGGCCGGAGGTGGAGCTGGAGGAGTGGACGCAATCCTGGGCACGGATACACCAGTCGCTTCCGTATGACCCGTTGAGCGAAGAGTTGGCGGAGGAGGTGGCGGATCGGTTAGCGGATACAATCATCGCCTGCCAGCCGATAGTGGAGGCGGAGAGGGAGAACGTACAGCCGGACCTGGAGCATCTAGCGACGGTGCGCCGGGTACCGGCGCGTTTCGGGCGAGGCCGGACCCGTGCGCGCCGCAATGTTTGACGGGAAGAGCGATGTTCCTGCGAACGGCCTGATCAGCGCGTACCATCCGGGAGGCCGCTACCCCTGAGTGTTGGCCTGATTACCAAGAAGAGCGATCATGCCGAGCGGACCGGACTGGTCGCCCAGAGTGGCGCGTTCCAGGCGGACGTCTTTCAAGGGCTGCTTACGGGCCAGCTGTCGCATCGTGCTTTCGGCGCGCTCCAGGAAGAGGTCAGCGGCGCCTGTGACGACGCCGCCACCGAGAACGAGCATCTCCGGGTTGAAGATGTTCACGAAATCGGCGAGTGCAATGCCCAGGTAGAGCCCGGCCTCGTCGAAAAGCCGGCGGGCCGGCTCGTCGCCGGCGCGGGCCGCATCCGCCACCTCGTCTGCGCCGAAATCGTCGTGCTCCCGCTTCATCCGTTCCAGGACCGGCGCCTCGCCGCGCTCGATCAGCTCTTCGGCACGCCAGACGAGGCCGGTGCCGGAGGCGATCGCCTCCAGGCAGCCGCGCTCGCCGCAGAGGCAGCGTGGGCCGTCATACCAGACGATGACGTGGCCCAGTTCGCCCGCAGAGCCGGTCGCGCCGTGGTAGATGTCGCCGTCGATAATGATGCCGCCACCGACACCGGTGCTGATCGTCAGGTAGATCATCTGCCGGGTACCCTCGCCGGCGCCGAAGCGGTTCTCGCCAACGGCGGCGGCGTTGGCGTCGTTCTCCAGGATTACCGGTATGCCGAGGCGTTCGTTCAGGATTTGTGGTAGCGGAACGCCACTCCACCCCGGAAGTTGCGGTGCCTCGAAGACGAGGCCATGGATGAGGTCCAAAGCGCCGGGCGAGGCGACGCCGAGGCCAGCCAGGTCATGGGCGCGAAGCCCGGCCTGCTCGGCCGCGGTTTCCAGCGTCTGGATCATGCGGTCGATGACGGACTCGGGGCCTTCGCTCGCTTCGGAGGCAACGATCTCCTCTCCCACGATGCGGCCGTCAAGCGAAGCGATGGTGGCGCGGAGCTTCGTGCCGCCCAGGTCGATGGCGCCGTAAGGCGGTTTTGGCATGCGGTCAAGCGACCGCAATGGCCTCAAGTTCGACCATGAGCGCCGGAAATGCCAGGCTCGCCACGCCAAGAAGCGTGCTCGCCGGCTTGCATCCGGCCTGGCTGAGGCGACCCTGCCAGACACCAACCGCGGAAAGCAGCGCGTTCACATCGGTGGTGTAGATATTGATGCGTACGGCGTTCGCGAGAGTCATGCCTGCCTGTTTCAACACCTCCTCGAGATTATCGAGCGCCTTGCCCACCTGGGCGGACATATCGCCTTCATGGACCGGCGCGCCGTTTTCGTCTACCGATGTCTGGCCGGAGCAGATCAGCAATCGGTCCTGGCCACTTACCTCGATCGCCTGAGAAAAGCCGAAGGCATCCTGCCATGTCCACGGATTGATCGGGCGCTGCTGCATCGGGTCCTCCTTCCGGGCCTGAGAACGGGTCTCTAGGAAATCGTATCATCCCAGGGCGATGCGGCCATCGAGCGAAGCGATCGTTGCGCGCAGCCTTGTGCCGCCTAGGTCGATCGCGCCGTAGAGGTCGGGCATGGCTCTGCGATAAGAAACGTGGTGGTCCTCCGCTCATGACGCGAGTGCCTCACCACGAGCGGGAAGCGGCGTGGTACACGTGCTTCGCGGTGAGCGGGAAGAGGCGGCGCGTTGACGGCAGGCGCGCGTCAGGCCGGGGCGGCGGCCCAGAGCGTGTGGTACTGCTTGCCGGTAATCGCGTCGAGGACGGCGCGGCGCTCCAGGATGTGCAGCTTGATCGTCGTCTCAGCGACTGCGCGACCCTTCTCCGAATCGATCGGATAGAGGCGCTCGCGCACGCGGTCCATGAGGGCGGACTCCTCAAGGAAGCGGACAGAATGCGGCCAGACGAAGAAGGTGAAGCGCTCGGGCACACCGAAGTTCGGGCGGCGCTTGCCAAGCCAGAAGAACCGCTCCTCGACCGTGGCAACCGGTTCGACTAGTTCGAGCATCGGGCCCTCGGTCGGTTCCCCTTCTTCGCCGGTAAACCGCGTATCGACGATAAGACGCTGCGGAAAGAGGCGGAAGCCGATCGTAAAGACATCGCAGTTATCGACAACTTTACGGACTTCATCGAGATCGATGAGGACGCCGTTTTCGGTGAACAATGGTGGTTAACCCCTTTGTGCGCGGGTGTTGTGGCCGCGCGTGTTAATTATACCTTTTTCAGTCGCGGTCATCAGGTCGTGGGTAGAGGCATATTGGCTCCGTTTACTGCTTGGGGCGATGCATAATTCTTCGCCCTCCTCCACCGTCCTGCTCGCGCGCTCGCCTCGGAGTGACGGAAAGCGGCGCCTTCCTTCGTGCCCGCGCTGTAGAGGCGAGGCTTGCCTTCGCCCCTACGGTTCGTGTCGCGCCCTAATACATGTCCGACATGGCCGGGGCGCCCGCCGCCTGCTTCTTCTCCGGAATTTCGGAAACGAGGCAGTTCGTGGTTAGCACCATAGCAGCGATGCTGACGGCGTTTTCGAGCGCCGAGCGTGTGACCTTCACGGGATCGACAATGCCGCGCTGAATCATGTTTCCGAATTCGTCCTTGGCGGCGTCGTAACCCTCGCCTGTCTTCAACCCCTTCACCTTCTCGACGATCACGCTGCCGTCCTTGCCGGCGTTTTGCGCGATCCGTCGCAGCGGCTCCTCCAGCGCGCGCCGGAGGATGGCGGAGCCCGTCTGCTCGTCACTCTGCAGCTTCATCTTGTCGAGCGCCGGAATAGCGTTTATGAATGCGATGCCACCTCCGGAGACGATCCCCTCCTCGACAGCGGCGCGCGTCGCCTGCACGGCATCCTCCACCCGGTGCTTGCGCTCCTTGAGCTCGGTCTCCGTAGCGGCGCCGACCTTGATGACGGCGACGCTGCCCGTGAGCTTGCCCAGGCGCTCCTGCAGCTTCTCCTTGTCCCAGTCGGAGGTTGCTTCGTCGATGGCGACTTTCACGGCTCGGACGCGGCCCTGCACGTCCGTCTGGGCGCCCTTGCCCTCAACGATCGTCGTCTCTTCCTTGGTGATAACGGCCTTGCTGATCAGCTCGCCCCCGGTGACGGTGGCGAGGTCGCCCAGGTTGTCCTTGCGGCGGTCGCCGAAGCCGGGCGCCTTCACGGCGCAGACGCTGAGCGTGCCGCGCAGCTTGTTGACGGCCAGAGTCGCCAGCGCCTCGCCGTCGCAGTCGTCACAGACAATGAGCAGGCTCTTGCTGCCGCCCTGCAGGATCTTCTCGAGGACCGGCACGATGTCGTTTACGCTGGAGAGTTTCTTGTCCGTGATCAAGATATATGGGTCGTCGATGATGCACTCCATGCGCTCCGGGTTGGTGATGAAGTAGGGGCTGATGTAGCCGCGGTCGAAGCTCATGCCTTCGACGTATTCGGTTTCCGTGCGGATGCCCTTCGACTCCTCGACGGTGATGACGCCGTCTTTGCCCACCTTCTCCATCACTTCCGCGATTAGCTCGCCGATCTCCGGGTCGTTGTTCGCAGAGATTGCCGCAACCTGAGCCATCTGCTCGCGGGTGGTGACGGGGACAGCGTTCTTCTTGATCGCCCCGAGCACGGCTTCGGCAGCCTTCTCGATTCCCCGCTTGAGGGCCATTGGGTTGGCGCCCGCGGCGACGTTCTTAAGCCCTTCGTGGACCACGGCCTGGCCGAGCACCGTGGCAGTGGTGGTGCCGTCGCCCGCGATGTCGTTGGTCTTGGAGGCGATCTCCTTGGCGAGCTGGGCGCCGATGTTCTCGAAGGGGTCCTCCAGCTCGACATCCTTGGCAATCGTGACGCCGTCGTTGGTGATGGTGGGGGAGCCGAACTTCTTCTCCAGGACCACGTTGCGGCCCTTGGGCCCGAGCGTGATCTTCACGGCATCGGCGAGGGCGTCGACGCCGTTCTTGAGAGCGTGACGGGCCGCCTCATCGAATAGCAACTGCTTGGCCATGGTTCACTCCTTCTGAAACGCCGGGTTGAGCCCCGGCTTGTTTTGCAGAAATTGCCTTGCGGCAGGGTATCTTAGCACTCACAGGGGCGGAGTGCTAACGCTATTTTGGGGCAACCGCACGCGAAGTGCAAGGGGTGGCTCACCCTAATGGTGTCTACCCTGCGATACTTGCGCCGCAGTGAGGGCAGAACTGCGAGCCGGCCTTCACCGCCTGGCCGCAGCTGTGGCAATAGATTTCGTCCGCCTGGCGAGTGGGCGGTGATGTCCCAGGCGGCTGCGGAGTCGGTGGCGGCGAGGCAGGGAACGAGACCGGTGGGGCGTAGGGAGGAGGCGGTGTCACGCCGGCAGGGAGCGCACCGACGCCGCCCGACTCGACGATCTTCTCAGAGCCGTTCGCCTTAACGACAACTGAATTGACCACCTTGTCGTGAAGGGTCTGAGCATTCTTGTCCCACAACATCCAGAGGTCGTCGACCAGACTCGCGATGCCTGAGACGAGTTCAAAGGCGATCCCGACCAGGCCGCGGACGAACATGCCGCCCGTTGTCA
>VBJS01000047.1:0-7747 GCA_005880055.1 Chloroflexota bacterium | reverse complement strand
CTTGGGTGCTACGATGAACCACCAGATGATCCAGCCGATCCCGAGTGTGACGACGAAGAGTATGATGTTGAGAAGCCAGGACAGGATACGTTCGCCACGTGCGGCCATCTGGACAGTGCCTTCGGCATCGAGTCCAAAGGCGCCACACTGCTGACAAAACAGGCCGTCCCCCACGTACGGGTGGCCACGGACACACTGACGCGCTGCTTGAACTGACATGAGTTGCCTCCCTGGAATGCGCTGCGCGGATTATATGGTGGCGAGGGGGGCGTGGCAAGCAGCAGCCGATTGACCAGCGGCTCGTCTCTATTGTATACTCCTGCCACTATCGAGCATGTCTATAACGGTCGCGACGAGATGTGATATAGACAGGTTTGAGGCATCCGCGTATACTTCACCTATTCTAGGCGAGGAGCTCGAATTGCAGAATTCAGCCGAATTTGCTCCTTTTGCCTCGCGGCAAGCCGGCGGGGCGCGTGTCCCCCTGCGCCGCAATACGCGCGCACTCGTATCCGCTAAGCCGGTCGCGGCTGCTGCCGCATAAGCGCCGGAGGTTACCATGAGGCAGCCGCAAGCACCCACCGCGCAAGGACTCTATCTCCCGCAGCACGAGCATGATTCGTGCGGCGTGGGGTTCATCGTGCGTCTCAACGGCCAGAAGTCCCACCGCATCATCGAGGACGGGATCACAGCGCTCGAGCACCTGGCGCACCGCGGCGCCTGCGGCTGCGAGGTGAACACCGGCGATGGCGCCGGCGTCCTGATTCAGCTGCCGCACGACTTCTTCTCGCATGTATGCGCCCGAGAAGGCATTCGGCTGCCCGAGAAGGGGCAGTACGGCGCCGGCCTCTTCTTCGCCTCGCCGAACCAGCGGGCGCGCGACCAGGCCGTGGCGCTTTTCCGGATCATCGTGGAGGAGGAGGGCCAGCACCTGCTGGGCTGGCGGCGGGTGCCGACCAACAACGCCTCCGTGGGGGACACCGCAAAGATCTCCGAGCCCGAGATGTACCACGTCTTTATCGGCCGCGGGGAAAACGCGCGCGATGAGGACGCGTTCGAGCGCAAGCTGTACGTCATCCGCAAGCGGTTCGAACACGCGCTGCAGCGCTTCGGGATTCCGGAGGCAGAGAGCTTCTACTTCCCCAGCCTGTCCTGCCGCACCCTGGTCTACAAGGGCATGCTGATGGCCTTGCAGCTCCGGGACTACTTCCCGGACCTGTCTGATAAGCGCATGACCAGCGCTCTATGCATGTTCCACTCGCGGTTCAGCACGAATACCTTCCCAAGCTGGAAGCTGGCACACCCCTACCGGATGATCAGTCACAACGGCGAGATCAACACGCTGCGGGGCAACGTCAACTGGATGCGCGCTCGCGAATCGCTGTTCGAGTCGTCCCTTTTTGACGACCCTTCGACTGCGGGTGGCGCCGGGCTCAGGGCAGGCATCCAGAAGGTCATCCCGGTCATCGACGAGAAGGGAAGCGATACCGCCTGCTTCGACAATGCGCTCGAACTTCTGACAATGGCCGGTCGCCCCATCCACCACGCGATGATGATGATGATCCCGGAGCCGTGGGACGGCCACGAGACGATGAGCCAGGAAAAGAAGGACTTCTACGAGTATCACTCCTGCCTGATGGAGCCGTGGGATGGTCCCGCCTCCATCGCCTTCACGGACGGGCGCACGATCGGCGCCGTGCTCGACCGTAACGGGCTGCGGCCCTCGCGCTACATCGTGACCAAGGACGGCTACGTCATCATGGCCTCCGAAGTCGGCGTGCTCCCGGTCGACCCGGCGAATGTGCTGCACAAGGGCCGCCTACAGCCCGGGCGCATGTTCCTGATCAGCCTGGAAGAAGGCCGCATCATCGACGACGCCGAGCTGAAGCATAAGATGGCCTCTGAGAAGCCGTACGGCGATTGGCTGCGAAAGCACCTGATGACGTTCGATAGCCTGCCGCAGCCCGAGCCGGCAGCCCCGATGAGCGAGGCGGAACTGCTGGAGCAGCAGCTTGCCTTCGGGTATACGGTGGAAGACCTTAAGTACATCCTGGGCCCGATGGCGGCGAACGGCGAGGAAGCCGTGGGTTCGATGGGAACCGACACGCCGCTGGCGGTCCTCAGCGACCGGCCGCAGCCGCTGTACAACTACTTCAAGCAACTCTTCGCCCAGGTGACAAACCCGCCGCTGGACGCGATCCGCGAAGAGATCGTGACCTCGGTGAAGACGACGATCGGGCCGGAAGGCGACCTGCTGGACCCGCAGCCCGAAAACGCGGCAATGATCGAGGTCAAGTCGCCCTTCGTCGACAACCCGCAGCTGGCCACGTTCAAGGCGCTGGACAATGGCCGGTTGCGTTCCTGCGTCCTGCCGATGCTGTTCCAGGCCTCGCGCGGGCCGGTCGGAATTGAAGAGGCGATGGAGCGGCTGTCCCGCGAGGCAGATGAGGCCATCGCCGATGGGTGTAAGATCCTGATCATCTCCGACCGCGGCGTGAGCCGGGAATGGGCGCCCATTCCCTCACTGCTTGCTGTGGCCGGGCTGCACAACCACCTCGTCCGCGAGCGGAAGCGAACGCAGGTAGGGCTGGTCGTGGAGACGGCCGACGCCAGGGAGGCGCATCATTTCGCACTGCTGATCGGCTACGGAGCGGGCGCCATCAACCCGTACCTGGCGCTCGAGACACTGCACCGCATGCATGCGGAGGGTCTGCTGGAGAAGAGCATCAGCTATGAAGAGGCGGAGGCGCACTACCTAAAGGCGATCAAGAAGGGCGTCGTCAAGATTATGTCCAAGATGGGCATTTCGACGATACAGAGCTACCGCGGCGCGCAGATCTTTGAAGCCATCGGCTTGTCTCAGCAGTTGATCGATAAGTACTTCACATACACCGCCTCGCGCATCGGCGGGATCGGCATCGAAGGGATCGCCGCAGACACTCTCGCGCACCACCGTCGGGCTTACCCGGAGCGGGACGGCGGTTTGACGGAGCTGGCGTGGGGCGGTCAGTACCAATGGCGCCGCGAAGGCGAGTACCACCTCTTCAACCCGGAGACGGTCTTCAGGCTGCAACACGCCACGCGCTCCGGACAGATGGAGATCTTCCGCGAATACACGCAGATGGTAAACGAACAGAGCCAGAGGCTGTGCACGCTACGGGGGCTGTTCGAGATATCGGCAAATGGAGGGCCGGTGCCGATTGAGGAGGTTGAGCCGGCGGAGAGCATCATGAAGCGCTTCGCCACCGGCGCCATGTCCTTCGGCTCGATTAGCGCGGAGGCGCACGAGACGCTGGCGATCGCTATGAACCGCATCGGGGGTAAGAGCAACACCGGCGAGGGCGGTGAGGACCGCCGGCGCTACACGCCGGACCCGAACGGCGATTCCCGGCGGAGCGCGATCAAACAGGTCGCGTCGGGCCGCTTCGGCGTTACGAGCGAGTACCTGATGAGCGCCGACGAGCTGCAAATCAAGATGGCGCAGGGTGCGAAGCCTGGCGAGGGCGGCCAGCTCCCCGGCCACAAGGTCTGGCCCTGGATCGCAGCCGTGCGCTACTCGACGCCCGGCGTGGGGTTGATCAGCCCACCCCCGCACCACGACATCTACTCGATCGAGGACCTGGCGCAGCTGATCCACGACCTGAAGAACAGCAACCCGCGCGCCCGCATCAGCGTCAAGCTGGTGGCGGAGGTGGGTGTCGGTACCGTGGCTGCTGGCGTCGCGAAGGCAAAATCAGATGTTGTGCTGATCAGCGGGCACGACGGCGGCACGGGAGCCAGCCCGCTGACCTCCATCAAGCACGCCGGCATCCCCTGGGAACTCGGGCTGGCCGAAACCCAGCAGACGCTGGTGCTGAACAACCTGCGCGACCGCATCATCGTGCAGACGGACGGCCAGATGAAGACCGGCCGCGACGTTGTGATCGCCGCGCTTCTGGGCGCCGAGGAATGTGGTTTCGCAACAGCGCCGCTGGTCGTATTGGGCTGCATTATGATGCGCGTCTGCCACCTGGATACCTGCCCTGTGGGCATCGCCACTCAGAATCCCAAGCTGCGCGAGAAGTTCGAGGGCCGGGCCGAGCACGTCGTCAACTTCTTTCGCTTCATCGCCGAAGAGGTGCGCGAATATATGGCGCAGCTCGGCTTCCGGCGCTTCGAGGATATGGTGGGACGGAGCGATCTACTCGACGTCAAGCGGGCGATCGACCAGTGGAAGGCGCAGGGGCTTGACCTTTCCGCGATCTTCTACAAGCCGGAGGTCCCGGAGGACTGGGCGACCCACCGCGTGACGGCACAGGACCACGGCCTGGAAAAGGCCCTGGACCAGGAGCTGCTGAAGCTGTGCAAGCCGGCACTGGACGGTGGCGAACGCGTCGACATCGACCTGCCGATCAGGAACATCAACCGTACTGTGGGCACAATCTTGGGCAGCGAGCTAACGCGCAGGTACGGCTTCGACGGGCTGCCGGACGATACTATTACCATTCGCTTCAAGGGATCCGCAGGGCAAAGCTTCGGGGCGTTCGTGCCTCGGGGAATCACGCTCTGGCTGGAAGGCGACGCCAACGATTACTTCGGCAAGGGGCTCTCCGGAGGAAGGATCATCGTGTACCCACCGAAAGAAGCGACCTTCGTTCCGGAGGAAAACATCCTCATCGGCAACGTGGCGCTCTACGGGGCGACCGCCGGCAGCATGTTCGTCCGCGGCGTCGCAGGCGAGCGCTTCTGCGTCCGCAACAGCGGCGCCATCGCGGTTGTGGAGGGCACCGGCGATCACGGCTGTGAGTACATGACCGGCGGCCGCGTGCTGGTAATCGGCCGGGCGGGCCGCAATTTCGCGGCCGGCATGAGCGGCGGTATCGCCTACGTGTACGACCCGGGCGGCGACTTCCCGATCCGCTGCAACCAGGAGATGGTGGACCTTGAGCCGCTGGACGAAGAGGACATGCAGCTGGTTCGCGGGTTATTGGAGCGGCACCGCGAGTACACGGGCAGCACGGTTGCCGACGGGCTGCTGGCGCAGTGGCCGCAGGCGGCAACCAGCTTCGTCAAGGTCTTCCCGAAGGATTTCAAGCGGGCGATCCGCGAGCAGTTGGAAGCGGCGAAGACGGAGGTGCAGGCCGCTCAGGCGCACGGCAACGGCAACGGCAAGAAGACGAACGGCATCAAGCAGCCGAACCGAACGAAGTCCGCGAGGAAGGCCAAGGCCACCCGTGGGTAAGCCTTCCGGATTCATGGAGTTTAAGCGGGAGACGCCGACGCGTCGGCCTGTGCCCGTCCGCGTGCAGGACTGGCTGGAGGTGTACGAGGAGTTCCCGCCGGAGAAGCTGCGGGCGCAGGCCGCGCGCTGCATGGACTGCGCAATCCCCTTCTGCCACCAGGGCTGCCCACTGGGAAACATCATCCCGGACTGGAACGACCTGGTGTACCGCGACCAGTGGCGCAAGGCGATCGACCGGCTGCACGCCACAAACAACTTCCCGGAGTTCACGGGGCGGCTGTGCCCGGCGCCCTGCGAGGCGGCCTGCGTGCTGGGCATCAATGATGACCCGGTGACGATTAAGCAAGTAGAGCTGGAGATCATCGAACGCGCCTGGAAGGAAGGCTGGGTGCAGCCCGAGCCGCCCGAGAAGAAGACGGGCATGAGCGTAGCGGTTGTCGGTTCCGGGCCGGCCGGGCTGGCCTGCGCGCAACAGCTCGCCCGCGCGGGGCACGCGGTCTCCCTATACGAGCGCGATGACCGCATCGGCGGCCTGCTGCGGTACGGGATCCCGGACTTCAAGATGGAGAAGCGCTTCATCGAGAGGCGGCTGGACCAGATGGAAGCTGAGGGCGTCACCTTCCGGCCGAGCGTGAACGTTGGCGTAGAGGTCGACGCCAGCTCCCTGCGCAACCAGTACGACGCAATCTGCCTGGCCGGCGGAGCGACCTGGGCCCGCGACCTCGAAGTGCCGGGGCGCGAACTGAGCGGCGTCTGCTTCGCGATGGAGTACCTGCCTCTGCAGAACAAGCGCAACGCGGGGGATGAGGTCCCGGACGAGCAGTTCATTTCAGCCAAAGACAAGCGGGTGATCATCCTGGGCGGCGGAGACACGGGCGCTGACTGCCTAGGTACGGTGCACCGGCAGGGCGCGACGTCCGTCAAGCAGTACGAGCTGCTCCCTCGGCCGCCGGAAAGCCGGCCGACGAGCAACCCCTGGCCGACCTACCCGAACATCTATCGCGTCTCCTCGGCCCACGAGGAAGGCGGAGATCGCGACTACTCGATTATGACCAAGCGTCTTTCCGGCGAAAACGACGTCCTCAAGAAGCTGCACGGCGTTCGCATCGAGTTCGTGCCGGAGAACGGCCGGATGGCGATGAAGGAAGTGCCCGGCTCGGAGTTCGAGGAGGATGTGGATTTGCTGCTGCTCGCGATGGGGTTCCTGGGTCCTGAGCGGTACATGCTCGAGCAATTGGGCGTTGAGGTGAACGAGCGCGGCAACGTGCGTGCGGACGCCAACAAGATGACGAGCGTTCCCGGCGTCTTCACAGCCGGCGACATGACGCGCGGCCAATCGCTCATCGTCTGGGCGATCATGGAGGGCCGGGCCGCCGCCCAGGGCATCGACCGCTACCTGATGGGCGAGACCGAACTGCCGGGGAATTAGGAAAAAGAGCTGACAGGACAGAATAGAAGGCTGGCAGTCATTCAGGCCGCGAACCTGTCCGAGACGGTGGGCGCAATCGACGCCCGGGATCTAGTACATGCGACCGTGATGTTGCGCGTAGGTTCCAAACGGATTCTTACAGCGGATCGGGGATTCGACAAGATTCCCGGCATCGAGCGGCTGGACCCGCTGCTCGTTGAAGAGTGGGCTCTAACGGTCATGGCCGACCGCTAGCGTTGCCCCTCCTCGCGTTAGGCCCGTACAATCCGCCTTAGCCCTTACGCCCGCATCACCGGAGGTCACCCGTGCCCGAAAAGGTCTCCATCGACGTTATCCCGCAGGTCCGTGACGCCGTTTTCGACCTCGTCTCCTCGTACCCGCGCTCCAAGCGCTTCGGGAAGTACGCGGATGTCCGGCTGGAGGTCAGCGAAGGCAAAGGCGCCGTGGCGGAGAACGGGATGGACAAGTTCAGCGCCGAGGACTACGGCTTCGCCTTCGGCGTGCGGGTGCTGGCCGGCGACAAGGCGATCGCACCCGGTTACTTCGGGGAGCTCATCGGGACTGCGGATTTGCCCCGGCTCAACCAGCGACTCAGGGAAGCGCTGGATCATGCCTACGAGCGCGCGTCGGCAAGCGCGGCGTCGAAGGCGGCAGCGCGAGAGCGCTTCGGCGCGCTCGCCGGGTCGCTATACGACATGACGCTGGCGCCAATCGAGGTGCGGCAGGATACGGTAGACGGAACGTGGGAGCTGGACCCACGCGAGGTTCCCCTTGAGGACGCCTCAAAATACGTGCGCGAAGTCTCGGAACGCGTGAAGGGCCTGGATAGCGGCGTTGTCTTCAACTACATCTCGGCCGCCACACAGCTCGAACGCCAGCTCTTCGTAAGCAGTGAAGGCGCGAACATCCAGCAGACGATGGCGGTCACGCAGGGTACCTGCTTCGTCGTGGCGCAGGGGCCGGAGGGCGCGCAGGAGCTTTACGACTTCACCGGCCACCAGCGCGGCTGGGAGCTGATCACGCACGGTATCCAGGAGGAGTTCATCCAATTCGACCATCTCATGGACTTCTCACTAGAGATCGCGCGCGACACGATC
>VBJS01000046.1:28043-35481 GCA_005880055.1 Chloroflexota bacterium | reverse complement strand
GAACGACTATCGGCAGCTGGGGCTCGGCTACTCCAACCTCGGGGCGCTGCTGATGTGCCTCGGTATTCCGTACGACTCGGATGAGGGGCGGGCCTGGGCTGCGTCGCTGACGGCGATCATGACCGGCCACGCCTACGCCACCTGTTCCCGCATCGCCTCCCGCGTCGGGCCTTTCGCCGGCTACGAACGGAACGCAGAACCAATGCTGCGCGTGATCGAGAAGCACCGCGCAGCCGTGGACCAGATACCGGACGCGGATGAGGCGGCGGCGCCGCTCCTGGCCGCCTCCCGCTCCGCCTGGGATGACGCTCTTGCGGTGGGCCGCGAGCACGGTTACCGCAACTCGCAGGCCACTGTGATCGCGCCCACCGGGACGATCAGCTTCATGATGGACTGCGATACCACAGGCGTTGAGCCGGACATCGCGCTCGTCAAGTACAAGAACCTCGTCGGCGGCGGGCTGATGACGATCGTGAACAGCAGCGTGCCCCGCGCTCTCAGGCGGCTGGAATATAGCGAGGAGCAGACGGCGGCCATTCTCTCGCACATCAACGAGACGGGCACAATCGAGGGCGCGCCCGAGCTGCTGGAGGAGCACCTGCCGGTGTTCGACTGCGCCTTCAAGGCTCAGAACGGCATGCGCACCATCCACTGGCTGGGCCACGTCAAGATGATGGGCGCCGTCCAGCCGTTTATCTCCGGCGCCATCTCGAAGACCGTGAACCTGCCCGAGGCGGCAAGCGTCGAGGAGATAGAGCAGGCGTACATCGAGGGATGGAAGCATGGACTGAAGGCGCTCGCCATCTACCGCGACGGCTCCAAGCGGGCGCAGGTGCTTTCGACGAGCAAAGAACAGGGAACAAGCGACACTCCACAAGAGGCGATTCCCCACCCGGTGCGGCGGCGGCTGCCCGCCACCCGCCAGTCACGGACGCACAAGTTCTCGATAGAAGGCCACGAGGGGTATCTGACGGCGGGGCTGTACGAGGACGGCGCCCCGGGCGAGATCTGGCTGGTGATGGCGAAAGAGGGCAGCACGCTGTCCGGCATAATGGACGCCTTCGCCACTTCGATCTCGCTTGCCCTCCAGTACGGGGTTCCCCTGCGCGATCTCGTGAACAAGTTCTCGCACATGCGCTTTGAGCCTTCCGGCCGCACGGAGAACAAGGAGATCCCCGTAGCGCAGTCCATTGTCGATTACATCTTCCGCTGGCTGGCCTCGCAGTTCCTTAGCGAGGAGGAGAAAGAAGAGTTCGGGGTGCTGTCCGATGCGGTGAAGGCGAAGCTCATCGCCCAGGAAGAGATGGCGCCCGTTTCTCGCACCAACGGGAACGGCACTAAGGTTAACTCCGCCCAAATGGACGCGCCGCCGTGCAGCAACTGCGGCTGGATCATGTCCCGCGCCGGCACCTGCTACAAATGCGACAACTGCGGGACGACCAGTGGTTGCGGATAACTAGACGATAACTGCGGCCGCGGGTGGGGGCGCCCGCGGCCGCTGGGCGACCTCCTTCGCTGAAGGGGCGCGGTCAACGAGCCGCGCCCCTTCGGTTTTGTCGCACAACCCGCCGTCCGTCAGGCCGTAACAACCGGCCCTTTAGCGCGTCCGCTTATGCGGGAGCAGTTTGCCTAGACGTGCGGACCGGTCCCTGGAGCCAATTGAGGTAAACATGCAATCATTTGCCCCCGGTCAAGCAGCCGTCGCCGAGAGGCCTGCCGGCGTTCCGGCAATGCCTCCAGCGCCGGCATCGCTCGAAGAGACGGGCCTCTCGCCTTCGTTTCTGCTGGAGCTGGTACTGAAGGTCATTCACTATGCTGACACGCCCACGCCGGATCACGTCGGGCGCGTCGTCGGCCTCCCCGTCAAGCTGGTGGAGGCGCTGCTGGAATCGCTCAAAGCGGACCGGCTCTGCGAAATCGTCGGAGGCGGCAGCACGTATGATCTCTCGACAAGCTACCGCTTCCGCCTGACGGAAAGGGGCGAGCAGCGGGCCGAGCAGGCGTTGGAGCGCTGCCGCTACGCGGGCGCAGCGCCGGTAACAATCGGCCAGTATCAGAAGGTAATCGGCAGCCAGAGCAAGGACCGCCGGCGGCCGGCGCCAGAAGCGATTGCGAAGGCGTTCAACTCCCTGGTCGTCGACGAAGCCGCGGCCGGACTTCTCTCGCGGGCGCTCAGTTCCGGCCGTTGCGCCATGGTATTCGGCCCCTCTGGTAACGGGAAGACCAGCCTCCTCAGCCAGTTCATCGCCAATCTGGAGGGCGAGGTCCTCATCCCCTACGCGCTCTATGCCTACGGCCAGATCATCCGCACATTCGACGCCACCGTGCACGTCCGCATCGATAGCACGGACGTGGCCGGCCCGCCCAGCGATTCCGGCGCGGCGTTCAAACGCGTCGGGCCTCGGGACGAGTCCACCGACCGTCGCTGGGTGCGCATCCGGCGTCCCGGCTTGGTAGTAGGCGGTGAACTAACCGCAGAATCGCTCGAGCTGGGATACGACCCCATCGCGAAATTCTACCAGGCGCCAAAGCACGTGAAGGCGCAGGGCGGGTTCTTGCTCGTGGACGATTTTGGACGGCAGAAGGTTAGCCCCGCGGAACTGCTCAACCGCTGGATCATGGCGCTTGAGCGGGGAAGCGACTACTTGGTCCTGCGAACCGGCGAGGCGATTGAGTTCCCGTTCGATGTCACCCTGCTCTTCTCGACCAACCTCAACCCAACGGACCTGGCGGACTCTGCCTTCCTGCGCCGCATCCTCTACAAAGTGCGGATGCCGGCCACGGGGCCCAAAGAGTTCAAGCAAGTCCTTCGTCAGGTCTGCGCAGAGCAGGCGTTGGAGTTCGCCGACGCGGACCTTGATCGGGTGGTGCGATTGCTCACCCAGACACGCAACCACCCATTGAGCGGCGCCCTGGCACGTGACCTCGTCTCCATCATTCGGGATAACGCTGAGCACGATAACGGGAACCCTGCTCTTTCAGTGGCTGCCATAGAGCTGGCCTACCTTCAATTCACAGGCATCGCCGCCCAGCCCGCGGACGGCAAGGAGGGTATCGACCAGACGCGTGAAGTAGAGCCGTAGGCGCGGCCTGCTTACCCTGCTCGAACGAAGCACTCGCGGGGTTTGCTCCGGCAGCGACAACCTAACACCGCTTCTTGTTAGTAAATTGCAATTGCGCCGGTCGAACTCACCTCCCTGACACGGCGTATGTTTTCTATGGAGCGGGCGTCCCGTCTGGTGTCGCCCGCTAGAACGCACAACAAGGAGGAAACCATGTGCATCTCTTGTGGCTGCGACGAGCCGGAAGCCAATCACGGCAACCCGAAGCACATCACGCTTCAGCAACTGAAGGACGCGGCGGAGGCGGCGGAAGTGGACATAACCCAGCTGAGCAAGAACCTCCGCGAGGGCCTCAAGCGCTACGGCGGCGCCCGCGAGTAGACCCTCCGCGTGCGGCCGCTCGATCTCCAGAACCCGCCCTAACACAGCAGTTTCCGCCCTCGCTTGCTATCGTAAGAGATAGCGAGAGGAGGATTCACATGGGAATCACGAGCATCTGGCGGGAGCGCCCCGTCCTCGGCGGGAAATGGACGCTCAAGGACATCGTCCAGGGCCGCCCGCTGAAGCATCCCAGCCATGCTCTCTTCATCCACTTCCCGGCCGCCTTGCTCCCCGCTGCGCTCCTCTTCGACCTCCTCTCTCTGCTTGACGCGGACCTCACTCTGACGCGGGCGGCGTTCTACAACATCACACTCGGCCTACTGGCTGCCCTCCCGGCGGCCGCGACCGGCCTAGTGGACTATCTGCCGATGATCGGCGGCTCCACTAAGAAACGGCTGGGCACTTACCACCTGATCGGCCAGCTCACCGCCCTCTCCTGTTTCGGCCTGAGCCTCATGCTGCGGGCGTTCGATTTCGATGCCGAGCAGACGCCGCTGGCTGCCATCTTGTTGGCCGTCATAGGCACGCTGGACCTGATCGTGGGCAACTACTTCGGCGGAGAGCTGGTCTACCGCCAGGGCATGCGAGTCAGCGTCGACATGTAATCTCGGCGCTATGTCATGCTGAGCGCCGACCCGGCTGTTCGTCGAGATGCCGCTGTGCCGCGAAGGTACCCGGCGGGGAAGGGTGGGAGAGAAGCGTCCGAACGGGGGCCACGGGTTGCACGCTCCGCAGTTCGTCCCTCCGCCTCCCCACAAGATTCCTTCGCGGAGACCCGGTCGTCGACGCGCGAATACTATCGCCGCTCAGAATGACATCGGGCGAAGCGCCTCGCCGATGTCATCCTGACCGGCAGATGCGGCTGCATCTTCCCCGGAATGTAGCGGTGCTGCCACCGACTATCTCCACAGGGGCAATGCTGCTGGGTACTCGGGACTGAAACGCATGATTCAAAGCATCCAGCGGCAGGCTGTTTGCACCCCACGAAGCACGCCCCGGCAGTAAGCGTCTAGCTTGCCCGACAGGTACCTGGCCCAAGGAAAACGCCGCGGGGATGTCTGGGGAGGCAAACAGCCCTGCGGCGCTGGTCCTTCCTTTAAGGAAGAACAGGTCGTGCTAGCGGTCGGTCGTTATTGTCCTCTTCCTATAGACCCTCCTTTCCCTATACTGTCCGGTCTCTTTAGCCCGCACGAAGGCGGATTAAAGACTCAGTTAACGGATCGATACGGGCCTGCGTAGAAACGTGGGCAGGTCTGTATCATCTCGGTTTTCCGCCGCCTCCGTTCGCATGCGCCGCAGCTCCTCGTCCTCCTGGATGCGCGCCTGGTACTGCTCCCGTGCTGCGAAACCCACGGCGATGAGCGTCATCTTTACGTCGTCGGCCATCGCCGGGTCGGTTGCGGTGCCGAAGATAATCTCAGCGTCGGGGTCCACGACTTCAGCGATGACCTGCGCGGCCATGTTCAGCTCGTGCAGCGCCATCGTGCCGCCGCTCGTCACGTTAAAGATGACGCCGCGTGCCCCGTGGATGCTCACGTCCAGCAGCGGGCTCGCGATCGCCAACTGGGCGGCTTCGACGGCGCGGTTCTCGCCGCTGCCCCGGCCTATCGCCATCAGCGCCGGGCCGGCATCGGCCATTATGCGGCGGACGTCGGCGAAGTCGAGGTTGATGTCGCCCGGAATAGTGATCAGTTCGGAAATGCCCTGGATCCCCTGGCGCAGCACATCGTCGGCCATGAGGAAGGACTCAGGGACCGTCGTCTTCTGGTCGCAGACGGCAAGGAGGCGGTCGTTTGGAATCACTATGAGGGTATCGACTTCGTCCTTCAGCTGCTGAATCCCCTGTTCCGCCTGCTGCCGTCGCTTGGCGCCTTCAAAAGAAAACGGCTTGGTGACCACCGCGACGGTAAGCGCGCCCATCCCTTTCGCAACATCGGCGACGACGGGCGCGGCGCCGGTCCCTGTGCCGCCGCCCATGCCGGCCGTGATAAACACCATATCGCTGCCTTTGAGCGCATCCTTCAGCTCCTCGCGGGACTCCTCTGCAGAGGCGCGCCCACGTTCAGGGTCGCCGCCAACGCCGAGGCCTCGGGTGATGCGATCGCCGATCCTAATGCGGCCCTCCGCTTCGCAGCGCACGAGCGCCTGGGCATCGGTGTTGATGCCGAGGAAATCGACGCCGGCGATCCTGGCCTGGATCATCCGGTTGACGGCGTTGCAACCGCCTCCGCCGACGCCTACCACCTTGATCGGTGGCAGCCCGTCCAGTTCTGGTCTTATCATTCGTGTCCCCTTTCTGGTTAAGCTCTTTCCCCTGCTTTTGTCTAGCTACTTAGGTATCAGCGTCTTCGCCCACTTTTGGACGGCGTCCATAACGCCCTTCAATTCGATGTTCGGGATCTTCAAGTCGCGGTGCCCGTTATGGCTGGCGGCGTTCTCCTGGGCTGCCCAGTGCAAAAGGCCAACGCCGGTCGCATAAGCGGGGCTGTTCAGCGAATCGGCCAGCCCGTGTATGCCCATCGGGATGCCGCTGCGAACGGGCATGCGGAGGACGAGCTCGGCCAGTTCGTTGATGCCGTTCAGGGCGGCGGTGCCCCCGCAGAGCACGAGGCCTGCGGCGATCATCTCATCGAAGCCGGCGCGCTTTACGTCCGTGTAGATCATCTCCAGGATCTCTTCGACGCGTGCTTGGAGGATCTCCGCGAGGCGGCGGCGCGATATATCTTTCGTCCGCTGCCCCCCGAAGGCCTCCAGCTCCACCATCTCTTCGGCTTCCACCCGGCTGGGCAGCGCGCAGCCGTATTGCAGCTTCAGCTCCTCTAGGTGCGAGAACGGGGCTCTGAGGCCCGCCACGAGATCATGCGTGAGGTGGTAGCCACCCACCGGCAGGACGCAGGTGTGGAAGACGCTGCCTTCCACGTACACCGCGATCTCCGTGGTGCCGCCGCCGATATCGGCCAGCACCACGCCCTGGCGCTTTTCCTCGTCCTCCAACACCGCCTCGGCCGCCGCCAGGGGTGAGAAGACCAGCGCTTCGATTTGAACGCCGGCGCTTTCCACGCACTGCGTCAGGTTCTGAATCGCCGTCACCGAACCGGTGACGATGTGCGTATCCATATCCAGGCGCTGACCGAACATCCCCACCGGGTCGCTCACGTGCTCCTGTCCGTCTACTACAAAAAAGCGCGGTACGGAATGCAGGATCTCCCGGTTCGCCGGCAGGTTGAGCGATTTCGCGCCGTCCATCGCCCTGTCGATGTCCTCTTCGGTAATCGGGCGCTGTCGCCCCGGAATCGTCGAGATCCCGCGGTTATTGATCGATTGCGTATGATTGCCGCCGATCGCCACGTGGGCAGAGAGAATACGTGTGCCGCTGGACCGCTCCGCCCGTTCGACGGAGCCGGCGATGGCTTCGGTGGCCTGCTGGATGTTGTCCACCATGCCCTTCTTCACGCCCTGCGAAGGTGTGATGCCGACACCCAGGATGCGCAATCGATGGCGGCCAGGAAGTTTGGTCTCACCGTCGCCTCCTCTCTATCATTGATAGGAAGGCCTCTGCTCGAAGCGAACATCCAGCACATGGCCCGACATCGTCTCCTGCCCCAGCTTGCCCTCCACACCCTTCCAGACCGCCAGCTTGTAGGCCATGTTCTGACTATCGCCCATCACCACCCGGTAGCCTGCCTCTGTTAGCACGGTCAACCCTTTATCCAGCGAGTACTCGAATCCGGCGATGTTCTGAGCCACTGCCTGCGGCACCTGCTGCAGAAGTTTCTGCGCCAAAGACACGGCATCTGCATCGACGTGGTCCCCAGCGACCAGACGCACCGGGTTGCTCAGGTCCTGGATGATGGGAGCGCCCTCGGGCGGAACCACGTCCGAGAGGACCACGCCTTCCTCATCGATGACATAGCTGTTCGCGGCCACTTGCCAGTAGGCCCAAGGCACCCGTTCAGTTACCGTTATGCGGACCGTATTTGGCCAGTCCCGTTCGA
>VBJS01000046.1:0-28029 GCA_005880055.1 Chloroflexota bacterium | reverse complement strand
CAGCATGCTGTGGCCCTCGAACGACGCAAGCTGGGCGATCTGCGTGTCGCTGACGGCCCGGGCGCCCGCCACCTCTACGTGCTGCACTCGCAGGACCGGCGAGAGGTAAGCGGCTCCGAGAACCGAGATGACAAGCGTGAGGCCCAACCCGATGAAGAGCTTACGCAGCCGCGCGCGCCTCAGCCGGCGCAGCGCCGACTCGTCCAACACCATCTGGCCGCGGACGGCGCGGCTCTTCCTGACAGGCCGGGCGCTAGCGGACCGCACGCCGCTTTTCCTGGTAGCGTTCGAACGCCAGCTCGATGAGGCGGGTGATGAGATCGCGGTAGGAGAGGCCGGCGTATTCCCAGAGCTTCGGGTACATGCTCATGGGCGTGAAGCCCGGTATCGTGTTCACCTCGTTGAGGTATGTCTCGCCGTTAGCGGTGAGGAAGAAGTCCACCCTCGCCAGGCCGGCGCAATCGATTGACTTGTACGCCGCGATGGCCAGCTCACGGAGGCGCTGCGAAACCTCCTCCGGCAGGTCGGCCGGGATATGGAGTTCGGTGTTCGGGTCTTCATACTTACTGGTGTAGTCGTAGAACTCGCCCCGATAGGTGATCTCGCCGGCCGGGGAGGCCTCCGGCTCATCGTTGCCCAGCACGGCAACCTCAACCTCCCGCGCCTGCACGGCGTGCTCCACCAGCACCTTTCGGTCATAGCGAAAGGCGTCGGCAATCGCCTCCTCCAGGTCCTCTCGCGATTGGACGTTTGAGGTCCCGATACTGGAGCCGCTGTTAGCCGGCTTAACGAAGGCGGGATAGCCAATAGTGGCCTCGGCCCCGCGGACCACAGCGTCCGGGTCCTGCCTCCATTGGGAGGCGAGCACCTGCACGTCATCGACGACGGGGAAGTTGTGGTGGCGGAAGAAGGTCTTCTGCAGCGCCTTGTCCATGCCCAGGGCGCTGGCCGCCACGCCCGCGCCGACGTAGGGAATATCCGCAAGCTCGAAGAACCCCTGCAGCGTCCCGTCTTCGCCGTTCACGCCGTGAAGTAGCGGAAAGACAACGTCTACCCGGCGTAGGCTGGCCAGCGCTTGCGTTCGGTGGAGGATTCCCTCGCCGAGCGGTTCTTCCAGGCTGCGGATCTGCTCCTGCCGCAGGCGGAGGAGCGCCTGCTCAGTCTGTGGCGGCGTCAGCCAGGTGCCCTGGCGGCTGACCCCGATGGGCACCGGACGAAAGCGCTCAGTATCGATCGCGGCCATCACGCCCTGTGCGGATACAATCGACACTTCGTGCTCAGCCGAGCGGCCGCCGAACAAGATGGCTACCCGAAGCGGGCGACGGCGAGGGTTCACGTGAACTCCCCGACGAGCATCACTTCCGTTTGCAGTTCTACCCCGAAACGCTCCGTGGCCCGCTCCTGCGCCAGCCTGATGAGGGAGAGTATCTCTGAGGCGGTGGCGCCGCCCAGGTTGAGGATGAAGTTGGCATGCCGCTCTGAGAACTGGGCATTGCCGATGCGATGCCCGCGCAGGCCCGCCTGCTCCACGTACCACCACGAAGGATGTTCGCCGGGTGGGTTCTTGAAGACGGAACCGCAGTTGCGGCCCGGCGGCTGCGCGGCCTTGCGCTCGCGGTCAAGCGCCTTGACTCGCGCCGTAAGCAGCCGGGCATCGCCCGGCTGCACCCTCAAGTCAAGCGATAGAACGATTTTGTCGCTGATCTTGCCGCGCGTGAAGGCGCTGTTGCGGTAATCAAGCTGAAGGCCACCGGCCGGCAACTCAATGACCTCACCGCGAGCGTCTGCAATACGGACCGACTTCAGGATCTCCGCCAACGAATGATCATACGCCCCGGCGTTCGTCACAACCGCGCCGCCGAGGCTGCCGGGAATCCCGCACGCCCATTCGGCGCCAGCGTACCCGGCGGCGGCGAGGCGGCGGGCCAAAGCGGCGAAGCTCACGCCGCTGGCCACCCTCACCCTGTACCCGGCGCCGTTCGGCGAAGGCCCATCAATCTCGCTCGTGCGGTTCTCTATCGTCAGGCCGCGGATGCCGCCGTCCCCGACCAGGATATTGGAGCCCGAACCGAAGACGAAAACCGGCACGCCCTCGCGATGAGCGAGGGCATAACCTCCGCGCAGATGTTCCTCGCCGCTCGCGACGAAGTAGACGTCGGCCGGGCCACCGACGCCGAAAGTCGCGTGGCGGGACAGTGGCTCGTTCAGGCGCACAGGACCGAGAGCGCGCAGGGCGTGGAGGAATGCGCTGCTCTCGCGCATCAGTGGGCGCCCTTTCCTGCCCCGCCGACGGCAGATGCTTGCAGCAACTCCAGCACCATGGGCCCCGCCTGCTCCACGTCGCCTGCGCCAACCGTGAAGAAAACGTCGCCGGAGCGCAACTGCGAGGCGACCGTAGATGCTGCCTGCCCGACACCGCCCGCGTAGTGTGCCGGCGGCTGATTGATCTCCGCCGCCAGCTGCTGGGCGTTCATGCCCGCCGATGGCTCCTCCCTCGCGGCATACGTCTCAGCAAGGAAGAGCAGATCGCAGTCGCGGAAGCACTCCCGGAACTCGTCGATAAGGTAACTGGTTCGCGAGAACGTGTGTGGTTGGAAGAGGCAGACCAGACGCTGGCCCGGGAAGCGTGACCGGGCGGCACTCAGGTCAGCGCGAATCTCGGTGGGGTGATGAGCGTAGGAGTCCATGACGGTGACCCCGGCGGCCTCGCCGATCAGCTCAAAGCGGCGCCGGACGCCGCGGAAGTCTCGGAGGGCACTGCGCATGGTCTCAGCTTCGAGACCGATGCAGTGGCCGGCGGCCAGGGCGGCGAGCGAGTTGGCGACGTTGTGTAGGCCAGGCAATTGCGTTATTACCTCTCCCCAGACCTGTTTTCGAAATTCTACGACAAAAGATGAGGCGTGTATACCCTTTCTCTCTTCTTGTTTGTTGATGACGGGCGAAATCCCCGAGGGGCGCCAGTCTGCATTTTCCGAGAAGCCGTAGGAGACGACGTGGACGGGGTGGTGCATGCCGTCTCCTACGGCCTCGGACAGGGGGAGAGCCTGCCGCGCGGGCAGGCAAGCCTGCAGGGCAGGGGAGTCCGTACAGGCCACGAGATAGCCGTTGTCTTCGATCTGTGAGAAGAACTGTCGGAAGGCGTCTTGCAGTGCCGGGAACGAGCCGTAAATATCCAGGTGATCTGGCTCGATATTCGTCACGATGGCCAAGTAAGGGCGGTATTCCAGGAAGGCGCGGTCGTACTCATCGGCTTCCACCACGAAATACTCGCCTTCGCCCGGCGCCGCATTGGTGCCGAGATCGATGGAGTCAGCGCCGATCATGAAAGTGGGGGAGAGACCGTGCCGGCTAAGCATGCAGGCTATAAGCGCGGTCGTGGTGCTCTTGCCGTGGCTGCCGGCGACGGCGATAACCTTCTTCCCCGTCATCAAGCGGGCAATCATTTGCGCCCGCTTCAGCGTTTGGATGCCGAGTCGCCGCGCTTCGGCGATCTCCGGGTTGTCCTCGCGCGCCGCGGATGTGTAGACAACCAGCTCGGCGTCGCCGACGTGGCGGGCGTTGTGACCCTCGTTGACGGTGACGCCTAGCGCCTGGAGTTGCTCCGTCTGCGGCGAGAGATGGATGTCGGAGCCGGAGACAGTGTGCCCCCAGGCGCGCAGAATTCGGGCGATGCCGGACATGTGTACGCCCCCGATGCCGACCAGGTGCACGCGCGGCGGCAGGCTTTGCGCCCCTCCTGTCTGCGCCTTCCGATTTCGGCTCACAAGCCGTCCTCCTGCAATTCGAGGAGTATGCGAGCGATTCGGCGCGCCGCCTCCGGGCGGGCGAGCCGCCTCGTCGCGTCCCGCATCGCCTGCAGGCGTGCCTCGTCGTGGAGCAGCTCGCCCACCACCGGCAGCATGCGGTCCAGGTCGTGGTCATCCAGAATGGCAGCCGCGCCCTTCCGTTGGAGGTAACGGGCATTCAGTTTTTGGTGCCCGCCCGCGTACGGGTAAGGCACGAGTATCGCCGGCAGCCCGACGGCCGGAAGCTCTCCAAGAGTGGAAGCGCCCGCGCGGCACAGCGCCAGGTCGGCAGCAGCCATAGCCCACGGAGTATCTTCGTGCAGGTAGCCGTGAAGGTGATAACGTTCACGCAGGCCTTTAGGCAAGGAGTCGTGGATTTCGGCCAGCCAGGGGGCGTCCTGGGCGCCGCTGAGATGGACTACCTCGCACAACTCCAGCAGTCCGGGCAGGTCGGACGCAACCGACCGGTTTATGCTGTGTGCGCCTGAGGACGCTCCCGATACCAGAAGCACCTTCTCCTCGGCATCCAGTCCCAGCCGTTGGCGTCCTTCCCTGCGGCTTGTCAGCCAGAACTCCTCGCGTACCGGATATCCAGTGACCATCGTCTTGCCACTGGGTAGCCGGCGAAGGCTCTCGATGGCCGTCACGGCTACCCTCTGAGCTAGACGCGCGATCGCGCGGACCGCCCAGCCCGGGTAGAGATCAGGCAGGTATAAGGCGATCGGGATGCCCCGGGAGCGAGCGCCAAGCGCCGCCGGAAAGCTGGCATAGCCGCCGGTGCACAACATCGCCTCCGGCTGAAACTCACCCAGCAGAGCGCGCGCTTGGGCGGTACCGGCCGCAATCCGGGCGCCGTTGGCCGCCATCTCCCAGGGCAGGCGGCCGCGGATCGGCGCCGAAGCGATTGGTTTGAACGGCACTCCCGCGTGGCGCACAATCTCAGCTTCGGCGCCGCTGGAGGAGCCGATGTACAGCAAATCAAGCCGCTCGCTGGAGGGCAGCTCCCGCTCCAGAGCGGAGACTATGCTGAGCGCCGGATAAACGTGGCCGCCGGTGCCGCCGCCGCTGAGGGCAATCCTCATGCCGGCTCTCTCCGCAGCACAGGTCCTCGGCGCTGGCTCGCCCGTTTGGGCGCAGCAGTGGGAGCGGACGGTGAAACGCGCTGCTTGGATGTATAGCGCGAGACGCTCAGCAGGATGCCGACGGCGGCCAGGGTCGAGATAAGAGACGAGCCGCCGTAGCTGAGGAACGGCAGGGGGACGCCGGTCAGTGGCAGAGTGCGGGTGATACCCCCGATGTTAATCAACGTTTGAAAGGCAATCCAGCTCAAGATGCCAATACCCAAGAGCGTCCCAAAGCGGTCCGGCGAACTCATGGTCACGCGCAGGCCCCGGTAGATCAGGAAAGCGAAGAGGCCCAGGATGACCATGAGCCCGATGAAACCTAACTCCTCGCCGAGAATGGCGAAGACGCCGTCCGTGTGGGAGCCGGGCACGTAGAAGAACTTCTGCCTGCTTTCGCTCCAGCCCAGGCCCAGGGGGCCGCCGCTACCGAGCGCGATCAGCAACTGCAGCACCTGGAAGCCGTTGCCGCGCGGATCCGAGGCGGGGTCCACGAAGCTCATCAGCCGGTCAAGCTGATAGTCACGCTCCTGCACTACCAGCAGGCTGATCGTGCCGCCGACCGCGATCAGGAGGGCCAGGTGGCTGAGCGGGGCGCCGGCGACGAAGAAGAGCGTGCTCGCCGTTAGCAGCACGATTATCGTTGTCCCCATGTCCGGCTCCGCGACCACGAGCCCGCCCAGCACGCCGAGCATGAGCACGAACGGCACGAACCCCAGGCTGAATCGGTTGATGTCTGTTCCCCGGCTGGCCAGCCAGGCGGCGATATAAACGATGATGGCGAGCTTGGCGTACTCCGAGGGCTGGACGGCGATGGGGCCGAACTCCAGCCAGCGGTGAGCGCCGTTATGCTCCGTCCCGATGCCAGGCACCAGCACGGCCAGAAGGCCGACCAGCGCCGCCAGGAGCATAGGCACGCTCAGGCGTCGCAGCCGGTTGTAGTCCAGGCGCATGAACACGACCATTGCGGACACACCGATAATGGCGAAAACGGCCTGGCGCGCCACAAAGTAGTTCGTATCGCCGTATTCGTGATAGCCGATGGCGAAGCTGGAGCTGTAGACGGCAAGAAGCCCGGTGATCAGAAGCATTGCCGTCGCGACCAGCAGCAGGTAGTCCGGAGGACCCGGAACGAGTGTGCCTGCGCGGCGGTCGCCATCCCGCACTGGCTGACTCATCGCTGCGCCCCCGGTTTGCGTGAAGATCTGGCGTGGCCGCTACCTGCTGCAATGGCTTCCGGCGCGGGTAGCCCTGCCGCCTGGGCCAGGTTCAGTACCAGGGACCGAAAGTGGTTGCCCCTCTGCTCGAAGTTCTCGTAAGCGTCGTAGCTGGTGCAGGCGGGCGAGAGGAGGACGACATCGCCGGAGCGAGCCGTTTCGGAGGCGGCGCTAAACGCCTCTTCCAGCGTCTCGAACCCGCGCACCTGGACTTGTCCGGCAGCCGGCCGCATCGCCGCCTCCAGCTTGCCGGCGCTCTCGCCGAAGACGAATACGGCGCGGCAGCGGGCGGCCGCCTCGCGCGCCAGCTCGTCCATTGGCAGCTGCTTGTCGCGCCCGCCGAGCAGCAGGACGATCGGCTGCTGAAAGGACCTCAGGCCGGCAAGCGTCCGCTCGGGCGTCGTCGCGATGCTGTCGTTGTAGTACTTCGCCCCGCCGATTTCGCCGACGAGTTCCAGGCGGTGCGGCACGCCACGGAAGGACTCAACTGCGCAGCTTATCGCTTCAGCGGAGACGCCGGAGGCCCAGGCGGTTGCGGCTGCGGCAAGGGCGTTTGCCTGGTTGTGAGCGCCCTGTAAACGCAGCGAGGCCATCGGGAAGAGCCTTGCCTCGAACCGCCGGCAGCGGCTGACAGCCCAGCCGTCGCGAAGGAAGACGCCGTCCCCTTCCAGCTGTGCGCCCATCGTGAACCAGGCAACGCGGCTGGCGGCGTGCAGGCCCAGCGCCCGCGCCTCCGGGTCATCGAACCCCAGCACACATATGTCCTCTGGGGTCTGGAAGCGCAGAAGTTTTGCCTTTAACTCCCGGTAATCATCCCAGGAGAAGCGGTCAAGGTGGTTCGGGGTGATGTTCAGAACGGCGGCGACGTGCGGGCTGTGCTGGGCCAACTGGAGTTGAGTGTGGCTCACTTCAAGCACCGACCACGTGTAGCTGCGGATGGAGGAAAGGTGATCGAGCAGGCCGACGCCGATGTTGCCGCCCACGAAGAAAGGTCTCTCGTCCGCCTCGAACATTTGTCCCACGAGCGCCGTCGTCGTCGTCTTGCCGCTGGAGCCCGTGATTCCCACAACCGGCCCAGGGCAGACTTCCAGGAAGAGGCCCATCATGGAGATGAGAGGGATGCCGCGCATCTGAGCCTTCTGCACCGCGGGCAGCTCCAACGGCACGCCCTGCGATACAAACAACGCCTCAGCCTCGCCGATATCGTTCGCATGCGCCTCGCCGAGGGAGAGGTTCACCGGCAGGCCTTCTACAATACGGTCCCTCAGTTGCTCTTCGCGCTTGGCGTCCGCAATCGTGACGATGGCACGCTGCCGCACCAGGTATCGGGCGGCGTCAATGCCTTCGATTCCCAGGCCAAGGACCGTTACGCGCTTACCCGCGAAGTCCAAGGCGCTCATCTTGCTGAAGTCCACGCTAAACCTTTGTCGCCAGAACGACGCCCAATGCTGCACCGACGGCGCCAACGATTCGGAAGCGCTGGACCACCTGCACCTCGCTCCAACCGAGGTGTTCGAAGTGATGATGGAGCGGCGCCATCCTGAGGACCCGCTTGCCGCCGCTGAGTCGGAAGTAGCCGACTTGGATGACATCGCTCAGCCCTTCAATCAGGAAGACAACGCCGATCAGCGGAAGAACCAACCACTGCCCGGTCATGAAGGCGACGACCGCGAGGCCGCCGCCGAGTGGGAGGGCCCCGCTGTCTCCGATGAAAACGCGCGCTGGGTAAGCGTTGTGCCACAAGAAACCCAGAAGGGTGCCGGTCACAATGAAGCAGAAGCTTCCGATATACCACTGCTCCTGTAGGAGAGCGATAACACCGTATCCCGCGAAGGCGATACCGGCGCAACCACCGAAAAGGCCGTCCAGCCCATCGGTGACCGCAACCCCGCCGGCGGTGAGTACGACGACGCCCAGCACGACGGGGAGATAGAGGAGCCCCAGGTCGTGGCGGCCTGACCAGGGTATGTTTACCGTCCTGAGGTCCAGCAACTCGTAAAGTCCCAGCGCAGCCACGACGCCCGTGGCCAGGAAGGCCACGAACTTGATCCGCTTGTTCAAGGCCCACTGGCGTCGCCCCTTGAGGGAACCTAAATCGTCCAGGAAGCCTAACGCCGTAAGCGGGGCCAGGACGCCCAGCGGCGCCATCATGGAGTAGCGGCCGAAGAAGTCGAAGATGAGTGTCACAGCGGCGATAACCGCGACCACGAACAGCCCGCCCATTGTTGGCGTCCCCGCCTTCACCATGTGCGACTCAGGCCCCCACTCGCTGATCTCCTTGCCCAGATTTCGCCTGCGCAGCAGGCTGACAGCCGGATAACCGATTAGCGCGCAGACGGCGACCGCGAGGATGCCGAGAAGCAGCGCCTCGTTCATGGCGTCACCAGAGCTGCCACCACGGACTCCAGACCCACCGCTCGCGATGCCTTGATCAGGGCGTGGTCGCCCGCGCGCAATTCTTCGCGCAGGATTGCCGCCGCTTCGTCCGCCGTCGAGACCAGCCGCGTATCGCGCAAACCGGCCCGTCGTGCCTCTTCGGCGACCAGACGAGCGGCCTCGCCGACTACGATCAGCGAGTCGCAGGCTGAGGCGGCGCGCGCGCCCACGCGCCGGTGCCCTTCTTCGGCCGCGGCGCCCAGTTCTCGCATCTCTCCGAGCACAGCGATACGGCGGCCGGGAAGCTCCGACAGAAGGTCCAGAGCCGCGAGCATGGATGCCGGGCTCGCGTTGTAGCTGTCGTCTATCAGCGTGGAGCCCGCCGGCCCGCGTCGCACTGTCAGGCGGATATCCAGTCGCGCCGAGCCGAGAGCTTCTGCGACTTCCTCAACCGGCAAGCCCTCGTGGAGACCCACGGCGGCGGCGGCCAGCGCCGGATAGACGTGGTGCTCCCCGGGCAAGGGGCAGCGAACGTGCGTCGATCTACCCCCCACACCCAGGGTGAAACCGATACCGTCCAGGCCGTGGCTTTCCACGTCCACCGCGCGGACGTCGCACTGCCGGGACCGGCCATACAGGACCGACCGCGCGCGTGTCCGGGCACCCAGCGCACTTACCGGGCGGGAGCGCTTCCACTAGCTCCGCTTTGGCGGCGACGATGCCGCCCATCCAGCCAATCCGCTCGAGGTGCACAGGCCCGATATTGGTAACAACGCCCACGCTCGGTCTCGCGAGCTTTGCCAGTAGGGCGATGTCACCCGGAACGTACATCGCCATCTCCAGCACGGCGCGCTCGTGCTTGTCGCTCAGTTCCAGGAGGGTCAACGGGATGCCGATTTCGGTGTTGAGGTTGGCCGGGCTTTTCAGGACCTTGAATCGAGATGAGAGCACATGGGCGATCAACTCTTTGGCGGTGGTCTTGCCAACACTGCCGGTAACGCCGATCACGCGGACGCCTGACTGCTGCCGGCGGCGGGCCGCCAGACGCTGAAGTGCACCCAGCGCATCCGTGACGTGGAAAAGAGCCGCGGCGCCGGGCGCTTCGGAGGGACGTTCGACCACGGCACCGGCTGCACCGGCGGCAAAGGCCTGCGGTAAAAACGTGTGACCGTCAGACCGCTCTCCGCGCAGGGCGAAGAAGAGGTCTCCCGCCGCGGCCTGCCGGGAGTCGATAACCGCCCGTTCAAAGCGGAAGCTCTTCGCATTGCGGGCGGCAACGAGAAGGCTCCCGAACGCCTCCGCGAGATCGAGGTCGGTCGCACTGCCGCGATCCGGCCCACGCGCATCGGTCACAGTCAGCATCCTCCCTGCCAACTCTTATCCTTCCTACTGCCCCAGCTTGGACACCAGCGCCTCTTCTGTTGGCGGTATGTTCAAGTAGGTAAGCGTTTGTTGGACCAGCCGGCTAAAGGCCGGCGCAGCCACGACGGTTCCCCAGGGAACTCCCTGCGGTTCATCGATCTTCACCAGCACGGCGATTGCCGGGTCATCCAGCGGCGCGATGCCAACGAATGACGAGATGTAAGCCTGATCTTTGTAGCCTGCATCGGCCGTTGCCAGGTTCGCCGTGCCCGTCTTGCCACCGATCTTGTATCCCTGCACGTCCAGGTAGTGCTTGTTTATTCCGTCAACTACAACGCCCATCATGTTGCGCAGGGTTTGTGCGCTGGCCGGGCTTATAACCTGCTGAAGGGGCTGCGGAGCGTTGCTTTGCCGCCCCGCCGGTGAGACTGTTTCTTTCACGATCTGCGGCTTCATAGCCAGTCCGTTGTTCGCAATTGTGGCCACCGCCATGGCCATCTGCAGGGGCGTGACGCTGATGCCCTGGCCGAAGGAGTTCGTCGCCATATCGATGTCTCGCCAGTTACCGTCGTCCTGGGGGGTGCGCACGCGGCCCGGGGCGTCGCCCGAAAGGCCGATTCCCGAAGGCCGGCCGAAGCCGAACCGAGAGACGTAATCATAGAAGCGGTCGGGCCCAAGCTGCTGCGCCACCCAGGCAGCGCCCGTGTTCAGGCTCTTGGAGAGCATCTGCTGAACGGTCTGCGGGCCGTTCGCGCTGAAGTCCCAGTTATGGATGGACCACTCGCTGGCCTTGAAGACGCCGGAGTCGTACCACCAGGTATCCGGGCTGACGAGGCCGAGGTCAAGGGCGGCGGCCGTGGTCACCAACTTGAAGACGGAGCCCGGCTCGTACATGTCGGTTATCGCCCTGTCCCGATACAGCGCCAGCTTGGAGTCATCGCTGAGGTCCAGCGCCGTCACATCGAAGGTGGGCCTGCTCGCCATCGCGAGGATCTCGCCGGTCTTAGGCTGGACGACAACGATCGTGCCGCCGCTGGCCTTGTTTTCCTTGACGGTGCGGTCCAACTCCTGCTCGGCGAGGCGTTGAATGTAGCGGTCGATTGTAAGCACGACATCGGCGCCCGGCTGAGGGGCAACCTCCTCCCGGCGGCCGAAGGCCAGGTCACGGCCCAGACCGTCGCGTTCGGCGGTTAAGCTCCCTTTTGTGCCTGCCAGAACCGAGTCCAGGTCGGCCTCAAGGCCCGTCAGTCCGGAGCTGTCGCGACCGACAAACCCAAGGACTTGCGCAGCCATGTTGCCCTCCGGGTAGACTCGGTGGCTGCTGCTCACCAGGCGCACACCGTCCAGCCCGGCTTTGCGGACTGCTTCTGCCTTCTCGAAGCTCAGGTTCCGGGCCGCATCCACCTCGAAGATGTCCGTGCTATTCAACTGGTCCAGCAGCTGCTGCGCAGGTACGCCGATGACTCCCGTCAACTTGCTCACAGCTTCGTCTCCCGGTGCGCGAGCCTTCCATGCGTCGCGTTCGACCATGACATCGAAGGTATCTTCGCTGGCGGCCAGCGGATAGCCGTTACGGTCCAGCAGCGCGCCCCTGCGGTCTGTCACCGTTTGCTCGACGTTGTGCGAGAGGCGGGCTTCCTCCGCGTACTGCGGGTGATCGACGATCTGGAGTTGCGCAAGCCTGCCGGTCATGATGAGCGTACCCACTCCCATGGCTGCGATAACAGCCCACAGCCGCCAGGTGACGCCGCCCGATCGATTAGCCACTCTCGGTTCCCACTAAGGCAGCATCCATCCGAACAGGTCCTTCCAGAGCGAGGACTCGCTTTGCGGCTTCGGGTGCTCGTTCGGCAAGAAGCGGCTGGGCAATTTTTGGCTCTCGGGAGGCGGGACATCCACGGTGATGTAATGCGTCACTTGGGGCGGCTCCATCCCCAGGCGGTCTCGGGCCTCGGCCTCGATGCGGTTGAGGCTTCCCAGCGTCGCAACCTGGGTCTCCAACTCCCTTAATTGCGCCTGCCAGGACGTCTTCTCTTGCTCTAGCGCCTGGATGTTTCCGGCCGTGGTGGTAGCGCCGCTGGACTGTACCAACGGTAGAAGGGCGGCGATACCGATGACCATTGCGGCCAGGATGAGCAGGACGGGGAGCGTGGGCGATTGCACAAGTTCCGCAATCACCGCTCTTGTCTGGGTGCGTGGTGCAGTTGCCATGTGCGCCGCCCTCCTCTAGATCCTCTCCGCCGCCCGTAGCTTGGCGCTGCGGCTGCGAGGGTTCGCGGCCAACTCCTCGCGTTCAGCCGTCGCCGGCCGGCGAGTGAGGACGCGCAGGCTTGCCTTGTGGCCGCAGACGCAGGCCGGAGTCTCTGGCGGGCAGATGCAATCGCGTGATTCCTGCTGGAAGAACTGCTTCACGATGCGGTCTTCCAGTGAGTGAAAGGAGATGACCACCAGGCGGCCGCCGTGACCCAGCACCTCATTGGCCTGGCGCAACCCTTCCCGCAACGCTCCGAGCTCGTCGTTGACGGCGATGCGCAGCGCCTGGAACGTTCGGGTTGCCGGGTGTATGCGGCGTCGCGGCCCGGGCAGCGCCCGCAACACCACCGATGCGAGTGCCGCGCTGTTTTCGATCGGCCTGGCGCGGACGATGGCGCGGGCAATGCGACGGGCCGCGGGCTCTTCGCCGTACCGCCGGACCACTTCAGCCAGGTCTTCCTCTCGATACTGGTTAACGATTTCGTAGGCGGACAGCGCCTGGTTGGGGCTAAAGCGCATATCCAGCGGCGCTTCCTCCTGGAAGCTGAACCCTCTGCCCCCGGCGAGCTGCATCGAAGACAGCCCCAGGTCAAAGAGGACGCCGTGCACCGGGACCAGGCTGTTCTGCAGGCAGACCCGCCGGAGCTCGGTAAAGTTGGCGTTAACCAGCCTGACGGACGCGCCGAAGGCTGCCAACCTTTCGCGGGCCACCTCCAGGGCGCCTGGGTCGGCGTCCAACCCCAAAAGGAGGCCCCCTGGCGCCGCCGCATCTAATATCGCGGCCGCGTGACCGCCGGCCCCAACCGTGCAATCCACATATCGGCCGCCGGGCTGGACCGCCAGGTGATCAACAACCTCGTTCAGCAGGACGGGAGCGTGGTTCAGGACCATGTCAGGGGACAAGATTGCAACCACCTGTCCCTTATCCTCGGTCCCGCTCCGCCGGCGAAGCGTTGCCGTCATTCCCTAACCCGCGCAGGCGTCCTGGGTTCCAGATCTCCAGGCACTCCAGGCTGCCCATGATGATTACCGGCCCCTCAAGCGCGGCGCTTTGGCGCAGTGCAGAAGGGATAAGAATGCGGCCCTGGCGGTCCAGGTCGGCCTGAAACGTCTGGCCGTAGAAGTCCCGGCGCGACTGTCGACCCTCAGAGGTCGTCCGGGGCAACGCGGCCACCTGGTCTGACATCTTGGAGAAACCGGCCTCCGTATAGGCCTCAATGCAACCGTCGGGGCTCAGAGTGAGCACGGCCCGAACGCCAAACTGCTCCCGGAAGTGCGCCGGCACAGAGACCCTGCCCCTATCGTCCAGCGTAAATTCGTACTGGCCCCAGAACTGCACGACCGTCGGCTCGTCCTTCTGAAAAGTGGCTGGTTTGTGCTACAATCGACGTGCTCAGGACAACGGGCGGTCTGAGTGAGCCGAAAAGCGAAAAGCGGGAGTCAGCCCCATTTCCTCCCACTTCATGGGCAAGCATACCACTCGCTTCCCCGATGTCAATAGCCTCTGCCAGAAACTTCTGCCTTTCCGCTAAACTGTAATGTCTTTCCGCGCGGGCATCCTGACCGTCTCTGACATGGGTGCTCGCGGAGAGCGCGAGGACACCTCCGGGGCGGCCATCCGCGAGCTTCTGACCGGCGCTAATATCCAGGTGGCGCGCCACGAGATCATTCCTGACGAGCGAGAGGTGATCGCGCTACGCCTGAAGGACTGGGCGGACGACCGGCGGTTGGACGTTCTCATCACGACAGGCGGCACCGGGCTTGGCGCGCGCGACGTGACGCCGGAGGCGACCCGGGACGTGATCCAATACGAGGTGCCGGGCATAGCGGAGGCCATGCGCGCGGAAGGCCTGAAGCACACGCCCATGTCCATGCTCAGCCGTGCTGTGGCCGGCGTGCGGGGCCGGACCCTCATAGTGAATCTCCCCGGCAGCCCAAAGGGAGTGCGGGAGAACCTATCGGTGCTCCTTCCGGTTCTCCATCACGCCCTGGAGTTGTTGCGCGGAGAGGCGTTTGAGCACCCCGGCCTGAGCTCCCCGTAGGCAGCGCCCGCTGACGTCACGGCTAGTGGGAGAAAATGGGGAAGACGAAACTCGGATACGCCGGGTCAGCGGAGAGACGCGCTTGGGCGAGCGATCGTTAGGTCGCTAACGGCTTAGGGGCAGCATCGACGGTAGCCTGCAATGCTGCCGGGATTCACGGCGGCTGTTCCGCTACGATGTGGGCATGCGCATCGATATATTGACCCTCTTCCCGGGCATGTTTCGCGGGCCCTTCAGCGAGTCGATCATCAAGCGGGCGGTCGACGCGGGCATCGTCTCCATACACATGCATGACATCCGGCAGTGGGCGAAAGGGCGCCACAAAGTAGCCGACGACTACGTTTACGGCGGCGGCCCGGGGATGGTGATGAAGCCGGAGCCTGCCTTCGAGGCGACCGAGGCCGTGCTGGCGATGGCGCCCGAACAGGGACCCGTAATCCTGCTCACGCCCATCGGCCGGCGTTTTGAACACGAGACCGCCGTAGAGCTTGCAGGCAAGGAGCGGCTGGTCCTCCTCTGCGGACATTACGAGGGTTTTGACGCGAGGGTGCACGAGGCCCTGGCGACGGATGAGATCAGCATCGGAGACTTCGTGCTTTCCGGCGGGGAAATACCTGCGATGGCCGTGGTGGATGCCGTCGTGCGGCAGATCCCGGGCGCGCTCGGCTCCGCCCAGTCCGCCCAGGAGGACTCTTTCGCGCACGGCTTGCTGGAGGCGCCGCACTACACGCGGCCGCCGGAATACCGAGGCCTGGTGGTGCCGGACGTGCTCCTCTCTGGCAATCACCAGAAGGTGGCGAAGTGGCGCCGGCGCCGGAACCTCCTATTGACCACCCAGCGCCGGCCGGACTTACTGTCTTCGGCTGAACTGACCGAAGAGGAGAAAGCGTGGCTGGCAGAATAAAGGGTGACCGGCTAATCCCCCAACAAGAGGTAGATGCGCGTCCGCTGGTCGGTTGCCCCTAACCTGCCCTCTCGATACACTCTCTCCTGTTGCGCCATGGACCTCCACTCTTACATCGACCTGAAACCGAATGCGAACATACCTGCCTTTCGCCCCGGCGATACGGTTCGTGTCCACGCCAAAGTGATCGAGGGCGAACGACAGCGAATCCAGGCCTTTGAAGGCGTCGTTATTCGCCACCGCCGCGGCGGTATCAATTCGAACTTCACTGTGCGGCGTATCAGCCACGGCATCGGCGTGGAGCGGGTCTTTCCCTACTTCTCGCCTCTTATAGATAAGGTAGAGGTCGTGCGCGTGGGGCGCGTTCGCCGCGCCAAGCTCTACTACCTGCGTGAGCGCGTTGGCAAGGCGGCGCGCATCAAGGCCGGCTCCAGGGCGCGTTTCGAGGAGTTGACCTCGACACGAGGCGGCCCGGATTACGACGAAGCGGAGGCGATGGCAGAGGACGAAGCGGAAGGCGCCGAGGTCGTAGCTCTGGATGAAGACGCTGCGGGAGCGGAAGAGGCGGAAGAAGAAGCTGCCACCACCGAGGAATCGCTCGGGGAAGAAGCTACGCCCGTTGCTGAGGCAAGCGACGCTGAGCCGAACCCCGCCGACGAAGAAAGCCCGGAATTGCCTGCCGTTGAAGTAGCAGCAGAGGAGCAGCCGGCCTCCAAGGAGTGATCGCCTCCGAACGCAGGTCTGCCCATTCTCATTCCGAGGGGGCGGGCGGACGGAAGCCTGCTCTGAGCCCGGCTATAGCCGGCGTCGAAGGGGAACGGGCGGGAGCCCCAGGAATCTAGCGATGGTCGGTCCCCGCATCATTCCGCCGTCGGCGAGGCTGGCATTGTCTGCGCCGAACAGAGCGGTGCGGACCGAGCGAGGCCGGGGGTTCGGGGTGTCCCCCGATATCATTCGCGGGTGGGCACGTTGGGACAGACTACGCATGGGACACTGGGAGGCGTTCGTATCCTCTACTGCGGCCGAGGAGCAGGCGGCGTACAAGGAGTGATTGCCTTCAGGCTGACGCTGCGCCCAATCTGACATGCCGCCTCGCGCCCGGCCGAAATGCTCTCCCCGATGGTCGGACCAGTGCCAAGCTCGTCCGATTTTCGCCGTAACGCCGATATACTGGCCTCGAAATGCCCTTTGCCGACGTCGCGGTGAACGCGGCTGTCCCCCTGCTTCAAACGTTCACCTACCGCATTCCTGATAGCCTCCGAGTCGAGCCGGGACAGGCGGTGTACGTACCGTTCGGCTTGCGCACGCTCCAGGGCGTCGTCATGGCGGTGAGAGAAGATTCGCCGGTCAGCGAAACGCGCGACATAGCAGCGCTGATCGAATCGCGCCCGGTGCTCTCGGCGGCGCATGTCGGGCTGGCCGCCTGGATGTCTGAGTACTACCTGGCCCCGTTATTCGATTGCATCGGCCTCATGCTGCCGCCGGGCTCGAGGCAGCGTCCGCTCACATTGTTACGGCCGAGGTTAACAGCGGACGAAACCGGCGCTCTCGGTCTCTCGGATGAAGAGGCCGCGCTTCTCAACCTCGTCATCGAGCGCGGCGAAGTCGCTCAAGAAGAAGTTCGAAAGGCCATCGGGAAGCGCGCCGCCGCCATCGTCGCGTCGCTTCTGCGATGCGGTTGCCTGGAGCGCATCTACCGCTTGAGGCCGCCCTCCGCGAGACCGAAGGCGGTTCGTGTAATCCGGCTCTCTGACCGCGCGGCGGCCCGCCATCGGGCGGATGAACTGCGGGCGGATGGCTCCGCTCTTGCGCTACGGCGCGCCGGCCTGCTGGAGTTGCTGATCAGCGAAGAGGAGATGCCGCTGTCGCGCGCCCGCGCGTCAGGCCTTACGCCCGCCTTCGCTCGCGACCTAACCGACGGCGGAATTGCTGTGACTCAGGAGATCTCATTGCTGCGCGACCCGCTGGCTGGGCGCGAGTTTGCCCATCGCGCGCCTCCCAGGCTGACGCCGGCGCAGGAGGCGGCCGCGCGGGCGATAGCCCGGGCGTTGGAGGCACGCGCCTCGGGACA
The DNA here is from genome assembly GCA_005880055.1 of Chloroflexota bacterium. GTDB lineage: Bacteria > Chloroflexota > Dehalococcoidia > SM23-28-2 > RBG-16-64-32 > VJS01. The sequence continues at coordinate 10,898 of VBJS01000046.1, read as the reverse complement.
ACCGGCGGGATTCTTGCTCCACGGCGTCACAGGCAGCGGCAAGACGGAGGTATACCTGGCTGCGCTCGATAAGGCGGTGTCCCTCGGGCAGCGAGCGATCGTTCTCGTACCGGAGATATCGCTCACGCCGCAGACCGTACGCCGGTTTGCGGAACGCTTCCCCAGGCGAGTCGCAGTCATGCACAGCGGCCTGTCCCTGGGCGAACACTTTGACATGTGGCAGGCAGTGCGCGACGGTCGTTTTGACGTGGTGGTCGGTCCTCGCGGCGCGCTTTTGGCCCCGCAGCCGGACCTCGGCCTCCTAATCATCGACGAGGAGCACGAATGGACGTACAAGCAGCAGGATTCGTCGCCTCGCTACCACGCTGGGCGTGTCGCCCGCGAGTTATGCTGTCTCGCCGGCGCGGTTCTGGTGCTCGGGTCGGCGACTCCGGATGTCGAGAGCTACTTTCGAGCGCAGGAGGGCGACGACCAACTGCTTGAGCTGCCGGAGCGGGTCCGTCCCGCCGCGGGCGGAGGCGTGGAAACGGCCCCCCTTCCGGGCGTGGAGGTGGTAGACCTGCGCGAGGAGTTGAAGGCCGGGAATCGCAGCATTTTCAGCCGCCCGCTGGCTCGCGGCATCCAGGAGGCACTCGATTCGGGCGAGCAGGTAGTGCTGTTTCTGAACCGTCGCGGCACAGCGTCGTTCGTCCAGTGCCGGGATTGTGGCTATGTCGCCGAATGCCGCTCCTGCTCGGTCGCCCTGACGTACCATGAGCCGGAACGCGCGCTTGTTTGCCACTACTGCAACCGGCGTGCGCCGCTCCCCGCGAGCTGCCCCAGGTGTGAAGGCGATCGCATCCGAATGCTGGGCTTGGGTACTGAGCGAGTAGAGGAAGAGGTGAAGAAGGCGTTCCCGGCAGCCCGCACCCTTCGCTGGGACCGCGATGTGACGCGCGGTCGCGACACGCATGAATCCATCCTTGCGCGGTTCCTCGCCCACGAGGCGGACGTGCTGATCGGCACGCAGATGGTGGCGAAGGGGCTGGATATGCCGTTGGTCACGCTCGTCGGGGTGATCTCCGCCGATACCAGTCTTCACCTGCCTGATTTTCGGGCCGGAGAGCGGACCTTCCAGCTCCTGGAGCAAGTCGCCGGGAGAGCAGGCCGGGGCGCCAAGGGGGGACGGGTCGTGATCCAGACGTATACTCCGGAGCACCCGGCCATAGAGTCCGCCGCCCGGCACGACTACCGGGGCATCGCAGAGCGCGAGATCGCCTTCCGCAGGAGGCTCGGCTACCCGCCGTTTGGACGGCTCGCGATGATCACCTTCTCGCATACCGGAGCAGAATACGCCCGCGAGCAGGCAGCGGCGACGGCCCAGGAACTGAAGCAGAAGCGCCGGGACCTGGGACTTGCGAACATCGATATCCTGGGGCCGTCACCGGCGTTCGCCCACCGGGTGCGTGGACGCTGGCGCTGGAACATTCTGCTTCGGGGCAGCGATCCTGCCACTATCCTGCGCGGATTTCCGCTGCGGCGCGGCTGGACGGTTGACGTTGATCCGATATCGATATTGTGAGCGTCAGCGAGAAGCGTAACCGTTTATTTACCGTCTCTTTACTCAAGTCAAGAATTGGTTAACCAAGCTATTCACCATCAGCGTGACAGAATGATTCCAGCAACAGGTATCAGCAAAGCGGAAGAGGGGATATGACAAACGATCGCTTCAGGGACATTACCAAGCAATGGGAGCCGGCCGAGCCATCCACGAGACGCATCGTGCCCAAAGAGGTCAAGAAGGTACTGAATCTCAAACGCTGGCAACAGAACGATAGGCCCTTCCGCGGCTTCAACTCGCCTCCCGGGCGCTTCTAGCACCGCGCGGCGGAAAGCTGCGCATCCGCACGACGGAGACCGGACGCTCCTATAGCGCTAGCGGCTCCATTTCCCAGGGTTCAGTTGTACGATCAGCGCCAGACGCCGCGCCTCACGTACGCGTTGTTGACTGCCCTAACATAGTCTGCTAATAATGGCGCATCTGATACGAGGACGCGCTGGAGGGCTTACATGGGCCGCGAAGAGATGCTCAAGAATGTCCCCATTTTCTCCGAACTTGGCCGCCGTGACCTCGAAAGGCTGTCCAAGCTCATGGTGGGCGGGCGAGGTGATCATCAAGGAGGGTGACCAGGCGGCCGGCTTCTTCGTGATCAGCTCCGGCAAGGTGGAGGTTGTGCGCGGCGCCGATGGCGGCTCGCCCCAGGTCCTCAACACGCTCGGCCCGGGGGACTTCTTCGGCGAAATGGCCTTGTTCGAAGGCTTTCCCCGCAACGCCACCGTCCGTGCCGTGGAGGACAGCGAGTGCCTAGCCATGACCCGTTGGGACTTTATGGCCGAGATGAAGAACCACCCCGAGATCGCCGTCTCCATGCTCCCTGTGCTCGTAAGGCGGCTGCGCTCCATCGAAGCCGACACGTCCGAGTAGCCTGCGGCTAGCCTAGGATCGCCGCCTGCTCAAGCAGGCGCTTCCTTAACGTGCTGACCGGCACTTGCCGAACGTTGCCGCCCTCGCGCGCGGCCAACGCCGCAGCCGTGCCTGCCGCCTGCCCGGTCGCCATGCAGGGCGGGATCTCCTTCGTCGCGTGGTGTACTCGGTGGTCCACGGAGATGCAGCGGCCGGCAACAAGCACGTTATCCAGCCCCAACGGTAGCAGGCTACGGTAGGGCACGTTGTACACGCAGTCGTACTTCGTCCAGTGACCGGTCCTCGCGATAGCGTCCGGGAACTCGCGGTCCAGATCGTCGCGCGTCATCACGTATTCCCCCTGGAGCCGCCGCGATTCGGTGATGCCCAGCTGGTCGGCGGTCATCGATACGTAGGCATCTTCGAACCCCGGCGTGCCTTGCTTCAGCCGGCCGGCTTCCTCTGCCACCAGTTGTCGGCATTCGGCCAGGGCGGCGGATACCTCGTCCGGGTTGGTAGCGTCTATCTTGTGGGTGGTTCGCGCTTCGCCTCCCCAGGGCACCAGGACGTGTCCCTTGCCGGGCGTCTGAAAGTAGAGGCCGCGGCGCTCGGCGCTGGGTTCCGGCAACTGAGCGCCGCTCATCAGGAACCACAGCCAGGGGTGCACTCGCTCCAGCTCGAACCGCTCGCCAGCGGCCGCGATAATGTCGCCGTCTCCGGTGGCATCGATCACGACCTTGGGGATGATCGCCTGTCGACCCGCCTTGTTCTGGATCACCAGCGCCGTTACCGTTCTCCCCTCGACGACAGGCTCGCAGGCCCACGTCTGGTACAGCACGCGCACCGCCGCCTCCTTCACCATCTCATCGGCCGCCAGCACGAAGGCCTGAGGATCGAACGCAACGGAATAGCGGACGCGATGCGGGCCGCTTCCCCAGACAAGTCCCCAGCGGGCGTAGTGTTCTACCAGCTTCGGGTCGGGGTCGTTCCAGGACGAGCGCGGCGGATAGTAGATCGCCTGTCGGCGTTCCATGCGGTCCACCAGCTCCTGGCAGAGGCCGCCGACGGCCTGCCGCCCGGCCCCGTCGTCCATTGTCAGAAGAAGAATGATCAAGCCACCGCTGGCCAAACCGCCAAGGTAGCTGAAGCGCTCCAGGAGAAGGACATCGGCCCCGTTTCGTGCCGCCGCTACTGCCGCAGAAAGCCCGGCGGAACCGCCCCCGGCAACCAGCACATCCGGTCGCGCGACAACGGGTACGCGGCTATTCGGAAGCGTCAGACTATCGGACGGGAGCGAACCGCGCGGCACGGCTAGGGTGCAGCGGCGCGGCCCTGGATGCACGGCCGGCTGAACCACATCGGCGGGATCGGCGGCTCCGGTGTCACGCGGCGCAGTGCGGTAATTCGGAAGCCGGCATCCTCAATCGCTTGGGCGGTGTTGCGGTTCGGGTGGCAGCCCGCGCCGCACCAGCGCCAGACGGGTCTGATCAGGTCCTGCATCAAGGCAGCAAGACGACCTTCGTACCGTACATGCTCGAAGAATCTCAGATCCCTTCCCGGTTTGAGCACCCTCCGGATCTCAAGCAACGCCCGCGCCTGGTCAGCCACCGTGCAAAGGACAAGCGTCGCCACAACCGCGTCAAAGGATGCATCTTCATACGGCAGCTGCTCTGCTGGCGCCTTCCGGACCTCAATCTTCCGGCCGAGCTCGTGCGCTCTCGCCCGTGCCCGCTCCAGCATGTACGGGTCGGGATCAGTGGCCTGAAGCTCCGTGACGGAGTCCGGGTACCGCGCAAAGTTGGCGCCGTTCCCACAGCCGATCTCTAAGGCCCGTCCCTGCAGCCCCTTCACGGTGTCATCGCGCAGCTGCCTTATCGCGCTGTTCTCCGCTTTCACCATCCGGTCCCAGACCACAGCAAACCATTTGTGTCCTTCGGCGTCCGGCATCGCTCACCTCCGCGCGGCTAGCCCTGATTTCGCCACTGCCCTCTGCCGGCCCGGGTCTTGCGCGCAGCCTGGGCGTGTAGCAGCGTTCCCTGGTTCACCACTTCGAAAGCATCAGCCTTGGCGAAGGCGTACGGAAGGAACGCCTCCGGATCTACCTCGCATAGCACTCTGGCGCTGTTGTACACATGGCTCTCTGTATACACGGCCTCGATCACCTGGGTGATGGGGATATCAGCCACTGTATCATGCGGGGAGTCCCGCAGGATAAGCTCGCCTCTCCCGCGCCGCGCCGCCTCGATGTTCGTATCCCGGAGCACCTGCACCAGTTGCGGCGGCGAATCGAATCCGATGCCGTCCGCCCGCGGCGAGTATTTGAAGAAGAAGTCGGAAGTCTCGTAGCGGCCGGTAGCGGCCATCCCCGTCAGACGGCCTCTGAGACTCAGGTATCGGACCTCCTGTCGCTCGGCTGAACCCCAGACGAACTCATCTTGCCGCTCGAAGATTATCTTCGCCATCTTCCGTGGCTCACCGAACAACTCCCGGCCGAACGTCATCGCCTCCGGGGTTGAAGTGGGCATGACGAGGCAATAGTTGCCGATGATATCGCGGTAACGCGCACGGATGAAGAGGCCGCCGGATTTGAACGCCCCAACGCAATTGGAGCTGCTTACCTCTCCTATCGAAGCCAGGCCCAGGGGTTCGGCGGTGGGCTCGAGCGGTGGCGGCAGCAGCGCTCGTACAGCGGCCGAAGTTGTTTCGAACGCCACGGAGAGAGTGCGCGCGCCCAGGAACTGGCAGCGTGCGTAAACAGACTGGATCTTCTTGATCTCGTCGGGGGTCTTCACAAAGCGCAAGGGCGCGGTCCTTCTGCAGCTTACCGCCGTTCATCATAAGTGACGCCCCAGGCATGTCAATCGTTATAGGGAGAACGGCGCGTCGGCAGCCGGGTGCTTCCGATTGGCAGACGCGTTTTGCCATAATGGGACGCGTCCCCGCCCCCAGTTCGCGAAAGGCTGCCCATTGTCCAGCGAAACCGTCGAAACGACGATTTCTGCCCCGACCGTCATCGACGAGTCGAAGCTAATTAGCTCCGTGCTGCGCCTGGCCTGGCCTGTGGTAGTGCAACAGGTCAGCTTCTCCATGGTGCAGCTGGTCGATACGGCGCTGGTGGGCCACCTGGGTGAGGACGCGCTTGCCGGGGTACGGCTGGCCGGGCAGATCTTCTGGTTCTCGCAGGCCGGCATGATGGCGGTGGGCGTCGGCTCGACGGCGATTATTGCGCGGCGCGTCGGCGCCGGTGACGTCCACCTTGCCTCGAAGACGCTGCACAACGCGCTGCTCATGGCGTTGCTCTGGGGAGCGGCAATTGGTCTCCTCATGTGGTTCTTCGGCGGCTGGGGGCTTGGCATGCTGGGCGCCGAGGAGGGGGCGAAGCACCAGGGAACGGTTTACCTCAAGGCCGCTTCAGTGGGGATGCCGTTCTGGTCGCTCATCTATGCCGGGAACGCCTCCCAACAGGGCGCCGGCGATACGCGGACGCCCATGATCACGGGCATCCTGGTCAACATCGCCAACATCCTGATCGCCTACACCCTCATAAACGGGGCGGGCCCTGCGCCAAAGCTGAACGTCCTCGGCTCCGGAGGCGGCTTTGCAGGCGGCGCCATGATCGGCTGCGTGCTAGTGCTCTCGGTTCTCATCCTGCGCCGGAGGGGTGTCCACTGGAGGCCCCTGCGCCAGCGGTTTGATGCGGCAGAGGCCGGCCGAATGCTGAACGTCGGTGTACCGGCCGGAGTTGAGCAGGTGCAATTCAATATCGCCTTCATGCTGTACACGCGGATCATCGCCAGCCTCGGGACCACCGCCCTAGCAGCACACGGAGTGACATTGGCCATACAGGGGCTGACATTCAACGTCGGTTTCGCCCTTAGCGTGGCCACCAGCGCCCTTGTCGGGCAGAGTCTGGGGGCGGGAAGACCCGACCTCGCTGAGCGGTCCGCGTATGTAACCATGCGCTACGCCTTAGTCTTCATGGGAATAATGGGAATCCTCATGGCGCTCTTCGGGCGGCAGATCACCGGCCTCTTCGTCGGCGGGCCAACCGAGGACGAAGTCGTGGACATTGGCAGCAAGCTGCTCTTCATCTTCGCCTTCGCCCTCCCTGCGATCGCGATCAGCCTGACGTTGGGCGGGGCCCTGCGAGGCGCCGGCGATACGCGCGCAGTGCTCGCAATCATGGCGGGCACAACATGGTTGGTACGTCTTGTGCCCGCTTACCTCCTGGCGATTACGTTTGGCCTGGGCGTTCCGGGGGCGTGGCTGGGTGCCGTACTGGACATAAACACGCGTGCCCTCCTCATGTTCCTGCGTTTCCGCCGGGGGCGCTGGAAGCATATACGGGTGTGAACGTCGTACGATTTGCGTCAATAATCGCGGGGCAACGCCGTGGTTTCATGATGGTAGAATGGCCGCGAAGGGCCGCCCCATGAGCCAGACGATTATCTACACGCTGCGCAACTGCCCCACCTCTGACAAGGCGCGAGCCGCCCTCCAGGAACGGGAAATCGCCTTCGAGGAACGGCGCGTCGATGAGAGCACCGAGTGGTGGGACGAGGCTCTTAAGTACTCTTTCACTGTGCCGGTAATCCTCTGGGATAATGGGGACGTAGAAATTGGTTGGGAGGGGGAACACGGGTGAGAGATCAGCTGAACGGCAGGGCAGTTGGCCCGCCTTCAGTCAAGCATGGCTGGGGTCCATCAGCAGACGCGATGTCATCGTCCCGAAGCCCAGTCCTAACCGTCTTTAACACACTCGGCCGTTCCAAAGAGCCGTTCGCCCCGCTGCAGCCCGGCCGCGCGACGATGTACAGTTGCGGCCCAACCGTGTATCGCTACGCCCACATCGGCAACCTGCGGTCATACCTGATGGCGGACTGGTTGAGACGCTTTCTCGAAGCGCAGGGCTACGGCGTAACGCATGTGAAGAACATCACGGACGTTGGACACATGCGGCAGGACATGGTGGAGCGCGGCGAGGACAAAGTCATCGCCGCCGCCCTGGCAGAGGGCAAGACGCCGCGCGAGATCGCGGCCTTTTATACCGATGCTTTCCTCGATGACGAGCGTAAACTCGGCATTCTGCCCGCTCACGTCTTCCCCAGGGCCTCCGACAACATCAACGGAATGATCGAGCTAACATCCACCCTCATCTCCCGTGACTACGCTTACGAGGTGGGCGGGAATGTGTACTTTGATGTCTCCAGCAAGCGGCCGGCCTCGAAGAAGGCGTTCGTGCGGAGGCGGATCCGTTGAAGCGCGACCAGCGGGACTTCGCACTGTGGAAGGCCGCCGAAACGGGCCGCACGCTCGCCTGGCCCAGCCCGTGGGGCAAGGGATTTCCCGGCTGGCACATCGAGTGCTCGGCGATGGCGGCGGCGTTCCTGGGACGAGAGATCGATTTCCACACCGGCGGCGTCGACAACATCTTCCCGCACCATGAGGACGAGATTGCCCAGAGCGAGGCCGCCTTCGCCCAACGCCACGTCCGCTACTGGATGCACGGCCAACACCTGTTGGTCGACGGGCTGAAGATGGCGAAATCCACGGGCAACGTGTACACGCTTTCGGACATCGAACGCCGCGGCTTCGAGCCGCTGGCCTTCCGTTATCTCTGCGCTCAGGCCCACTACCGCGCGCGCCTCAACTTCACCTGGTCCGCCCTTCGTTCTGCGCAGAGAGGCCTCGATCGGCTGCGAGGGGCCTTGTCCGAGTCAGACAGGCGCACAAGCCGCAACGGGAAGGCTGAGGCCGAGCGCCTGCGGGCCGCTTTCTGGCAGGCAGCAGCAGACGATCTGAACCTGCCGAGGGCGACTGCCGTTGCCTGGCGGGCAGCGCTCTGCGACATTTCCGGCGAACTTAAGCAAGAGCTCATTGCCGACTTCGACCGGCTGCTAGGCCTGCAATTGACGGCGCCGGCGACAGAAACGGAAGTGCCGGAATCGGTGCGCGAACGCGTGGCGGAGCGTCAAACGCTCAGGCGCAGGAAGCGCTATCGGGAAGCGGACCCCATACGGGCGGAACTGATCGAGGCCGGCTACGAAGTGCGCGACACCCGTGCTGGCACACAGGTGCGTCCACAGCCGGCCTGGCGGCGCCACGAGGCGGGCCTCTCTTCCAGTGAAGACGTCGAATCGCTCATAGCCAGAGAGCCTGAGCTGGAAATTTCCGTGGGTATCGTCGCGCGGCGCGGCTGCCCTCAGTTGATGCGTTGTCTCGAATCGGTCCGCCGCTTTCTACCGGAGCGCGCCGAGATCATCGTGGTCGACAACGGCTTTGATGACGATTGCCGGAGCGAAATAGATGAGTTCGGGAGCAAAGCACCCCGGGCGAGAGCCTTCCACGCCGACCATTTCCTCGGCACGGCGGCCGGACGCAACGTCAGCCTCCGCCAGGCGCGCGGCAGGGTGCTGGTCTTGATCGACACGAGCGTGGAGATGACGGGCGATGCTCTGACGCCGCTGGCCCGCACACTGGACGACCACACCATCGGCATTGCCGGCCGCTGGGGTGTGACGACGGGTGACCTGAGATCGTTTGAGGAAGCGATCGAATCGGGAAACGTAGACGCCGTGGAGGGGTACATCATGGCCTTTCGGCGCGACGTCGTCCGCGAGGCCGGGCTGCTGGATGAGAAGTACCGCTTCTACCGGCACCTGGACCTCGACTTCAGCTTCGCCGTTCGCAACCGCGGCTACCGCGCGGTGATTGACACCAACCTGCCGCTGATCAAGCACGAGCACGTCGATTGGAACGCGACGCCTCCCCAGGAGCGCGATGCGCTCAGCAAGCGCAACTTCTATCGCTTTCTGCGCAAGTGGGGCAAGCGGTCGGACCTCGTCCTCGCCGGCCGCTGAGCGGCCAACCGTTACTAGCGGCCCAGACGCTCGTCGATGCTGGCCCGGACTTTGCGCTCTTGCCGCTTGATCGCCGAGCGCATCGCGGCCACCTGGCTCTCTAGCGTGCGGCGAAGCGGCGCCCACGGCGGCCGGTGAGCAGGCGCCGCGACGGTCCAGCGCAGGGCGACAGCCGCCCAGGATAGCCCGGCGCCGAAACTCGTGAGCACCAGGTTGTCGCCGGCCTTCAGCATCCCTGCATCGAGCGCCTCACAGAGCGCGATGGGGATAGAAGCCGCGCTCGTGTTGCCGTACCGCCCCACGTTGGCGTAGACGCGTTCGGGCGCCAGGCCGACGCGCTTGGCCGTGGCCTCTATGATGCGCATGTTCGCCTGGTGCGGGATGAAGAGGTCCACCTGGTCGGATTTGAGGCCCGAGGAGCGGATTACCCTCTCGGCCGCGTTGCTCATCTTTTGCGTGGCCCAGCGGAAGATCTGCGGCCCGTTCATCTGCAGGTAGCCATCGGCGGCGGCGGCGTTGCCGTTGACGCGGGCCCGTGACCCACCGGGAATGGTGAGAAGGCCCGCGCCCGAGCCGTCAGACCCCATCGTCGAAGACATGACGCCGGGTTCCTTCCCGGCGCGTAGGACGACAGCGCCTGCGCCATCGCCAAACAGGATGCAGGTGCTGCGGTCCTTCCAGTTGAGATGGATCGACAGCTCGTCGGCGCCGATGACCAGCACTTGTTTCGCGCGGCCGGACTCGATCTGGGCCGCGCCCAGGCTGAGCGCATATGTAAAGCCGGCGCAGGCGGCATTGACGTCGGCCGCCCCGGCGTCGCGGGCGCCCAGGCGCTCCTGCACGATCGACGCCGTGGCCGGCATCACGTGGTCCGGCGTGCAGGTCGCCAGAACGATGAGATCTATATCACCGGCGTGAGCGCCGGCTACGCGCAACGCCTCCCGCGCCGCCTTCAGAGCCATGTCGGACGTCGCCTCGTCGTGGCTCACGAGGCGCCGCTGCTCGATGCCCGTCTGGCTGGTAATCCAGTCGTCTGTCGTCTCAAGCCTCATGCGCACGAACGCATCGTTGGTAATCACAGTGGAGGGCACGTACATGCCCCAGCCGGTGACCTGGGCGTAGCGGACCATCAGGCGGCTCCCGCGCGCGGCGTTTGGGGTTGCGGCAACGGCGATTCCTCAGGTGGGAAGTCGCAACGTGCTGTCAAAGCCCTAGCTCCTCCCCTGCAACCCCATGCTGATCGAGGCCATCTTCCACACCTCCTCGGGCGTGAAGAACGTTGTCCGATAATTGCGCCATTTGTCCGTCGCCGCGTCGTACTCTCCGTCGTACGCGGCTTGCACCCTGTCATAGATCTCTTTTACCACGCGGCTCGTGTTCGTAAAGCGAACCTCGAGGCCTCGCTGTTGCGCCATCTGGTTCAGCACCGCCACGATCCCTTCGGATCCGGACATGGCGCCGATCAGGTTGCGCTCCGCCTCCCTGCGCCCAACGCTCAGCGGGTCGTAGGCCAGGTAAATCAAGCCGCCCGGCGCTTCCTCCTGTCGCGCCACGCCGGCCTGGTGAATGCCCGCTTGAGTCGTGAAGACCTCGCC
>VBJS01000233.1 GCA_005880055.1 Chloroflexota bacterium | reverse complement strand
TCAGCGCTTCGAGATCGCCGGCGTGCGGTCCGAGGGGATTCTCGAGGCCGTGCTGGTGGCCAAGGGGATTGTGGTGCGGCCCGGCCGCAGCAAACGTTGGTGTGCAGGCGCCGATGGCGTGGATGTGGATGCCATGCTCGCCGGGAGAGAGCCCCTTCACGTGCACGTTGACATGTACGATACCGGCCGAATCCTCGACGAACCGCGCGTCACCGATTATCTCCCCCGCCGGGTCCTTAAGCACGGCCGAGGCGTGCTCGGCTCCGTCATTACCGGCGTAGACCGCCGCTGCGCCCACGACCGCCAGCACTCCTATCAGAATTGCTAGCCCCCATTTCATAGCTCTACCTCCTACCTAATTTCATTGGAGTGAGTGTAAGCCGTTCGGAAAGCGACGCCATCCTCAAAACGAAGGATAAATCAGAAGAAAAACAGCGCCGGCCCCGGCAGATTGATACGAAGTATGTAGACGCCTAAGCGCCGCGTTGCTGCACGAGGCCGTGCTTTATGGCGTATGAGACGGCATCCACCCTGCCGCGTGCGTCGATCTTTGCGTAGATGTTTGCGATGTGCCGCTGCACAGTGGAGAGGCTGACGGTAAGCCGTGCCGCGATCTCCTTGCCCGAGTAACCACCTGCCAACAGACTCAACACTTCGGCCTCACGCGCTGTCAGGAGCGATTCTGTGACGGCCGGTCCGGGTGTGCTCGCATCTTCGCCCAAGAACTCATGAATCGCGTCAACCGCGTCGCGGATATTGTCTCCCCACCCACCTTCGATCACTCGGACGCGGGCATCGGGGATCAGGGCGGCGAGATCTTTGCTCATACTGACAGGCTGGGTCCGAACGGCAGTGTGGCCGAGTACAAGCGTGGGTGCCTTGACCGAGGGAAGAATGCTGCTGACGTCTACCGAAAAAAGGGCGGCGTAGGAGCGTTTGACAGTCTGCTCCGTCACGCAGGTCCTTATGTATTGCCCAAACTCACGGGCTTGTGGCGCTGCCCAGCCGAACTGCAGGGAGCCGACGTTCTCGGTGAACATCTCCCAGTCCCTCATAAGCAGCTCTGTAAGTGTCTCTGCAGATGGGACAGAAGTGAAGTCAGAGGCGCTGACGCAGCAGTCCTGAAGGATCAGATGGGAGACTCTTTCAGGATGAAGCACGGCGTATGTCACAACGACCCATCCCGAGATAGGGTCGTCGCCAAGCAGCGCAAACTCCCCTAGCCCCAGGCTATCGGCAACAGCCTCCAGATCTCGCACGCGAGGCTCGAGCGAGAGATCCTCGATTTCTCGGTCGGAGAGCCCCGATCCCCGAGAGTCGAAACGTATGAGGGTTCGCCGGCTCGCGGCGGCGGAGTAATATTCGCGGAGGACGGGCAGGCTCCATTCTCGCTGGACATGGCTCGCCAGAATATCGGCGACCCATACTAGCGGCGCGCCCGTTCCCGTGACTGTGTAAGCGATACGAACGCCGTCCGCTGTTGTGCAGTAGCGTACATCGCCCTCCATTATGCGGATTGTACAACGCATCGTTTCTTCCCCAACCGGGGATGACGCTATGACCACACAGGCGGGCACCGTAAGCCGATAACCGCGGCTTGCGGGCTTTGTGTTTAAAGCCGCTCGGTCGGACTACCCCAGCAAAGAAGATGAGCCGCCTGAATGCCGCATGTCATACGACGACAGCCGGCGCTCGGCCAAGTCGAGATGCAGTGTGTTGAGGTCGGGCGCCCCGTCAAACGGCTGTCAGGCGTAAGGCTTGCTGTCCAGTTGGGTTTCTAGCATCGTGATGGGGTCGTTTTGGTGCGACCCGTTGAGGCAGATTACGATGAAGTGAGCGCAATCGCTATTGCCGTGTCCCGCATCGTTGTCCGGACTCGGGGTCGGCGCGATAGTCGAGCCAGAACCGACAGATGTCGGGACGGGAGAGACGGGCAGGCTGTCCGGCGCTGGAGGAACGGTTGCCGGTGGGCACAGCTCCAAAGCGCCGATGTCTGGACCCGCGCCACAGAAGTCGTCATTAAAACCGGGTAGAGAAACGCCGGCGTCAATATTTGGGCTTGTGGCAGCCAGGCTCAGGTCCAGCGGAGGTGCTGCAAAGCCTTCCAACGCCTGTATGCCGCTTGCTTCCTGGCCACTTGCGCCCTGGAAATCCCCCAGGCCGGAGTACTCCGCGCCCTGCCAGACCGCGTATTTAGAACCCGGCGTCTGCAAGTTATCGTGGTCCAGGCTCACTTGCAGGCCGCTCAATTCCAAGGCGTAACGCTGGACGAAGATGGCGTTGTTGCGGAACACCATGTTGCTGCCCAGGTGCCCGCCATAATCAGTGATGCCATTTGAACCGGGCACCTCCGAGTAAACTGAGTTGTGATAGAAGTAGGCCGGCCCAACCGAGGAGCTGGTCTCCCAGCCAAGCTTGAAGGCAGCAAGCTTGGTATCGATAAACCGATTGCGGTAAACGTAAAGGGGTCCGGCTTCTACGGGCGAAGCCGAAACACCTACGTAGCAGTTG
>VBJS01000232.1 GCA_005880055.1 Chloroflexota bacterium | reverse complement strand
TCGTCCAATGTTTCGCCGATGCACATGATGGGCTGGAGACCAGCGGCGAGCGCGGCCTGGAGCTTCCGGTTCACCATCTGGTCGGTCTCGCCGAAGCGGTGACGGCGCTCCGAGTGGCCGATGATCACATAATCGACGAGCTCTTCGAGCTGTTGGGGGCCGATTTCGCCGGTGGCCGCCGAGTCGTCCTCCCAATGAACGTCCTGGGCGCCGACCTTGATCGAGGACATAGAGAGCGCTACTTCAACAGAAGGGATGAGTACGAAGGGAGGGCAGACGATCTTCTCCACTCCTTCGATATCGTCGATGCGTTCGCGCAGGGCAGTCGCCAGCTCGAAGGCGGAGTCGAGGCGCAGGTTGCACTTCCAGTTGCCGGCGATGACGGGTGTGCGAGCGGCCATCAAGCGCCGTACTTCTGCAGGCGTCCGGCATGGGCGAGGGCGAGCGGCAGCGCTTCCTTTGCCGGAAAAGTGCCGAGGCTGCCTTTGACCAGGGCCGGCTCGTTAAAGGCATCGCACTCGTCGGCGCGGGCGTTTTTGGAGCGCATCAGGAAGGGCACGGGATGCCAGGAGTGGGCGGCCATGACGGCGGGTGTTGAGTGATCGCCGCCGATCATGAGGACGTCCGGCTCCAGTTCGACGAAGCCGTTGATCGCGGCGTCCACCTCCTCCAGCTTAGCCACCTTGCGGTCGAAATTGCCGTCTTCGCCGGCGGTATCCGTGTACTTGTAGTGGACGAAGAAGAAATCGAATCGCTCCCAGTTCTCGCGCAGCGTCGCCAGGCTGTCCCCGAGGCCGGGGCCGACAGCCAGCGTCTGCATACCAACGAGCCGGGCGAGCCCTCGGTACATGGGGTAGTAGGCGACCGCTGCGGGGTTCAGTTTGAATACTTCTGATAGCGGCGGCCAGTCCGGGCGTTTGGCGAAGCCACGCAGGAGGAGCGCGTTGACGGGATGCTTATCGGCAAGGATGGATTTCGATTTCTGCACGAAGTCGCGGACGATGGCCGCTGTTGCTTCTCCTTCGGGCGCGGTCGCCCTCACCGGCAAAGGCTGCGCGCCCTCGGCCTGCGGGTCGGTATCCGCGACGGCGTCGGAAAGGCCGTCCCCGCGGAGGACGAGCACAAAGCGGTGCTCACGGACAGGCTCCACGACGAGCTGAGCGCCGTCGAGGCTGATTTCGCGGAGCTCGGAGACGATCTCGGCGCAGCGCTCGGTGCTGATGCGGCCTGCGCGGCGGTCGGTAATGCGCCCAGCCTCATCCACGGTACAGAAGTTGCCGCGGGCGGCGACGTCGGCCGGCTGCAGGTCGAAATCGATGCCGACGGCCTCAAGCGCGCCCCGGCCGATGTTGTAAACGAGCGGGTCGTATCCGAAGAGGGCGAGGTGGCCGGGCCCGCTGCCGGGTGTGACGCCCGGGGCGACAGGGACGGTGAAGCCGCAGGCGCTGTCACGGGCGATCATGTCGAGGTGCGGAGTGTAGGCCGTGTCCAACTCCGTGCGGCCGGTCTCCGGGTGCGGCAGGCCTCCGAGGCCGTCCATTACGAAGAGCAGGATCTTTGTGCCGTTGGGCTGCGCCAGCCGCCGCGCCAGGTCAAAGTCCATCGCAGGTTCGATTATGGCCGATAGCGCTTGCAGCCCGCCATATCCGATCGCGCCCGCCGAGCGATTCATGACTTCCTTGCCGGCGCGGAGCGACCGCCTTTCCGTGGGAAGGACTCCGGTCGGGATGACAGCTCCGTTTCGGGTGGACCAGCGGGATGGCCTCTACCAAGCCTCTATAATTGTTCCTAATGCCTGCCTGCGCCGGCCGCCGCCGAAGCAACCAGGGACGAGATCAGTGACAGTCATCCTTCATCTGCTCGCCGCGGCGGGCGGTGTCGTCCTGGTCCTGGTCGCTATTCTCTCGGCGATGCGTGTTCTGGTCGTGCCGCGAAGCGCGCGCGACCGCGTGGCGCGCCTGGTATTCCTGGCTGTGCGCCGCATCTTCGATTTCTGGACGTGGCGCTACGCTTCGTACTACAGGGCGGACCGGCTCATGGCCTGGTACGCTCCCTCAGGCCTCCTGCTGCTTGTCTTTGTCTGGCTGCTGCTGGTGCTCCTTGGTTACACGGGCGTCTTCCTGGCTCTGGGAGCCGGCAACGTGCACGATGCTCTCACGCTCAGCGGCTCTTCCCTGCTGACGCTAGGGTTCGCTTCGCCGGGCGACAACCTTCCGCGCACGCTGGCCTCCTTCAGCGAATCGGCTGCCGGTCTCATCCTTATCGCGCTCTTGATCGCCTATCTGCCCACGATATACAGCGCCTTTTCGCGGCGGGAGGCAACGGTTGGCATGCTCGAAGTGCGGGCCGGCTCGCCGCCATCTGCGGTCGAGCTGCTGGCGCGCTATAGCAGGATCCACGGCCTGGACCAGCTGGGCAACCTCTGGGAGCGCTGGGAGGAGTGGTTCCAGGAGCTTGAAGAGACTCACACCTCGCTGGCCGCCGTCAACTTTTTCCGCTCACCCACGCCCGACCGTTCCTGGATCACGGCGGCGGGGACGGTGCTGGATGCGGCGTCGCTAACGGCCTCGACGGTTGACGTGCCGCGCAACCCGCGCGGCGAACTCTGCATCCGCGCCGGTTACCTGGCGCTGGGCCATATCGCCTCTTTTTTCGGGATTCCGCATAATCCGGCGCCAAAGCCGGATGACCCGATCAGCATCTCGCGCCAGGAGTTCGATGACGTCTACTCGCGTCTGGGAGCGGCCCGCGTGCCTACGCAGGCTGGCGGGTGAATTACGATACGACGCTCCTGGCTCTCGCCCAGCTGGTGATGGCGCCCCTCGCCGAATGGGTCTCCGACCGGGGCCCCTTGCAGCAGCCGCGCGAGCGTTGAGAGGGCGGCGGGGCGGCCACTGGCAGCCTGGGTGCGCGTGTCCTACGATTTAGGCGATGGTCGAGGTGCTGGCGAGCCTGCTGGTGGGCCTGTGTGTGGCCGTGCTGGCCACGATGCGAGAGAACGTGCAGGCGCTGGTGCTGGGGTTCGGCACCGTCGCGATTCTGGTTGCCGTGATCATTACGCTGGGGTTGATTGCCGTATTCTGACAGGCGGGCTACCGGGCCAACGAGGAGCTCATATACTGTAGCTACCTCTACCAATGGAGGATGGCAGACCTGGAAGTGGAAGCGGTCTCGCATCGTCCGTCCAGCCGAGAACCAAGCAACTGGCACCCCTTTCGTCATCGGGATAGTCCTCGATGATTTCCACATTTTGACCTAGAAGTGCTTGTTCCACGTCTAGCGGCGCGATATCCGTTTCTCTCCACGTTCGAGCTCATGCAAGGTGAA
>VBJS01000231.1 GCA_005880055.1 Chloroflexota bacterium | reverse complement strand
GAAGGAGTGGAACCGCCAGCGCGATGCGCTGAGCGCCGAGCGGCGCAAGCTGCCGATGGTGCGGATCGAAAAGGACTACGTGTTCGAGGGGCCGAACGGCCGGCGCACGCTCGGCGATCTGTTCGAGGGCTCGGCCGCCAGGAGGACGGCCGCCCGATGGCGTAGTTGCGCCACCACGACAAGTACTAGCTGCTTTCGCAGCAATGGCAAAAGGAGGTCAAGATGAGAAAGATCCAGACACTAATAGTAGTTGCAGGTCTCTTGTTCTCGCTGACAGCGTCCGCGGAGACTAAGCAGACTCCCGAGGTGACGAATAAAATCGAGCCACTACCGCGAGATTTGGAAATTCAGCTAGCTTTGAGCGCACTGCCGCGGCACCTCAGAGAGAATGCAACAGTATATGTTTTAAATCCTGCGAAGGGGTTCGAAGTTGCCCGCAAGGGTACGAATGAATTCCACGCCTTCGTTGCTCGAACCGGTGATGATACGTTCAAGGGATCCTGGCTCTTAACGCAGTATAGAAGTGATATTCTCTACCCGATTTCCTTTGACAAAGCGGGCTCCAAGGCGCAGATGCGGGTCTTCTTTGACGCAGCGGAGATGCAAGCAAAGGGTACTCCTCCCGGCGAACTAAAGAAAATCATGCAAGACCGTTACAAAACGGGATTCTATAAAGCGCCGGAGCGGGCCGGCATCTCATACATGCTGTCTCCGGTGCTGAGAACGTACGTAAGCCCGGAAGAAAACGACCGTGTCACCACCATTAACCTGCCACACGTCATGTACTACGCCCCTGATATTTCCAATGAAGACATCGGCGGCGGGAAGCCCGGTGGCATGGATCCTTTTGTTATCCTTCACGGCCACCATGGATACATCATCCAGCCTCTCGGCGTGACGGAAAGAGCAGCGATCAATAGGCTCTTCCGTGATCACTTCTCACCCAATTGCGGAGATCTTGCAGGGTAGATCATGCGGCAGCCTTTGCGAAGGCGGCGGGGAAGGCGTGGTCGCGGACATCGAGGACGGCGGACATGGCGGCACGGCCGAGATCGGTGACGCGCCAGCGGTGGGTGTGGGGGATCTTGGCGACGTAGCCGTGGGCGTGGAGGCGGTTGAAGAGACGGGTGACGCAGGCGGCCTGGCGCCGGGCGGTGAGGCGGTCGTCGGTCGGGCCGAAGAGGGCCTCGCGGACCTGGCGGTTGCGGAAGCCGGCGATGACGTGCTCGCCGCGCAGGACGGCGGCGAAGAGCCGGGCATCGTCGGGGTCGGCGGGATTGAAGCCGCGGCGGCGACGCGGGTAGGCAGGAGCGGCCATGCGGTCGAGAGCCCGGCGGGCGGCACCCGGGTCCTGGATGTTGGCCAAGCCGTCGAGGTAGCGGCGGTTGGCGGCGCGACAGATACGCTCGGTGCGGTCGAGGAAAGCGACCCCCTTGGGCATCGGGGTCCAGCGCGCCCGGACGCGGCCCCGGAACCGGGTGACCCGTCGGACCTTGAACTCGCGGGTCTGGTTGATGACCGTCTCGACCCGCAGGATGCGGCCGTGCTTGTCGTACATCTTGATCCAGTTGCGCTTGACCCGGTGCTTGATACGGGCGCCCTCGACGCGATGCTTGAGGTCGCTGACGATCTCGCCTTGGAAGTGGGCATGGAGCTTGCGGCCGAGGAAGCGCATCACGTCCTCGGCGCGGTAGGCGAGGGTGGCGTGACGGAGGAGACCGGGGTAGAGGGACTGAAGGTCGGCCCGGCTGCGGAACATCACATCGGTGGCGTACTCGGCCTGGTCGGTGACCCAGTAGTAGGTCATGGGGTTGAGGAGGTCCCGCAGGAGCGGGTTGAAGCGATGGGCGAAGCGGCCGAGCACCTCGGGCCAGTCGAGCCGGGCGAACTCACGCGCCAGATGGTCGGCGCGTTCGGGCCGGGCGATCGAGAGAAAGGCGTTGTCGAGGCGCTGGAAGATGAGCCGCAGGCGGTTCATGCGGCGGGCCAGCCAGTCGTGGCCGTTGACGTAGACCTGCATCGTGAAAGGGAACCAGGTCGGCCGCCGGACGTGCATGAAGCCGAACTCGGGGTCGAGGAGATAGAAGTAGTGCACCAGGCACTTGCGCCAGTCCGAGGCCAGCCGCGGACGTCCCTCGCCGTAGGCCAGGCGGAACGCCTGCACCGGCTCGACGGCGCCGAACACACAGATGAGTCCCCGCTGAACGCCGTCGCGCTCGGCGATCTGGCGGGCGAGATCCTCCTTGCGCACCGGCCGGTTCAGGTACTGGTAGGGCCGCCCCGCCTGCTGGGCCACGGCCTGGGCGTGCTCCTTGAGTCGGCCCGCCAAGTGCAGAGCCACCTCCTTGAACTCCTTCAGCTTCAAGCCGAGCCACGACGTGAAGAAGGTCTCCAATCCCGTGGGATGGCTGATCGGCAGGTGCCCCTTGAAGATGACCCGGTCGAAGCACGCCAGCGTGCCCAAGATCCGGTCCCGATGGTGCACAATGAATCGGTCCATGACGTCTCCTTGTCGGCATGACAGTGCGTGGAAACACCATCATGCCGTAGAGGCGTCATGGACTGCTCTTTTCCTTAACCGTTTGGTTGCGGCTCTGCCGCGCTAGGTATATAGCCCGTAACACCGTCAAAGTAGTTTAGACAGTCTGTGTGCACCCCGCCTGGCCAGCTCGATGGTGATTCAACCGACTCCACGCATGCTAGCCCTGCTAGCGAGAGGAGTACCGGCAATGCAATGCCCGTCTTGAACTTGTTTAGCAAGGGGATTCTCA
>VBJS01000045.1:12462-22572 GCA_005880055.1 Chloroflexota bacterium | reverse complement strand
TCCCGAGATCGTGCCCGGGCTGGCGAGCGCCCTCGGGCAAGGCAGCGCACTGGTTACGGGCACTAACGGCAAGACCACGACGGCTCGGCTCCTGCGCAACATGGCGCGGGCGGGCGGTCTGCAGACGGTGGCGAACCGCGCCGGCTCCAACATGATGCGTGGCATCGCCGCCGCCCTCGTCGAGTCCTCCGGCTGGAACGGCGAACTTGCTGTCAACGCGAACACGCTCGGCGTCTTCGAAGTGGACGAGGCGACGGCGCCGCAGGCTGCCTGGGCCTTACGACCGCGCGCGGTGCTCTTCACGAACCTCTTCCGCGACCAGTTGGACCGCTATGGCGAGGTGGAGTACGTCGCCTCCGTCTGGAGGAAGGCGGTCGCGTCCTGGCCGGACCTCGTCACGCTTGTGCTGAATGCGGACGACCCCGCTGTGGCGTCGCTCGGGGAATCCGCAAAAGGCCCCGTGCTTTACTACGGGCTGGAGGATACGTCGGCAGCAGTGGGAGCGCTGGAGCACGCGGCGGACGCGCGCTGGTGTTCGCGCTGCGGCGCAGAGCTGGTCTACGCGGACGTCTTTTACGGGCATCTGGGCCACTGGCGCTGCGAGAAGTGCAAGCTCGCCAGGCCGGCAGTTCAAGCATCCTGCACTCGCGTCATGCAGGACCCGGAGCGGCTGGTGCTCACGATCAACCTGCCGAAAGGGAGGACAGTGAGCGCTAGTCTTCCGTTAACCGGCCTCTACAACGCGTACAATGCGCTGGCCGCTGCCGCGACGGCAAACGTGCTGGGTCTCGAGACGCAGGCGATTGAGGAGGGACTCGCGACGTCCACCGCGGCCTTCGGCAGGCAAGAGCGGTTGACGGTGGGCGGACGGAAAGTGCAGGTGATGCTGGCGAAGAACCCCGCCGGCCTCAACCAGGTGATCCGCACGATAACCGGAAACGGCGGCAGTGCGCTACGCCTCGCGATCTTCCTGAACGACGGCATCGCCGATGGGCGCGATATCTCCTGGATTTGGGACGTTGATTTTGAGCTGCTGCAGGGGAAGACCGGCTCGGTGATAGTTTCCGGGACACGGGCCTGGGACATGGCCCTGCGCCTCAAGTACGCCGGCCTGGAGCCGCAAACGACGGTGGAGCCGGACGGCGCCCAGGCCTTGCGGCAAGCGCTACGCGCGACCCCTGAAGGCGAGACGCTGTACGTCATCCCCACGTACACCGCGATGCTGGTTGTACGAGACCTGCTCGCGCGCTGGGGCGGGCGCAGCGCCTTCTGGGAGGAGGAGTGATTTGGCGAAGGGCTTGAAGCTCCGGCTCGCGCACCTCTATCCGAAGCTGATGAACATCTACGGCGATAGGGGCAACATCATGTGCCTGCAGCGGCGCTGCCGCGAGCGCGGCATCGACTTCGAGGTGCAGGAGCTGGGGCCCGGCGACAAGCTGAAGCCGAAGGACTGCGAGATGGTCTTCATCGGCGGGGCGCAGGACCGCGAGCAACGCCTTGTTGCGGACGACCTGCGGACCGTCAAAGGGAAGGCGCTCAAGGAGGCGGCGGAGCGCAACGTCGTCATACTGGCCGTATGTGGCGGATATCAACTGATGGGTAAATTCTATCGCGGCGCCGATGGCGAGGAGCTGCCGGGCGCGGACGTCCTCGATATCTGGACGGTGCATCCCGGGCCCGGCGCCAGGCGGTTCATCGGCAATGTCGTTGCCCGCTGGAACGGCACGACGCTTGCCGGCTTTGAGAACCACGGCGGCCGCACTTACGTTGGTGAGGGAGTACGGCCGCTCGCCGAAATCGTCGCCGGTTACGGCAATAACGGCGAGGACGGGGGCGAAGGAGCGGTCTACCGTAACGTCTTCGGGACCTACCTGCACGGCTCGTTGCTACCGAAGAATCCTGTCTTCGCGGATTTCCTGATCGAGACGGCGCTGCGGCGCCGCCACAAAGACGTCAGCCTCGCAGCGCTGGACGACGGTGCGGAACGAGCGGCCCATGCCGAGGCGGTGCGCCTCGCCACCGGCCGTCGTATCATCGCCTAGGAGGCGATCGGCATGGAGAAAGCGATTCTGGAAGCTCCGGACATCAGCTGCGAGCATTGCATTGCGACAATCGATAAGGCGGTCAGCAAGCTGCCCGGCGTAAAGTTCCTTTCCGGTGATCCGGCGGCAAAGCGGGTCGCGGTCGAGTATGACCCCTCGGCCGTATCGCTCGATCGCATCCACGAGGCGATGGAGGAAGAAGGCTATCCGGTCAAGAAGTAGACCTGCGGGACGGCTGTTTTGGGCGGCGGCGGTCCTCATGGTCGCCGCCCTTCTTGTCTCCAGCGCCTGCAGCGATTCGGGCGCGTCTGAAGGGCAGACCTCAAGCCCCGTCACGAGTACGCCCAGCCCAACGCCGTCGCGGCCGCCGACGGCATCGCCGACCCCAACGTTTCAGAACGGCGTCAGCTACACCGTCGTTTCCGGTGACACCGTCTCCGGCATCGCCCAGCGTTTTGGCGTGACGGTGGAGGCTATTGCCACGGCGAACCGCTTGAACGACCCGACGGCGATCAGCATCGGACAGGTGCTGGTAATCCCGGACCCCAAGCTCACGCCCGCGCCCAGCGCGGCGCCGGCAACGCTGCCGCCGCCTGATCCGCGCCTGAGGGGATTCCAGATGCCGATCGCCGGCGCCTGCCTGCCCAGCAACGACTACCTGATGCCCAACGCTCCGCGAGAGTATCGGTACGGAGTCCACGAAGGAGTTGACTTCTACACCGCTTATAACTGCGTGGACGTACCGGCCAACGCTCCGGTGCTGGCTGCCAAAGCCGGCGTGGTGATTCGCGCCGATACCGAATACCAGCCCTTGACCCCCGAGGAGCTGGACCAGCTCCTGGCCCGCACCAAGGCCGAGGGCTACACTGATGCCGCAGCGCTGGACCGCTTTCGCGGGCGGCAGGTGTGGGTGGACCACGGCGACGGTGTGGTGACGCGCTACTGCCATCTGAGCGGGGTTGCGGGAGACATCAAAGAAGGCATGACTGTGGAGGCCGGGCACGTCCTGGGTTATGTGGGCGATTCCGGGACTCCGGAATCGGTCACCTCTCCCGGGCTGGAGATCCACCTGCACTGGGAGGTGCGCGTCGGGGACTCTTTCCTGGGCGCCGGCCTGCCGGCCGACGAGGTACGGGCTCTCTACCAGCAACTGTTTTCGGCGTGAGGAAGGCGAATGGCAAATAGCGCCGAACCGCGGGATTTGGGCGCCGGAGTCGGCACCCGGCCAGCGAGGAGCCCGCGCAGCTTCTTTCGCCGCTGGCTGCTGCCCGCACTTGTAATCGCTGCCATCGCGGGCGCCATCTGGTTCCTGGAATACCGGCAGGACGGCGCCTCGTATGATCCTTCGGGGCGCCGCTATGGGCCCGTGGACCTGCCTGCTTCACTCGCGCCGGCTGACGCTGCAGTCGAGGCGGAGCAGGGCGATTTTGCACCGGACTTCTTGCTGGAGCAGCTGAGCGCCGGGCAGGTACAACTGAGCGACTTTCGCGGGCATCCGGTAGTGCTCAACTTCTGGGCAACGTGGTGCGCCCCGTGCCGCAAGGAAATGCCGCAGTTCGTCGACGCCTACCAGCGCTACAAGACCGATGGGTTGGTGCTGCTGGCGGTCGATATGCAGGAGGGAGCGTCGATTATTCAGCCCTTCGCGCAGGAGCGCGGGATGAACTTCCCGATCGCCCTTGACCGCGACGGCGAAGTAGGCGACGAGTACCGGCTCCTTGGGCTCCCCACCACCTTCTTCATCGACCGAGGCGGCCTGATCCGGAGCGTCTTTACCGGCCCTCTGGAGGAGCGCACCGGTGACACCAACGTGCAGGGGGCTATCGAGCCAGGGGAGCTGGAGAAGCGCATCGCCGAGATCATGACGCCGGCGGGCGCGGCCGGGCCCTAGGTTGGAAGCAGGAAAAGCGTTCGTTCCGGAGGCGGCTGCGGGGTCGCGGCCGGCCGGGTGGTCTCGCGGCGTGGGTCTGCTTACGCCGCCGAGGGCGCTCTGGTGGCTGCTGACCAACGTGCGCTTTGCGATGGCGTTGCTGGCCGTGCTCTGCGGCGTAAGCCTGGCGGGCGTGCTCATCCCACAGGTGCCGCTGAACGTCAGGGGCGACTCGGCAATGGAGGCGAACTGGCTGGACTCCCAGGAGGGGAGGTTCGGGCTGCTGACGGCGGCGATAGACCGTATCGGGCTCTTCGATCTGTTTCACACAGGCTGGTTTGCGGTACTGCTGGCACTGACAGCGGCAGCAACAGGCGCCTATATCCTCAGCCGCTGTCCCGGCGTTTGGCTCGCCATAACGCGCCCGCGAAAGCGCGTCCCTGACGGCTATTTCGAGAACGCGCCGGTGCGAGCCCAGGCCGAGGGGCCGGTCAATCTATCGCATCTGGTGCGAACGTTGCGCGGCAAACGCTATCGAGTGGAGGTAACGCCCGAAGACGAGGTCACGTACCTGTTCGCCGACCGCTTTCAGTGGGCACAGCTTGGCAGTCTGTTGACCCATGCCGCAGTGATCGTCTTCATCCTCTCTGCCGTCGTCAGCAAGGTAGACGCGTTTGAATCTCCACTGTTTCTAGCGGAAGGAACCACGTTGCCCGTCTTCCCGGTCCGCAACCCGGAGCAGCTGCAGGTGCAGCTGCTGGACGCGCACGGTGAGTTTGCAGCGGACGGCCAGCCGTTGGACTATCGCTCTGACCTGGCGATCTATCGCAACGGGGAAGAGGTGAAGCGCTGCTCGTCCACCGTCAACTCGCCCTGTTCCTACGCCGGATACCGCTTCTACCAGGCGGCGTATTACGGCTTTGGGGCTGAGGTGCAGGTGCGTGATTTGGCGACCGGGAACGTGGTGTACCAGGAGACACTGGCACTCGCCGCCCGGCAGTCCTCGCCGCACGTTGTCATAGCGAACAGCGCGGGCCAAACGGTGTTGGACCAGACGCTCGTGCTCACTGAGGAGTTGAGCGCCGGGGATGCCACCTACCGCGGCACGCTGGTCACTTTGCCGGGCGGCAGGCTACTGACGATCGGCCTTCGCCAGACGCAGGATGGCGCTGATTTAGCAGTGTTCGAACCAGGCTCCGGCGGGGGGACAGGCATCGCGCTGCTGCTCGCTGAAGGGCAGACGGGGGAAGCCGGCGGCTTGCGAGTGACGTATGCCCGGCAAAGCATGACGCCGGCCGCCGACGTTGCAGACTTCCCGTCGCCGCCAGAGGCGGCAGCAGGCCGCGCGTTGGGCGAGGCGAAGCTTCAATTGAGCAATGTCGTATACGGCACTGAGCGAGCCTCGGAGGGAAACGCGCCTGCGGAACCGGCGGGCGGGCCGCCGCTGCTAACGATCACGGGCCTCGGCCCGAAGCCGATGGTGCTGGAGCCCGGGCAGGCAGCGACTCTGGCCGGATACGAGTACAAGTTCTTAGGACAGCGAGAGTTCGCCGGCATCCAGGTGAAACGCGACCGCAGCGATTACCTGGTCTGGGCCGCCGCAGCGCTAATCGTGCTAGGGCTAATGGTCACCTTCTGGGTGCCCAGAAGACGGCTATGGGCTAGAATATCGTCGAATGGGATTAGCCTGGCGGGACAGGCGCCCGCTCACGCAGACTTCGCGCGGGAGCTGCGCAGCCTGGCCGCAGAGGCAGGGGCGCGACCAGTACTAACAGCGGAAGACGATAGGGCATGATCAGCGGGCTGCTACTCAGCATCAAAATAGGCATCGACCCGACGATCATCGATGAGTTCGGGGTCGAGATCACGTGGCACGGCCTGTTTACCGCCCTGGGCGTGGTGGCCGGGGTCGCCGTTGCCACGTGGTTCGCAAGGCGCGCAGGCTACAAAGAGGACACGATATATAACGTGGCGCTGGCCCTCGTGATCGGCGGCATCATCGGAGCCCGCGCCCTCTACGTCATCGAGAACTGGAGCCAGTTCAAAGACAACCTGGGCGACATCATCCGGGTGAACACCGGCGGCATCTCAATATACGGGGCGCTCATCGGCGGCACACTGGGCGCCTGGGCCTACGCGATGATCGCCCGCGTGCCGAATCTTCCCAAGGGGGCGGACATTGCGGCCATCGGCGGCATCCTTGGGATGGCCGTGGGACGCATCGGCGACATCATCAACGGCGAACACTTCGCGAAGACGACGGACCTGCCCTGGGGCCTCGTGTACACGCACAAGAACAGCCCCAGCTTCCTGCGCTTCGGCGCGAACGCGGAGCCGCAGCACCCGGCGGTGGCATACGAGCTGCTGGGCGACCTGGTGATCTTTGCCATTCTCATCTTCCTATATGTCAGGGTGCGCCGCTCAGGGATCGTATTCTTCGCATGGGTGTTCCTGTACGGGCTGCTACGCACTTTCGTCAGCTTCCTTCGGCTGGACGATACCGTGCTGGGTACAGGCCTGCGTACGGCGCAGCTAATAGGGATAGCGGCCATGGTCTTCGGGCTGGCCGGAATGGCGTATTTGCTTCGGTTCCCGCCTCGCGAAGAGCGGGTAAGCCGCGCGGCTCGCAGGCGGGCGCTACGCGAAGAGGCCGCCCCGGCAGCGGAGGAGCACCCGGCCGGGTAACCGGCCGAGACGTTTCTACGACGTTCCACACCATACAGAGGTAGATGGGTTGTGACGGGAGGACAAGTCCGGACGGTGGGTAGCATCGTATTTTTTATGGAACCGGCGCCAGACGTGGTCGCCCGCGATTGCCGGGGCGCGGCCGTGTAACGGAATGGGCCGGGCGATTGTTTCCCCAGTGTTTGGATTGACGCGTTCTCAACCTTGATAACAAATCGCGGCCATTAAATTACAGGAATGCGAGTTCTATGGAGGCGGTAGGGATCTCAAATGGTCATGAACGGGAATTCGGTGCAAAACCACTGGTATTTGGTATCTAGCCACGGCGCCGTGCTCTTCTTCGTCGCTGTGAACCCGGGTTGTACTATCCGCGACATCGCAGAAGAGATGTCGCTGACGCAGCGCACGGTGTGGGGCATTATTGGAGACTTGAGGCGGGCAGAGATGCTGCATGTCCAGCGTGACGGCAGACGGCATCACTACACGGTCAACCTGGAAGCACCCTTCCGTCATCCGATCCTGAGGAATATCTCGCTGCGCACGATCCTGGGCGAGCGGGTGGACTGCTACGCCAGGAACCAATCGCCCGAGCACGTTCCGGTTTCGGCGTAATCTATTCCAACCAACCAAATGTAATTTGACGCGCTTGCGGGCGTGTGCTAGCATCCCCTTCAAACGAAATCAAATATTACCTTATCCAGAGAGGTGGAGGGCACGGCCCTGTGAAGCCCGGCAACCGGTTCTTCCTGGGAAGGACACGGTGCCAATGCCGTTTCTTCCCACAGGGAAGGAAACGATAAGGCAGGATCAGCAACCTCTTCCGACTGGAAGAGGTCTTTTTTTGCGAAGGAGTTCGCTTGGCCGGCCCGAACCGACGTCTCATGGCGATGTCTCAGGCCTCCAGACCGGCATATCCCGGTTCCCGAGAGGCCTCTTCTGCATCCCGCTGAAGCTTTACACGGAGGCATCCTGATGAAC
Organism: Chloroflexota bacterium; assembly: GCA_005880055.1. Classification (GTDB taxonomy): domain Bacteria; phylum Chloroflexota; class Dehalococcoidia; order SM23-28-2; family RBG-16-64-32; genus VJS01. The sequence goes on along the minus strand of VBJS01000045.1, from coordinate 14,997 downwards.
TTTGCAAAAAACCTGAAATGCAAGGAATGCGGCCGGGTCTACCCCCTGGACCCGGTACACGTATGCGAGTTCTGCTTCGGACCGCTGGAGGTCTTCTACGACTACGAGACGCTGGGCCGCGTTCTCACGCGGGAGCGCATCGAAGCCGGTCCGCCCACGATGTGGCGCTACGCAGACCTGCTCCCCTGCCGGCGGGAAACGGCAGTCGATATCGGCACCGGATTCACGCCGCTTATCCGAGCAAATAACCTAGGCCGGCTGCTTGGGCTCAACAACCTCTTCATCAAGAACGATTGCCAGAATCCGACGTGGTCGTTCAAGGACCGCGTTGTGTCTGTCGCGGCGAGCGTGGCGCGTGAGTTCGAGTTCGACACGCTTGCCTGCGCCTCGACCGGCAACCTGGCAAACAGCGTCTCGGCGCACGCCGCGCGCGCAGGAATGAAAGCATGCGTCTTCATCCCGGGTGACCTCGAGCAGGGGAAGGTCATCGGCTCGGCTGTCTACAACCCAACGCTGGTGGCTGTGGAAGGCGGCTACGATGATGTGAACCGCCTGTGTAGCGAGCTGGGCGACAAGTATCCCTGGGCGTTTGTCAACATCAACGTGCGCCCGTACTACGCAGAGGGCAGTAAGACGCTGGGCTACGAGGTCTGCGAACAGCTGGGCTGGCGGGCGCCGGACCACTGCATCGCCCCAATGGCGAGCGGCTCGCTGTATACCAAGATATACAAGGGGATCAAGGAACTGACCTGGCTGGGCCTGGTCGATTGGCGGGCGACTCGCATGAGCGGCGCTCAGGCGCTGGGCTGCTCGCCGATTTACGAAGCATGGGCGCGCGGCAGCTTCACGATCCGTCCGCAGAAGCCGCAGACCATCGCGAAGTCGCTCGCTATCGGCAACCCGGCCGACGGCTATTACGCGCTCAAAGTATTGGAACAGACGAACGGCGCCGCGGCGGCGGTGACTGACGATGAAGTGATCGAAGGGATCAAGCTGCTTGCCGAGACGGAAGGGATTTTCGCGGAGACGGCGGGAGGCGTTGTGATCTCCGGCTTGCGCCGGCTCGTCCAAGAAGGACGCGTGGACCCGGAGGAAGTTGTCGTCGCCTTTATCACCGGCGCCGGGTTGAAGACTCAGGAGGCGGTCAGCCCCGCTCTCGCCCCCGCACTCACCATCAGGCCGACTATCGACTCATTCGAGGAAGCGCTCGGGGAACGACAGCGCTCGCCCGCATCCGCCCCGATCGCGGTCGGCGGGGAGCGGAGGTGAGCCGTGGAGAAGAAGCGGGTGAAGTTCACGTTTGTGCAGGAGCTGATCAAGGAGCCGGTCATCTGGAAGCTGGCCAAGCAGTATGATGTGATCACGAACATCCGCCGCGCCGACGTCAGCGACGACCGCGGCTGGGTTGTCCTCGAGCTGGAAGGCGAGCGCGATGAGATCGAGCGCGGGCTGCGCTGGGTGGAGGAGCAGGGGGTGCGGATCGATCCCGTGTACGAAGACATCGTGGAGGGCTGAACCTTGTACTGCGGGAGTACGTTTCAACCATAGGGCGGGGGGTAGGGGCAGCGATGTAGTGAGGGGGCTTTCAGCCCCCGACAAGACAAGCGTAGGCGGGGCCTCAGCCCGGCCAAGCGGGCGGGCAGCGCGCAATCTGACAGGGAGGTAGAGGAATGGGACTGCAATGGGAACCGCAAAAGGCCGCCCTGCCGGGCCAGGAAAGCATGCGGCTTACCGTCATCGTGCGCATACCGACGCCGCTCCGCAAGCTTACCGACGACAAGGACGTGGTCGCCGGCGACGGTGAAACACTGATCGAATGCATCGATGGGCTTGACCGGCAGTACCCCGGTCTCAAGGAGCGCCTGGTAGACGAGACGGGCGAACTGCGCCGCTTCGTCAACATCTACGTTAACGGCGAAGACGTGCGCTTCGCGCAGGGCGTGAACACCCCCCTGCAGGGCGGCGATGAGGTGAGCATCGTCCCCGCCGTCGCCGGCGGCTAAGCAGCGAATTTTGCGCTGGTCGTTTGTCCTTCTCTGTCTTTTTTTCGTCGGCTGCTCGGATGAGCATCCAATGGTATTTCGCGTAGAAGGAGCAGGCATGCACCCGACTTTCAAGGATCGTCAAACGGTAGTTGTGCGACCTTATTCCGCCGCAAGCCCAGAGCGGGGCGACGTGATAGTTTTGCCGGCCCTACCAGTCCTAGCCGGAGTTTTCTCAAGCGAATCGTTGGAACCCCAGGTGACACGATAGATGTACGAGTGGATGGTACGGTTGGAGTTAACGGCCGCCCACTCGAAGAGCCCTATGCCGTTGGACCCACAACGTGCGGCGGTCCGCAGTGCAATTGGAAAATCCCAGCTGCTTCTGGAGGGAAAGAGCCGCCGGAGCTGTCACCCGGCGTTGTCGGTCAATATGACTGTGCCTCTGAACCATGCTACTTCGTCCTTGGCGATAATCGCCGGAACAGTAGCGATTCACGCCAAGGATGGCTCGTGCCGGTGCGCAACATCTACGGGTTTGTCAAGTCGGATC
>VBJS01000045.1:0-12457 GCA_005880055.1 Chloroflexota bacterium | reverse complement strand
GATCCGAATAGTCGGACATATTGACGCCAGGGCTCTCCTGCAACACGCCTTCTTGCTCGGATGTGTCCACTGCCAATCTTGCCGAAATGATGGCCGCGAACCACGAACTCGCTAGTAATGCCGTTGGAACACAAGGATCCCGGCGCTGATTGGTCAAGATTCCGTATCTGCCTCCGCAGCTTGACTCGGTTGGCTTGCTGTCGGCCCTAGTCGAGGTAGGAAGTTTTGCCATGTGAACAGTCCGATCGCCCCGAAACCAAGTGCTGCGCCGCCGCTCAGGGTGAGAAATAGGCCCTCTCGGAGGTCGTACTCGCCGCCCGACACCCATATCTGCGCGCTTCTGCCCACAATAAGACCACCCGCCAGTACGGCTATACCGAGGAGGGCGACTGCCTCCGTGGGCCGCAATAGGTGGGCGACTATGGCAAGCGCTGCGATCGTCGCTATCGCCACGATTTCAACGCCCCCTGCATCGTATCCCTTGGCAACGTTGTCGCCGAACTCGACCCATGGAAGGAATACACCGACCACGACCGGAATGAGCAAGAGCAAGAGCCCCAGCGAAACTAACGGCGGAGTAAGATTGACAGGGCCTGATCGCTGTGCCAAGGTGGTACACCTCCTGATAAACTTGTGGAATTATAGCACCGGGTTCGAGCGCCTTTGTTGACAGCAAGGACAACTAAAAGTACAATTTCGACTAAGTAGACCAACAAACTCGACTTCCCGCCGATGCGGTGAGGGGGAACCCCATGCAAGTAGAAGACAAGCCTCAGACGGACTTCCTGGCACACCCGAAAGTGCCACAGGACCTCAAACCCGGCCGCGTATTCGTCACGCTCGACGAAGAGATCGATAACTTCGAGACGGAGGCCCGCCGCTTCCGTGCGGACCCCGAAGGCACGGACGCCGAGTTCACGCCCTTCCGCTTGCGCATGGGGACCTACGGACAGCGGCAGATGGACCAGCAGATGATGCGCATCAAGCTGCCCTACGGCGGCATCAACGCTGAGCAGATGGACGTGATGGGCGAGATCGCCGAGAAGTACTCCGGCTTCCGCCGCGGCCACATCACCACCCGTGAGAACATCCAGATACACTTCGTGAACTTGGACCGCGCCGGCGACGTCATGCGCCTGCTCGCCGATGTCGGCCTGACGACGCGCGAGGCCTGCGGCCACACGGTCCGCAACGTCACCGGCTGCCCGTACGCCGGGGTATCCGAGCACGAGCTTTTCGATGTCACGCCTTACCTCGCGGCGTACGCCCGCAACATGCTGCGCAACCCGATCTGCCAGAACCTGCCGCGCAAGTGGAAGACCGCTTTCTCGTGCGGACCCATCGACTGCGCCGGCACCCCCTTCCACGACCTGGGCTTCATCGCCAAGGTCCAGAAGGAGGGCGGCAAGGAGATGCGCGGCTTCGAAGTAACGGTTGGCGGCGGCACCTCGACGTTCCCGCGCCAGGCCGATACTGTCTGGGATTTCGCGCGGGCGGACAACGGCGAGTACATACGAGTGGCCGAGGCCTGCCTGAAGGTGTTCGACAAGGAAGGCGGCCTGCCGAACTTCCTGCGCAAGAACATGAACAAGGCGCGCGTGAAGTTCCTCGTCCAGAAGCTCGGCATCGAGGAGTTCCGCCGCCAGGTCGATGAGGAGCTGGCCGAGCCCTGGGCCTGGGAGCCGCTGGACATGGAAGCGCTGATGCAGCTCTCGCCCGAAGGCCCCACGCCGGGCGAGGCGCCGAACGGACACCGCCCGGCGCCCGATTTCGACCGCTGGGTGAAGACAAACGTGGTCAAACAGCGCCAGCCCGGGTACGTCGCCGTGACGGTGACAGTACCCTTGGGCAACCTCTCGCCAGAGCAGTTCCGCGGCCTCGGGGCGCTCATGCGCCGCTTCAGCGGCGGCAACGCCCGAACGCAGCAGAACCAGAACCTGGTGCTGCGGTGGGTGCGCGAGGAGTCGCTACCGGCGCTCCAGGCGGAGCTGAAGGCGATCGGCCTCGGAGACCCGGACGCCGGGCTCATCGCCGATACAGTGGCCTGCCCCGGCACAGACTCCTGCAAGATGGGCATCACCTCCTCGCAGGGCGTCGCCCAGGCCATCCGCGAAGAAGTCATCTCCTGGGGCATTGACGACCCGCTCGTGCAGGACATCCAGATCAAGTCCAGCGGCTGCCCCAACGGCTGCGCCCAGCACCACCTGGCGGCGATCGGTCTGCAGGGCTCGTCGTTCAGTGCGAACGGCGCCACCATCCCTTGCTTCGACATCTTCCTTGGCGGGAGCAACTACGTCGGCGCAAGCAAGTACGGCGTGCGTGTGGCCCGCGTGCCGTCACGGCGTACGCCCCAGGCCATCAAGAAGATCATCGATCACTACGTCGCCAACCGCGAAGACGCCGAGCCCTTCAACGTCTTCGTCGAGCGAGTCGGCCCCAAGAGCTTCGACCCGCTGCTGGATGAGTTTAAGGAGGTTGGCCCCATCCACGAGGACATCCAGGTGTACATGGACTGGGGCAAAGAAGAGCTCTTCCAGGTGATCCGCGGCGAAGGCGAGTGCTCGGTCTAGGCGAGGCAACAGGGAACAAGGAACCAGGGAACGACGGCGAGAACCAGGAACCAAGAAGCAGGCACAGTTGACCGGGAGGTATCAGTGAAACAAGCGACGCAGTACACAGAGGCCGATGTCAAGGAGCTGAACGACCAGCTTCGCGGCAAGTCGGCCGAGGAGATAGTCCGCTGGGCGGGCGAGACGTTCGGGCCGGAGATTAAGTTCGCGAACAGCTTTGGCGCCGAGGATGTTGTCCTGCAAGACGTCATTGCCAAGGTGGCGCCGGCAGTCCGCGTTTTCACGTTGGACACCGGGCGCCTCAATGACGAGACGTACGAGGTGATGGAGAGCGTCCGCTTCAAGTACAGCGACATCCCCATTCAAGTGATGTTCCCGGAGCGCGAGAAGGTGGAATCGCTGGTGCGCGAGAAGGGGTTCTACTCCTTCCGCGACAGCGTCGATAACCGCCGCGAGTGCTGCGCCATCCGCAAGGTTGAGCCGCTGAAGCGCGCGCTTGCCGACGCCCGGGCCTGGATGACCGGCCTCCGCCGTGACCAATCGGTGACCCGCACGGACACGGAGGCGGTGGAGTGGGACGAGGGGAACGGCATCCTGAAGCTCAACCCGCTCGTCGAGTGGACGAACGACGATGTCTGGAACTACATCAAGCAGCATAACGTGCCCTACAACCGCCTCCACGACCAGGGCTACCCGAGTATCGGCTGCGCGCCCTGCACGCGCGCGATCAAGCCCGGCGAGGACATCCGCGCCGGCCGCTGGTGGTGGGAGAACCCGGAGTACAAGGAGTGCGGGCTGCACCACTAAGGCCCCGGGGAAGCTAGCTCCTCGGGTCACGGGTGCCGCCCGTGGCCCGATTGCTAACTGCAACCAGGAACAGGGAATAAGGAACACGGCAGTATGGTGGTGAGGCAATCTACCGGCGAACTTAAAGAACTGCTGGTTACAGGCGCCGAGCCAGGGGCCCTGCGCGAGCGCGCCGCCGGTCTCCGGCGTGTGCGCCTATCGGGGCGCGACCTCTCGGACCTTGAGCTACTCGCCGTCGGCGGCTATTCGCCGCTCCACGGCTTTATGACGCAGCGCGATTACCTCCGCGTCGTGAACGAGATGCACCTGGCGAATGGCGAGCCTTGGCCGATGCCTATCACGCTCGCCGTATCCGGTGAGGAAGCGGCGACGATCAAGGAGGGCGACGACATCGCGCTGGCCGACGAGTCCGGCAGGTGTCTCGCTGTCCTGCGAGTCGAAGAGAAGTTTCCTTACGACAAGAAGCTGGAAGCGCGCCAGGTCTTCCGCACGGAGGACGAGGCTCACCCGGGGGTCGCCGCGCTCTATGCTCAGGGCGATGTCCTGCTGGGCGGCCGGTTGCGCGCTTTCGACCTGCCGGCGCACGACGACTTTCTCGACTACCGGCTGACTCCTGCTCAAACGCGCGCCGCCTTCGCCGAACGCTGTTGGAACACCGTTGTCGGATTCCAGACCCGCAACCCCGTGCACCGCGCGCACGAGTACATCCAGAAGTGCGCCCTGGAGATCGTCGACGGTCTCCTGCTCCACCCGCTGGTCGGGGAAACCAAGTCTGACGATATCCCGGCCGACGTGCGGATGCGCTGCTATGAGGTCCTGCTCAGGAACTACTATCCGCGGGACCGGGTGCTGCTTTCCGTCAACCCCGCCGCGATGCGCTACGCCGGGCCGCGCGAGGCCGTATTCCACGCGCTCGTGCGGCGCAACTTCGGCTGCACGCATTTTATCGTGGGCCGCGATCACGCCGGCGTCGGCAACTATTACGGGACATTCGACGCGCAGCGCATCTTCGACGAGTTTGCGCCGGGAGAGCTGGGAATCACGCCGCTAATGTTCGACCACACCTTCTTCTGCCGTAAATGTGATGAGATGGCCAGCATCAAGACCTGCCCTCACGACGGCGAGTCGCGGGTGATCCTATCGGGCACGCAGGTGCGCGAGATGCTAAAAGGCGGCATCGAGCCGCCGGTGGAGTTCTCGCGCCCGGAAGTGGCCCGCGTGCTCATTGAAGCGATGCAAGAGAGGGTGACGCCCCATCACGCGATCTGAGTCGGCCGGTGATGGCATCGACGTCCGCAACGGTCACCGTACTGGGACGGCACTTTCCTATTTCTTGTGTAAATGAGGCAGGAATGGTACTATTGTTGACGGAGTCACTAAACAAAGTCGAGTACGAATGAGAATCTCCACGAAAGGTGAATACGGCATTCGCGCCCTCATCGAGTTGACGAACCGCTACGGCGAAGCACGGCCGATTCAGAGCAGCGAGATCGCATCCCGGCAGAAGGTACCGGAGTCCTACCTGGAGCAGCTGCTCACCACCCTGCGCCGGGCGGGTTTCATCCGGAGCGTGCGCGGCCCGCAGGGGGGGCACGCGCTGATCAGGCCGCCGGGTGAGATCCGGGTGAGCGATGTTATCGAGGCGCTGGAAGGCTCCATCATGCTTGTCGATTGCCTTGACGAGACCAGCCAGTGCAACAAGAACGGCGGCTGCGCCCAGCGCGACATGTGGGCGGCCGTGCGTGAAGCTATCCTCGGCGTCCTGGAGAATACAACGATAGCGGACCTCGCAGAGCGCGAGCGCGCGGCGCAGGTCGGCGGCACGCGGTACCACATTTAGGAGGCAAATGAGGAACAACAGCAAGATCGCGGACAGCGTGCTTGACCTCGTTGGCGGGACGCCCATGGTCCGCCTGAACCGACTGGTCCAGCCGGACTGGGCGGAGATCGTCGCCAAGGTCGAGTCGCTCAACCCGGCCGGCAGCGTTAAAGACCGCATCGCGCTCAACATGATCGAGACTGCCGAGAGGGAAGGCCGCCTGAAGCCCGGCGCAACGATCATCGAGCCGACCAGCGGCAACACGGGCATCGGCCTGGCGATGGTCGCCGCGGTCAAGGGGTACAAGCTTATCGTAACGATGCCGGAAGACATGAGCCTGGCGCGGCGGGACCTGCTGGCCCGTTATGGCGCCCAGGTGGTATTGACACCGGCGATCGAAGGTATGACCGGGGCGGTTTACGCTGCCCAGGAGCTTATGATCCGGAACCCTGAGTACTTCATGCCGCAGCAGTTCGAGAACCCGGCTAATCCCGACGTCCACCGCCGGACGACGTCCCGCGAGATCTGGGAGGCGACCGAAGGCCGCTTTCACGCGTTTGTCGTGGGCGTTGGCACCGGCGGCACGATTACCGGCGCCGGCGAGGTCTTCAAGGAGAAGATTCCCAGCCTGCTGATCGTCGCCGTCGAGCCGTCGCGCTCGCCTGTGCTGCAGGGAGGCCGAGCGGGTGTCCACGCTATACAGGGAATCGGCGCCAGCTTCGTGCCCGGTATCCTCAACCGCGAGATCTTCGACGAGATCATCGCCGTGAGCGACGAAGACGCCGTCGAGATGTCTCGCCGGCTGTGCCGGGAAGAGGGACTGCTCGTCGGAGTATCGGCCGGCGCAAACGTTGTGGCGTCACGCAAAGTGGCTAAGCGGCTGGGGCAGGGCAAACGTGTTGTGACGGTGCTCCCGGATACGGGCGAACGCTATTTGACCATGGAGGCGTGAGCATGGAGTTGAGAGAGCCAGACGGAAGGAACAGACATATGCCGGTGACAGTCTACATACCGACGCCTTTCCGCCGCTTCGCCGGCAACCAGACGTATGTGAAAGCGGACGGCAAGACGGTGGGCGAGGTACTAGAGAGCCTGGGCGGCCAGTATCCTTCCCTGCGCCAGATGATCTACGACGCATCCGATGAGATACCGGGGCACATCAACATCTACGTAAACAGCCAGGAAATTCACTCCCTGCAGGGCAAGCTGACCCCTGTAAAGGACGGCGATGAGATGGCGGTCATCCCGGCGATTGCCGGCGGGCAGGTGCTAACGCCGGAGCAGGTAAACCGCTACTCCCGGCACATCATCATGCCGCAGGTTGGCCCCGCCGGCCAGCGGAAGCTGATGGAGACGGAGGTGCTGGTCGTGGGCGCCGGCGGCCTCGGCGGTCCGGCCGCGCTATACCTGGCACTGGCCGGAATCGGCACCATCGGGATAATCGACTTCGACGTCGTCGACCTGTCGAACCTTCAGCGCCAAGTGCTGCACCAGACAGAGGACGTGGGGAAGCCGAAGACGGAGTCGGCGAAGGAAACTCTGCGCGCCTACAACCCGGACGTAAACGTGGTCATTCACAATACGCCGATCACTTCCGACAACGCGATGGAAATCATCCCGCAGTACGACATGGTGGTGAACGGCGCCGACAACTTCACGACCCGATACCTGGTGAACGACGCGTGCTACTTCGCGGGCAAAACGCTGGTGGACGGCAGCATTCTGCTCTTCGACGGCCAGGCCACGGTCTTCGTGCCCGGCCACGGCTGCTATCGCTGCCTCTTCCCCGCGCCACCGCCTCCCGGTCTGGTACCCAACTGCGCGGAGGCTGGCGTGTTGGGCGCGCTCACGGGGGTAATGGGCTCCATCCAGGCGATCGAGGTGATCAAGCAGGTACTCGGCATCGGCGAATCCCTGGTCAGCCGCCTGCTGCTCTTCGATGCGCTGGCCATGGACTTCCGCATCGTGAAGCTACGTCGGGACCCAAAGTGCCCGCTCTGCGGGGATAACCCGACGATTAAAGAACTCATCGACTACGAGGGCTTCTGCGGCGCCCCCTTCCCGGGACAAGACCACGATGGCCCCGACGGCAGCGTGGGCGCTTAGGAGGCAGCGATGGCAATCGAGGTGAAGCTGACGGCCACGCTGCAGAAGCTGGCCGGGGGAGCGCGCTCCGTGCAGAGCGAAGGTTCCAACGTGCGCGAGGTACTGGAGGACCTGGAGCGCCGCCACCCCGGCATCCAGGACATGGTGATGGTGGACGGGCAAATCCACCGCTTTGTGAACATCTACCTGAATGATGAGGACATCCGCTTTCTGGAGCAGCTGGAGACGCCGCTAAGGGAAGGCGATGTTCTCTCTATCCTCCCCGCCCTCGCCGGCGGCAAGATCTAGCCAGCGCCTATCCTGATGCTCTGCCAGTCGATTCTCGATGCCATCGGCAATACGCCGCTTGTTCAACTGCGTCGCATGAGCCCCGATGGCGTACGCATCTACGCCAAGCTGGAAGGCGAGAACCCCACCGGCAGCCTGAAGGACCGCATCGCGCTTTATATGATCGAGGCGGCGGAGAAGAGCGGCGAGCTGACTGCGGCGAAGACAATCCTCGAGCCCACAAGCGGGAACACCGGCATCAGCCTGGCTATGGTGGCTCGCGTGATGGGATACCGGCTGCTCTGCGTTCTGCCCGACAACGTCACCGCTGAGCGTGAACAGATGCTGCGGGCGTTCGGGGCGGAGGTCCTCTACGCCAAGGGCGCGCGGAGCACAAACGACGCCATCTACAAGGCGCAGCAGATGCTGGCCGAGGAGCCGGACCGCTACTACATGCCCTACCAGTATGGCAACGAACACAACCCGCGGGCGCACTACGAGACCACCGGCCAGGAGATACTGCGCGACCTGCCGGAGGTGGACGTCTTCGTCGCCGGACTGGGCACGGGAGGCACGCTCACCGGCGTCGGGCGCTACCTGAAGGAGCAGCGCCCCGGCGTCAAAGTAGTCGCCGCTGTGCCGCACCCCGGAGACCTTGTGCAGGGGCTGCGTGCGCTTGAGGAAGGGTTCATCCCGCCCGTGCTCGACGAATCGGTGCTCGATGGGCGAATCGTTGTCGACTCTCGCACGTCTTTCGCTACCGTGAAGGAGCTGATGGAGAAAGAAGCGATCTTCGCCGGCATCTCTTCCGGCGCCGTCCTGCGCGTCGCGCAGCGGGTAGCCTCGCGGATGGTCGACGGGAACGTGGTCGCGCTCCTTGCAGATGGCGGCTGGAAGTACCTTTCGACGGAGCTGTGGACTCGGGACTGGGGCGCGACCGCGGCGGAGGAAGTGGAGGGGACGATCTGGTGGTAGACGCGTTTGTGTGGAGGGTCCCTGTCTCATGGGCCGCTTTCTGATGTACGCGGTGATAGGCGCGCTGGCGCTGTTCGTGCTCAGCGCCGGGCTGCTGCTGGAGCACGGTGGCGGCTCGTCGGTCGCCGTCGCCGATGTGACCCTGCACGACCTGCGTCTGCGGCCGGAAGTCTACAAGGGCCAAAAGGTTGTGCTCCCGGGTACGCTCCGCTATTCGTCCGAGGTTCACCACTACCAGGTTGTCGATGGCGAACAGCAGACGGTTGTAATCAGCGGCTACGACGAGACGCAGCTGCGCCCGCTGGAGGGCAAGACGGTGGAGGTGGCCGGGCGCTTCGACTTCGACACCGACACGGGCATTTACATCGACGCGGATACCGTCCGCGTCAAGGACTGATGCTCTCCCTGCCGCGCTCGTTTATTGACGAGATGATCGCGCATGCCCGAGAGGACGCGCCAAACGAGTGCTGCGGCATTGTAGCCGGCGAAGATGGACAGGCGGTCAAGGTCTTCCGCGCAAAGAATGCGGAGACAAGCCCTTACCGTTACAGCGTGGAGGCCAAAGATCTCTTCCGCATCTATCGCGAGTGCGACGAGAAGCGCTGGAGCTTCCTCGTCATCTACCATTCGCACACTGCCAGCGAGGCGTATCCCTCGCCCACAGACATCCGCCTGGCGTTCTGGCCGGAGGCGTATTACGCGCTCGTCTCGCTGGAGCGGCCGGACGAGCCGGTAGTGCGAGCGTTCAGGATCCTCGACGGCGAGGTGAGCGAGGAAGAGGTCCGCCCGGTCTGAAGGGATGTCATGCTGAGCGCCGATTCGCGTCTTCGGTGGAACCTCGTTTTGTCGCGAAGGCATCCTGCGGGGACGGGCGGGAGAGATGCATCTGAAAACGGGCGCGACGGGCACCTTCAAGTCACGCTGAGCGCTAATCAGGCGGTTAAGATTCGAAGCGGCGCCCGCCGGGAAAACTGATCTACTCTTCGTCGACCGTAAGTCCAGCGCGACCCCGCTGTTCGTCCCCACACCGCCCCACAAGATTCCTTCGCGGAGGGGCGATTGCCCAGACAACGATGGCATCGTCGCGCTCAGAATGACAGCCCTCGGCGTAAACGCCGCGCTATTGGTTAGGGAGCAGGCTTCGGAAATCCGACGTGATATCGGCGATATCCTTCACCACATCCGCGCTCCATTCGTAGACGAACGTCCCCGGTGCATATTCGTTATCGCGGCTGGTCAGCAGGGGGAGAATGATTAGCCAGACGGCGAAGGCGGCGGTGACAGCGCCCAGCACCCGCACCGGTTCGATGGCCGGATAAGCCGCTCGCAACCCGAAGTTTGCGTAGAAGAACATGGCGGCAACAGCAAGTATGGCGAAGGCGAAGCTAAGGACGGGAATGAACACAAGCAGCGAGACGGCGAACGGAATGTGAGCAACGGCCATCACCCGGATCAGCCCGTCCACGGTAATATCCTCGCGCCACAGCTGGTTGAGGATCACGTAAGCGAGGAGGATGCCGGCCAGCCAGAGGAAGATAAGGAAGAGCGTCCCCAGGATGGTGGCCTCCAGAAAGAAGTCGCTCGTGTCGTTGAGGATTACAGATGCCCAGAGGAACGAGCCAATGCCCCCCAGGAGGGCCGCGATAGCGCCAAGCCCGAGGGCATACGGAGTGAAGGCAGCGTCATCGCGCACTTCCGAATCGAGCATGAGCGCTCGCCGGACGCGGTCGATTATCTGCTCCGTCGGCATAGAAGCCCTCCTTATCGTCCGCTTCTGACCGTAGACGCTTGTGTGGAAGCTGTCAACAGTTATCGGTAAAGTGCGTAAGCCTTTTACGTAAACCATGGGGTTTGCTCGCCCGCCCGCGCAGTGCTAGGATTCGCTACCGCACTACCGTAAGGCGTTGCGCCGTGCAAGGAGCGGCCCGTGCAAGAAGAGACGACTTCCGCAACTCGCGAAATGCTGCGGCTCGCCGGCCTGGAGCTGCCCCAGGACCGAATTACCGCCCTGGCCGCCGGCGCGGCGACGTTCGGCGCTGCCCGCCAACAACTGCTGGCCATCGATTACGGCGACGCCGAGCCGGCGGCTCGCTTCCGGCCGCCTGCCGCCCGCTGATGGAATCGGAGCTTACCCGCCTGACGCTCGCAGAGGCGTCATCGCTCGTCCGCCACAAAAAGGTCTCGCCGCTAGAGCTGACGGAAGCCTGTCTGCGAGGCATCGAAGAGAGCGATTCGCAGCTAAACGCCTTCATCACGGTGGCGGCAGACGAGGCCGTGATGTCTGCGGGGCGCGCGGGGGAAGAGATCGCGAAGGGCGACCACCGAGGCCCGCTGCACGGCATTCCGGTGGCCGTCAAAGACCTGTTGGACAGGGCCGGCGCCAGGACGACATACGGCTCTAAGATCTTCGCTGAGCACGTACCGTCCGCCGATGCCGCAGCGGTCGAGCGGCTGCTGAAAGAAGGCGCGGTACTCCTCGGCAAGCTGAACCTGCACGAGTTCGCTTTCGGCGCCACCGGCATCAATGCGCACCATGGCGCCTGCCGCAATCCCTGGGACACCGAGCGCATAACCGGCGGCTCCAGCTCCGGCTCCGGCGCGGCGGTCGCGGCCGGGCAGTGCTTCGCCGCGCTGGGCACCGACACCGGCGGCAGTATCCGCATCCCCGCCTCGGTCTGCGGCGTTGCCGGCATCAAGCCGACGTACGGGCGCGTCAGCCGTCGCGGCGTCCTGCCGCTCAGCTGGTCGCTCGACCACGTCGGGCCGCTGGCCCGCAGCGTCGAGGACTGCGCGATAATGCTCCAAGCGATCGCCGGCGACGACCCGGCGGACGCGTCGTCCAGCGCAGAGAGCGTGCCCGATTACCGCGCGGCGCTTTCAGGCGGCGTCCGCGGACTTCGGGTGGGCGTGCCGAGCGAGTTCTTCTTCGACGGGGCGGACCCGGAGGTGGGGAACGCAGTGCGGGCGGCCATCGACGTACTGAGCGGCCTGGGCGCAACCATGCATGATGTGAGTCTGCCGCATATCGCGCAGGCGCCGGCTGCGGTCACCGCGATCATGCTGCCCGAGGCGCTGAGCATTCACCAGCAGCGCCTCGCGGAGCGGCCCGGCGACTACGGCGACGACGTGCCCTACCGGCTGGAGCTGGGCGCGACGTTTACGGCTCTCGACTACGTGACCTCGCAGCGCTTCCGCGAGATGATCGTCGCGGAGTGGCGCCGCGACGTCTTCGATAAGGTCGACGTGCTGGCGACGCCGGCCACGCCCGTGACCGCCGGCCGCATAGACAAGGGTGACCTGCAGACCACATTCAGCCTGATCCACAACACGAACCCACTCAACTTGCTCGGAATTCCCGCGATTTCCGTGCCGTGCGGTTTCACAAGCAGCGGGTTGCCAATTGGTTTGCAGCTGGCCGGCCGTTGGTGGGACGAGGCCACAGTCCTGCGCGCGGCCCACGCCTACGAACGGGCGACGGAGTGGCACAAACGCCACCCGCCGCGGTAACCCCTTGTTCCGGCCTGCCGCGTCCCGTATGTCGGGGGCTTCAGACCCCGACTGCATCTGCCGGGCGGTACAACCTCTGTCTGGGGCGAAGATCGGAGCCAAGTTGGGTCTGAAACCCCAACCTGATGGGCTTATCCCGCCGTTGACGGAATTATCTACCCGCCGGAATCCCCGCCCCGCACGATCGCCGTGTCGTCCCGGTTCCCCCACTCGTTCCATGAGGCGTCGTAGTTCATCGCCTGCTCGTATCCCATCAGCCGCAGGACGAACGTGCCGTGCGCCGCACGGATGCCTGCCTGTCAGTGCGTGTATATCGTCTTGTCCGGCGTAATTCCGGCCGCTTCCAGGTTGCGCTTGATCTCGTCCGCCGGCAGCAGGAGGCCGGAACGCGCAGGCGGCGCCGTCA
>VBJS01000044.1 GCA_005880055.1 Chloroflexota bacterium | reverse complement strand
GGGCGGCTTTCGGCTGCTCTCGAATTTCGGCTACGAGGCGATGCAGAGCCAGGAGCACGCGCACGTGCACGTCATCGGCGGGACGTTCCTCGGCGAGTATGCCTAGAGCGTGCGCTTGCCCTGTGTCCCAAGCGTCTTTCTGCCCACCCGCCACGCCCGCGTAGGTTTTCGGGGGACACCCCCGAACCCCCGCCTTCGCTGCGGCTGCGCCTCGCTCAGGTAGGCCGCTCGCGCTGGCGACCCGATACCCGAGCGCAATCTCAGGCCGTTGCCTTTTCCGCACCTATCGCCCAAACGGGCCGTTTGTAGACGTCGTAGTGGTCGTGTTCTGGGTCTCGGTGCTTCTTCTTGGGAGTCTATCTCGCATTGACCGTTATCGCGTGACACGCCGAACAGTGTTTAGCCTGCCGGAGCAGGCAATATCACCCCGGCTTCGGCGAGCGCGGTGCGCTGCGCCTCGAAGAGCTTCCGGATGCCGGCTTCGCAGAGGTCAAGGATGTCGTTCATCTCGGCGCGGGTGAAGGGGTGGCTCTCGCCGGTGCCCTGCGCCTCGACGAACTCGCCCGCTTCCGTCATCACGACGTTGAAGTCGAGCGCGGCGCGGAAGTCTTCGTCGTAGTTCAGGTCCAGCAGCGGCATCGCGTCGACGACGCCGGCGCTGACGGCGGCGACGGCGCAGCGCAGCGGCATCGTGTTGATCGCTTTCTTCTCGACGAGCGTGTGCAGCGCCTGGGCCAGCGCCACGTAGGCGCCCGTGATGGCGGCCGTGCGGGTGCCGCCGTCCGCCTTGATGACGTCGCAGTCCACGACGAACGTTCTCTCTCCGAGCAGGTCGAGGCGGGCGATGGAGCGCAGGGAGCGACCGATCAGCCGCTGGATCTCAGCGGTGCGGCCGGAGCGGGCGCTTTGCTCGCGCGGGGTGCGGGTGTTGGTGGAGCGGGGCAGCATCCCGTACTCGCGGGGCACGCGGTCCTCGACGGTCACGGCGCAGAGCACGGAGGTGTTGCCCATATCGATGAGGACGGAGCCTTCCGCCTGGGGGAGGTAGCCCGGGGTGATGCGCACGGGCCGCAGCTCATTGGGCCGGCGGCCGTCTTTGCGGATCATCGCTGGGAGTATAGCACCGCCGCGCAGGCCGCGGCCTAAGGCGCGAGCGTGACCGGAACCTGGTAGACGTTGATGGGGCTGCCGTCGCGGGCGCTCAGCTCGAACACCCAGATGCAGCCGACTGTTGGCGCGGAGACCGAGAACGGCACGGATGCGGAAAACGGCGACAGCGTCTGTCCCTCCGCGCTCATCGCCTGCTGGTCGGCAAGCATGTTGCCGGTGGCGTCGAAGATACGGACGCGGAAGGTGGCCTCGAAGGCGGCGATGCGGCCGCTGACGGTGACGGGGCTGGTGACGCGGGCGCCCGGCGCCGGCGCGTCGACCTGCACCTGGTCCGGCGAGGGCGTGGCCGTACCCAGCGGCTGACAGGCGGACACGGGCGTGCCCGCTGGCGTTATCCCGCCAGAGGGCGAAGGCGATGCAGTCGCCACGGCAGTGGGTGCAGGAGCTTGCGAGGCAGTTGGCGCACTTGTGGGCGACCGACCGGGAGTAACTGTGGCCTTGTTTTCCTCATCGTCACCGCAGGCGAGGACGGCGGACACAAGAGTGGTGACCAGGACGAGTACCAGGAACGATTTCATCGCTTAAGTCAACGCTGAGTATCCACCCAGAGATACTCGCCATCGGTGGAGATCGTAACGTCGCCCTGCTGGTCCGTACGGTAGACCTTGTCTCCCGTCAGCCGGTCGACGACGTCCGCCGATGGATGGCCGAAGCGGTTGGCGGCGCCCACCGAAATCACGTCCACCGAGGGAGAGACTCGCTCGAGGAACGGCTTCGAGGTTGAAGTTGTGGAGCCGTGGTGTGCGACCTTGAGGACCGTTGCTCGCAGATCCGTACCTTCGGCGAGCAGGCGCGCCTCGGCCTCCTGGCCGATGTCGCCGGTAAGGAGGAATGACCTGCGGCCCATCTCGAGCTTGAGCACGACGGACGTGCCGTTCAAGCCATCGGCGTTACCCAGAGTCAGCCCCGGATCCGGGTTGAGCACTGTGATCGCCGCGCCGTCGCCCAGTTCGATGCGCTGGCCTCGATTGGCGGTTGTCGTTTCGGCGCCGGACGTGGCTACTGTCCGCCTCCATTCCTCGTACAAACGGGAGTCCGCGTCGAATTGCGTGGCCAACACGGCGTGCACATCATACCGGCTGAGCGCTGCCGGTAGGCCACCTATGTGGTCGGCCTGCGGGTGCGTGAGGACGATGAGGTCGATCCGGCGGTCGTAGAAGGGCAAGTGGCGGTCGAGCGCAGCAGTAAGAGCGGGGCCGCTCGGCCCGCCATCGACGAGCACGCGGTTGCCGTCGGGGCCACGGATGAGGATGGCGTCCCCCTGGCCGACATCGAGGAAGCTCACCGTTAGCCGGCCCTGCACCGGCGCGGATACAGCGAGCCAGACAACTGCAGTGGCAAGGACGATCAGCCCGCCCAGCGCCCCGACTGGAGCCAACTGCGAGAGACGCAGTTTGGCCAACGCCGGCGCCGGTTCTGGGATCTGCACTCGGCGGCGCTCGGCGACGTAGATGACGCCGAGGAGGGCGGCGTACCAGATCACCGCGTGAACCAGGTGAATGCCGTGAATCTGGATGGAGGCGGCGGGCAGCCGCGCAAACAGCGTGATCACGCCGATCATGTATGCGGCAGGCGGCCATGCCAGCCACGCGACGAGATGCCCGGGCAGGACCAGGGAGGCGAGGGCCGCGCCAGCCGCTGCGGCTGCCACCGCAAGGAACGCCGGTACGGCCAACAGGTTCGCCAGTGGAGCGGCAAGCGAGACCTGGTGGAAGTTGACGGCAGCGATGGGCATGGTGAACGCGATGGCGGCGAGCGACACGGCGCTGGTATCGATGACCATCCGGGTCGGCGGGAAGCCGCGGACGGCCGGCCAGCGGGAGACGGCGAGCTCCATCCAGGTGTTGAGCAGCGGCGCCAGGATGATCAGGCCGACGACGGCGGCGAAGCTGAGCTGGAAGGAGACGTCGTGTACAACCTGCGGGTCGAGGCCTGTCATGACGGCCGCCGCGAGCAGAAGCGCGATCGGAGCGCTGCTCTGGCGGCCGGTCAGCACGGCGAGGGTGTAGAGCGCGCCCATCATCCCCGCGCGCAGGACCGATGGTTGAGCGCCGACGAGCGCGACGTAAGCGGCGATACCGACGAGCGATAGCACGCACGCCGGACGCCGGCCGATAAGCCAGGCGAAGGCGGCGATCAGCAGTCCGGCGAGCAGCGTCACGTTTTGCCCGGAAACGGCAACAAGGTGCGATGTGCCGGTCGCGTTCATGTCGTCGCGCAGGTCGTTCGGCAGGGCGGAGCGGGCGCCGAAGAGGATGCCGGCGGCAAGCGACGCTTCGCGCTGTGGCAAAACGCCGGCGAGACGGTCCGAGAGGTCGCTCCGCACTCCGATGAGCGCTTGCCTGACGCCACCGCCCTGGTTCCGGGCGATGAGCCGCGTTTCCGGGTAAGCGATGATGCTGGCCACACCGCGGCGCAGCAGGAACTCGCGGTAATCGAAGTCCTCGAACGTCGGCGGAGTCTCCAACCGGCCGCGCACCTCGAGAACGTCGCCGTAATCGTGGTGAGCGGACGGCGGGCTGCGCATCAGCACGCCGCCCGAGCGCTTCTGCCATTGCCCGCCGAGAAACGCCTGCTGGACATCCAGCCGGTAGACATTAGAGGTCTCCCGTTCTTCCGGCTCCTCGCTCACCACCGCACGGACGCGAAGGTCGTTACCTTCGTTGAAGCGCGCGATGCTGTCTGGGGCTTGAGCCGGCACGGTGTCCTGGTAGTGCTCGGCGGCGACGAAGATCAGCGCGGCGCCGAACGCGCATATCGCGAGCGTGGACAGGCGCGGGCGTGCGGCGAAAAATACGGCGGCGAAGAGAGAGGCGGCGGCGACGGAAGCGGCCGTCTCGGCACCGGTGAGCGCCGCGGCAGCGACGCCGAGGAGCCAGGCAAGCGCCAGGAAGGCGAGCGTCACCCTACTGGCCGGCGGTTATGAGCGGTGAGATATCGTCGAAGACGGACTGCGGGATCAGCTCTCTGCTGAGCAGGTCATCGATGGAGCCGAAGCGGCCGTCCTTCGTTCGCGAATCGATGATCTTCTGGGCACGCACCTCGCCGATGCCGGGCAGTTCGATCAGCTGCTCCTGACCCGCGGCGTTGATGTCGACCAGCGGGCCCTGCGCAGCGGCGGCTGCCGCCGTCCCTCCCACCCGCGGCACGATGATCTGGTCCTCGTCGTGAATCCGCCGCGCGAGGTTGACGCTCTCCAGGTTGGCGTCGGGCGCCGGTCCGCCGGCGGCCTGGATCGCATCGATCCATCGCTTGTCCTCGCCAATCGGGTAGACGCCGGGGTGCACTACAGCCCCGGCCACGTACACCCTGATCTCGCCTAACTGAACATTTGACTGGGTTATCTGCAGCGGCGGCGGATCGTCAAAGCGCTCGCTGAGTAGGTAGACGAGAGCGCCGGCGAGGGGCAGGGCGAGGAGCCCAACGAAAAGCCAGCGGTAACGCTCGATCATGTCCGCCAAGCGCGCTCCTTAAGGGGGCGGTTTTGGCGGCCAATATATACGCGAGGGAGGGAAGCGGTCAAGGTGCGTGCGGCAGCGGAGCGCTCTTCATTTTCGCCGTCCGGCGCGTAGAGCCCGGTGCTATACTGGTCTCACCCCGGAGGTGCTAGCGTGCAGGGTCGCGATTTCCTTTCCATCGCCGATCTATCGGCATCTGAGATAGACCACGTGCTGACGACTGCGATGGGCCTAAAGGACGCCCGGCCTCAGCCGCTTCTGGCTGGAAAAACCCTGGCGCTGGTATTCGAGAAACCTTCCCTGCGCACCCGCGTTTCCTTTCATGTGGCGATAAAGCACCTTGGCGGTGACTGCATCTATCTGTCGCCGCCTGAAGTTGGCCTAGGCGAGCGGGAAACCCCCGCAGATGTGGCCCGCGTGCTGAGCCGGTACGTGGATTGCATTGCCGCCCGTACCTTCAAGACGGAAACCGTGGAGGAATTGGCTCGCTGGGCAGACGTGCCCGTCATCAACGCGCTTTCGGATGGAGAGCACCCGTGCCAGGCGCTCGCCGATCTGCTGACAGTACGGGAGAAGAAGGGCAGGCTCGCCGGCGCCTCGCTGGCGTTCATTGGCGACGGCAACAACGTGGCCAATTCACTCGCGCTCGCCGCCGGCATTACCGGGATGCACCTGCGTGTCGCATCCCCTTCCGGTTACGAGCTAAGCGACGACGTGCTGCGCAGAGCGCAGGCGCTCGCTGCGTCATCGGGGGGTAGCGTCAGGCAACTGCATGAGCCGGAGGAGGCAGTGGCCGGGGCAGACGTCGTCTACACAGATGTTTGGGCCAGCATGGGCAACGAGCGCGAAGCGACGGTCCGCCGGGAAGACTTCGCCGGCTATACCGTCGATCCGGGGATGATGGCGTACGCCTCGCCGAACGCAATCTTCATGCACGACCTGCCCGCCCACCGGGGCGAAGAGGTGACGGACGAAGTCATGGATGGTCCGCAATCCGCCGTCTTTGACCAGGCGGAGAACCGTCTGCACGCCCAGAAAGCACTGCTGACGCTGCTGCTGGGCAGCGAGGAGTAAGCAGTGGCCGTCTGGGACACGATCAGCAGGTCGCTTGACCGCTTCGACGCGTCGAGCTTCATCGATCTCATGAGCATCGCCGTGCTCATCTACCTGGGGCTGCTGCTGCTGCGCGGCACAACGGCTATGTCGCTGCTGCGCGGCATCATGATCGTGGTCGTCGCGGCTGTGATCCTGGCGCAGCTTTTGAACCTCACGGTGCTCGACTGGCTGCTCCGCAACTCCTTCCCGGCGCTGCTCATCGCGATACCGATCGTCTTTCAGAGCGAGATACGACGTTTCCTCGAGCGGGTGGGGCGGACGAGCCGCTGGCCCTGGCCGGGCCGGGCCCTGTTCGAAGGCGTGGTCGATACGATCGCCGATTCCTCGGTGCAACTCGCTGAGAAGCAACACGGCGCGATCATCGTCGTGGAGCGAGAGACGGGACTGGAAGAGTACCTGGAAGCGGGAGTGAAGCTCGACGCCGCCGTTTCTGTGCAGCTAATCAAGAGTATCTTCTACCCGAACTCGGCATTACACGATGGGGCCGTGATCGTCCGGGAGGACCGCGTAGTCGCGGCGAGCTGCACGTTGCCTCTTTCCGACAGGATTGACGCCGGTTTCCACGGCACCAGGCACCGCGCGGCGCTGGGCGTCACCGAGCGCACCGATGCGGTTGCAGTCGTTGTTTCCGAAGAGACCGGGCAGGTGTCGATCGCGGCGAACGGGCGCATCATCTCCAATTTGGACGGCCCTCGCGTTAGGGGCATCCTCCGCAGTCTGCTGCTGCCCTCTCTGGAGATGGACCGCCCCGCAGGAAGGCGCCTGCCTCGCCTTAGCCGGTAAAGCCCAATGGAACGAGTTCAAATCTTCCTGCGAGAGGCCGGGGCCGTCGTCTCCGCCTTGGTCCGGCCGGCTTACCGGTCGTTGCGGCAGAATACGGGGCTGGCCGTTGTGTCTATCGTGCTCGCTTTCGGACTCTGGATATTCGTGAGTGACGCGGAAAATCCCGTGGGAGAGCGGCGCGTCAACCAGGATATTCCGGTAGAAGCGGTCAATGTTCCATCAGATGTCGTTGTCAAGGGCGATCTGGCTCCCGTGCGAGTTCAGGTGCGCGTGGAAGATGTGACTTTCGAAAGCCTGACAAAGTCGGATTTCGAGGCGACAGTCAACTTGGAGAATCTGACCGTGGGGCGCTTTCAGCTGCCGGTCCAGGTGAGGGCGCTTACGACACGCGGCAGCCTACGCGTGACGGGTGTGTTTCCGGACAAAATCGACGTAGAGCTTGCATTGCTCACCAGCAAGAAAGTGCCGGTCGTGGTCCAGGTGGGAGGCGACCCGCCGTCGGGTTTCACAATGGGCGACCCAAAACCGAAGGAGACGACGACCGTGGTCTCCGGTGCCCGCGAGAGCGTGGATGCGGTCAAGCAGGCCGTGGGCTCCATAGATGTCACTGGCCGTACTGATTCAATCAGCCAGGCGGTGCGATTAGAACCTCGCGACGAGAACGGGACTCTCGTAGAGAGAGTCAAGCTCGAGCCGGCCCTCACGAATGTCGAAATCAAGATCGAGCAGATCGTATTCAGCCGGCCCGTCGTTGTCAGTCCTGTCATCACGGGCGCTCCAGAGCGGGGATACAGCATCGTCGGCGAGAGCGTGGAGCCCGCGACGGTGACCGTATCCGGACCACGGCAGTTCATTGAGGAGATCAAGTCAATCCCCACAAAACCTGTGAACATAGATGGCGAAAAGGACGACGTCGTAAAGGGAGTCTCGCTGGACCTCCCGGAAGGCGTGGACATAAGCGTGATTGGTGGCGTCAACGTCACAGTGACTGTGAAGATTGACCCAGGCACCGGCGAGGTCCACTTCGGGGTACCGGTTACTGCTATTGGAGTCGGGGACGGTTTGGCGGTACAAGGCACGCTCCCCTCCGTCGAAGTCGCGATAACGGGCTCCCTGCCTGATCTCTTGCGGCTAAAGAGCAGCGACATCTCGGCGACCGTAGACTTGAGCGGAGAAGACCAGGGCACACATACGGTGAAGGTGAAGATCACTCTCCCCCAGGGAATCAGCGCCCAGCGGGTTACCGTAACCCCGGAACAGATCGAAGTTTCGCTGGGGAATCTGTAATCGTGTCGGCCTCAGGCCCTGGGGCGGCGATACCTGCTGTATCCACGCGGGCGCCTGTGGTGGCCATCGTTGGGCGTCCCAACGTCGGCAAGTCCACGCTCTTCAACCGCCTGATCGGCGGCCGGCGCGCCATCGTCGAAGACATTCCCGGCACCACTCGCGACCGTCTTTACGGTGAGACCGAATGGCGCGACCGGGCGTTCACGGTCATCGATACCGGCGGCCTCGAGACGCGGGGAGGCGAGGGGTACACTGCGCTGATCCGGGAGCAGGTTCGGGAGGCCATGGCCGAAGCCGACGCGATTTTGTTCATGGTGGACACTGCTGCCGGCGTGACAGCCGCAGATGCGGAGATCGCGGCGCTCTTGCGTCGCAGCGATAAGACGGTGCTGCTTGTCGCTAACAAGACCGATAACGCAGCCCGCGAGGAACACGTCGTGGAGTTCCACGAGCTCGGATTCGGCGATCCGATTCCAATCAGCGCCTATCACGGGCTCGGTATCCGCGAGCTGCAGGAGCGCCTGCTCAATCTGACGCCGGAATCCCGAGCAGAGAGCGCCGAGGATGCATTGCGCCTGGCTATTGTCGGCCGGCCGAACGTGGGCAAGTCGGCATTGGTGAACGCGGTCCTGGGACGGGAGCGGGTGATCGTGAGCGCCGAGGCGGGGACGACCCGCGACGCAGTGGACACTCCGTTTCAGTACCAGGACCGCGCAATGGTGCTCGTGGATACGGCGGGCATCAGGCGCCCGGGCAAAGTGGAGCGCGGCGTGGAGAAGTACAGCGTGATGCGGGCGCGCGAAGCGATTGATCGCTGCGACATCGCGGTCGTGGTGCTGGACGCATCCGGGAAGGTGGCCGCACAGGACCTGCACATAGCCGGCTACGTGGCGGACGCCTTCAAGGGGATGATCGTCGCCGCAAACAAGTGGGACCTTGTCGAAGACACGGAGGAAAATCGGGAGTCGTTCGCAAGACGAGTGCTGGGCCGGCTGCGCTTCACGCCCTGGGCGCCGCTCGCCTTCGTTTCTGCGAAGACGGGGCTGAACGTTGAGGGCTTGCTCGAATTGACAACTGAGATCGGCGAGACGAGGTCGACCCGCATTACGACCTCGGAGGTAAATAGCCTAGTGCGAGAGGCAGTTGCGGCGCACCCGCCGCCTTCACCCGGTAGGCGGGTCGTGCGGATCAAATTCGCGACGCAGGCGGAAATCCGGCCGCCGACTTTTGTCTTCTTTACTAACGACGCGAGCCTGATACACTTCTCTTACCGTCGCTACCTGGAGAACGCGATCCGCCGGCGTTTTGGCTTCGAGGGAACAGCGATCAGACTGATATTCCGGAGCAGGAACGAATGAGCCCGCTCGAACTAGCCTTTGTCGTCATCGCCTCATACCTGATCGGCGCTATCCCGATGGGCTACCTGACGGCTCGGGTCCTCCGCGGCATCGATATCCGGCAATACGGAAGCGGTGTGATTGGCGCGACCAACGTGCTGCGCGTGCTCGGCCGCGGTCCATTCGTCGGCGTGATGGTGGCAGACGTGCTAAAGGGCTATATCCCGGTCCTCGTAGCCTGGTACCTCTTTCACACGCATGATCTTCAGGTCGCTTCGGGGATCGCCGCCGTTCTTGGACACGATTACCCGGTCTACATCGGGTTCCGGGGCGGGCGCGGCGTCGCCGTCTCTTTCGGCGTTTATGCGGCGCTCGGCATGCCTATCTTCGTCGGTCTCGTCGCAGTCGGTCTCTTTATAGTCCTGACGCTCCGCTACATGTCGGTAATGTCCATGGTGACGGTCCCGTTGGGGGCCGCTGTATTCCTGCTCCTCGCGGTATTCCACGTCGGCGGCGATTTCACCTACACAAAGGCGATTTTCGGCGCCTTTGCCACGTTGTTTGTACTAATGACGCATATCCCGAACATCGGGCGGCTCATTCGGGGGACGGAGCCCAAGATCGGGCAGCCGGAAGATCTCACTGAACCCGGGGCGGAAGCTGGAGGGCAGCAGGCGCCCGAGGCAGCAGCATCCGGCCACCGTCCGGTGCGTCCAAGGCTCACGCCGCGATGAGCGAATCGATCAGCCGCGAAGAGATCGCGCATTCGCTGAAGGGGCATATTGCCGACTATATGGAGCTGCGCCTGGACGACACCGAGACAAGCCGCCTGGTCTACCGGGGGCGAGAACTCGAGGAGATAGGGCGCAGCCGCAGCTTCGGGGGAAACGTGAGGGCGCTGGTCAAAGGCGGCTGGGGCTTCGTTAGCTTCAATGACCCTGCCGGGCTGCGCGACCGCGTGACCGAAGCGGTGGACGGGGCCCGGCACGTGGGCCAGGCCTCCAGCGAGTTGGCAGCGGTGGAGCCGGTTGCGGATATCGTGCCGCTTCACCTGCTGAAAGACCCGCGAGAGGTCCCGCTGGCCAGAAAGAAAGAACTCCTCGATCGCTACAACGATACGATGCTCTCCGTCGAGGGTGTGACAAGCACGAACATCACCTACTGGGACGGCCACAAGCGCACCGTCTTCGCGAGTAGTGAGGGCTCCTACATCGAACAGGAACGGATCGATGTCGTGTCGCGGCTTGCAGCAACGGCGCGTAGGAACGGCGACATGCAGCAGGCCAGCATGAGCCTCGGCTCGCTGGGCGACTTCTCGTACATCGAGCAGTTGGACGAAGCGGCGGAGGAGATCGGCAGGCGGGCAGTAGAGCTTCTGAACGCACCCTATGCGAAGGGCGGGACCTATCCGGTCGTGCTGGACCCGGTGCTCGCCGGCGTGTTCTGCCACGAGGCCTTCGGCCACCTGTCTGAGTCGGACCATATCTACGAGAACGACCGGCTCAAGGAGCTGATGGTGCTCGGCCGGCAGTTCGGACGGCCGCAACTCAATATCCTGGACGGCGCGGCGGTCCCTGGGCTGCGGGGCAGCTATAAGTACGACGATGAGGGCGTGCCGGCGAGAACGACCGACCTTATCCGCGAGGGCATCCTCGTCGGGCGGCTGCACTCTCGCGAGACGGCGGCAAAGATGGGCGAGCAGCCGACAGGAAACGCGCGGGCGCTGGACTACCGCTTCCCGCCGATCGTGCGGATGACGAACACGTACATCGAGAACGGCGAAATGAGCTTCGACGAGATAATCGCTGACGTAAAAGAAGGCGTCTACGCCAAGAACTGGTACGGCGGGACGACAAGCATGGAGATGTTCACCTTCTCCGCCGGCGAGGCGTACATGATTCGCAACGGGAAGATCGCGGAGCTGGTGCGGCCGGTCAAACTAACGGGGAACCTTTTCACGACGCTGATGAACATCGACGCGCTGGGGAAAGACCTGGACTTCAACCAGGGCGGCGGCTGC
>VBJS01000043.1 GCA_005880055.1 Chloroflexota bacterium | reverse complement strand
CTAGTAATTTCGGTGCTCTGGCCGCCGCCGGCGGTCTGACCGCCGGCTTAGGGCTGACCTGCGCGGGCGCTGCCCTCATCAGGCGCAAGAGATGAAACGAGCCGGTGGCCTAAGGCGCTAGCAGCGCTTCGACGAACTCGCGGGGCTGGAAGGCGGCGAGGTCTTGCGGCTTCTCGCCGGTACCGATGAAGCGGACGGGGACCTGGAGCTGGTCGCAGATGGAGAAGATGACGCCGCCCTTGGCGGTGCCGTCCAGCTTGGCGAGCAGCACGCCGGTGACGCCGACGGCCTCGGTGAAGTACTTGGCCTGCTGCATCGCGTTCTGGCCGGTCGTCGCGTCCAGCACCAGGAGCACCTCGTGCGGCGCGTCCGGGACCTGGCGCTGGATGACGCGGTTCACCTTGCGCAGCTCGTCCATCAGGTGCGCCTTCGTGTGCAGGCGGCCGGCGGTGTCGATGATCAGGACGTCGGCGTCGCGCTTCTCGGCGGCCTGGAGGGCGTCGAAGACCACGGCGCCGGGGTCGGCACCCTGCTTGTGCGCGACGACATCGACGCCGGCGCCCCGGCCCCAGTGCTTGAGCTGGTCGATGGCGGCGGCGCGAAAGGTGTCGGCAGCGGCGAGGACGACCTTCTTGCCCTCGGCGCGGTAGACGTGGGCGAGCTTCCCGATGCTGGTGGTCTTGCCGGTGCCGTTCACCCCGACGACGAGGATCACGGCCGGCTTCGGCATCTCTTCGCGGCGGCCGTTCGTCCAGATGCGGCCTCGCCCGGTATCGACCTCGAGCACGTTCACGAGGTCGTCTTTCAGCGCGGCGAGCGCCTGTTCGGCGTCGCGGATGCTCTCGCGCCGGACGCGCTCCTTCAGGTCGTCCAGGATGCGGAGTGTCGTCGGGACGCCCGTGTCGGCGGCGATCAGCGTCTCCTCCAGCTCCTCCCAGAGCTCGTCGTTCAGCCCCTTGCGGAACATACCGCCGATGCGGCCGAAGAAGCCGCGCCGGGTGCGCTCCACAGCCTCGCCGACGGGCACGGCGGCCTCGGCGGCGTCTTCCACGGCCACGGCGGCGCGCTCGCCGGCTGCGGCCTCCGCGCTTACGGCGGCGGCGGAGTCAGCCGGGGGTTCGGGAGTCTGCTGGTCTTCGGCGGGCTGCTCCTCGAGAGCCGCCTCTTCGCTCTCCTTCTTACGGCGGAAGAATCGCGTCATCGCTTCGATGATAGGGTGAGGCGCGGAAGCGGGTCAAACGGAGCCTGTGGCTGGAACAAGCAACAGGGAACAAAGAGCAGGGAGCAGGGAGCTAGGAGCGGGGAACCAAGAACCTGGAAACAAGAACCAGAACGACACCCGCCTAGAAAAGCGGTACGAGCGCGGAGTCAGGTACTCAGGTGTGCCGCCAGCTCCTCATCACGACGCGAACGCACTCCCGTTAGGCGAAGTAGGCTGCCCGGGCCGGCGAGGCGCTGCCACCCGCCGAGCGCAGCGAGGAGTATTCCCCGACAGACAGCGCCGTTAAAGGCAAAAGAAAACTTCCCGGCTGGCTTTGCGATTCGGGTTTCCAGGTCTTCTCGGGCTTCGGCCGGCCCTTGCGGGTTGGCCATTCGGCGCCGGGAGGTCCCTTCTTCCTGATCCGCTGTTCCGTTCGGGAAGCAGGGTCATTATTACGTTGAGGGCGAAAGGCTGTCAAAGCGGCGGCGGGTAACCAGCGGCCAGCGCGAGGTTACAGGGCCATCAGAGTCGTGTCCTCGCCCGTTTTCTCGCCAAAGCGCCTCTGTCATTCGAAAGAATGAGGCTCTCCACAAATCCACAGGCGCTTATCCACGCCGATGTTGACTAATCGCCGGCCGTCCAGGCTTCAGCCACGGGAAGTGCTTGTGGAAGGACGTGCAGTGATGGGCTCAGTAGCTCTGGCGGAACCAGCCTGTGCTGAGCGACGCTTGCTCAGGCGCAGGCGGAGCCGAAAGGCGGCCGGTCTCCAGGCCCCGGTAGAGGTCCAGGGTGCGCCCATCTTCCAGTGCGACCCGGTAGTACATACGGCTCAACGGGCGCTCTCGCCACCACTCGTCATCAATCCGCCAGCGTTCGAGCACTGCCTCAACGGCGATGCGGCGGCCGCCCAGGTGCAGGGCGAGAGGCTCACCGGAGTCCGCGGCTTCCACCTTGATGGGACGCGGCCGGTTGAGGGGGCGGAGACGGGGTGGTAGGATCACGTCGGGCGGCATCAGGCCTCGAGCAAGTTCATCTCGAACTCGGCTGCGAAGGGATTCAGGTAGCGGACGCCTTCGATGAAGCGGTTATGCTCGG
The DNA here is from genome assembly GCA_005880055.1 of Chloroflexota bacterium. GTDB lineage: Bacteria > Chloroflexota > Dehalococcoidia > SM23-28-2 > RBG-16-64-32 > VJS01. The sequence goes on along the minus strand of VBJS01000043.1, from coordinate 16,293 downwards.
CGTCCTCAGTGAGAATATACGGGATTTCGTTTACCTTCGCCGCCGCCCAGATAAGCGCGTCCCAGATTGACATCTGATGTCTGTTACTGGCCCGGCAAGCCTCCAAAACGACCTGGAGGGTTAGATCGAGAACCTCACAGGCTTCAGATATGCGCTTCACTTGAGCGAAAGCATCGGCTGGATGTAGAGGCTCGGGGAGTCTCCAACGCACTGACCGGAAGAACTCTGTGAGACATTGAACGCTGATAAAAGCGCGTTCGCTCTTCACCAATTCATCTATTATGCCGCGGGCGCGCTCCTGCTTTTCGCGGTCACGCGGATCATGCGGATATACCAGTATGTTGGTGTCAACGAGAATATCGCTCAAAACGTTCTTCGTATAGTTCGTCGCGTGTCCAGGTCCGGCCGGTTTGAGGAACCTTCATTTTCGCTCGTTCTTCCATGAAAGCTAAGGCCTCTTCCCATGCCTTCTTTCGCTCTGCTGCACAACGACGGTGTACTCCCTCTGCAATGTACTCTCGGATGAGCGCTGCCTCGGATAATCCCGATTCTTTTGACCGCTGTTTAAGCAGCTTCTCTTGTTCTGGTGCAATGTAAATCTGTTTCCGTATCATGCGCGCCATTAAGGCCTCCCTGGTGAAGTATACATCGGATTATACATCACTTAGCTCCACCAGCGCCGCGCGGCGCTCCGGGATGCGTGACCACGGCTCCAGGGGCATTACTCTGCCCAGGCGCGGTTGTTCCCGCTGCATCCCAATCTGGCGCACGGCCTCCTCCACCTGGCGCCAGAGCCTGCCCTTGCCCTCGAACATCACCGCCTGCTTGCCGGACTCCGCGCTGAGACCCACGAGCTGAACCTCAAGCTCCTCTACGGGCCGCTCCGGCGGCCGCCGTACAATGGCCGCTTTGATAGCGAACCAGGCGTCGCGAGGATCGGCCAGCGCCTCGCGGAAAGCAACAGGCAGTTCCCAGGTGCCGGCGGGGTCCAACCCGCCGCGGACAGTCACCTTGCGCACCCAGCGGCCTGCCTGGCGCGCCTCGCCGTACGCGGCATGCACCAGCCGCTCGACGCCGACCATGACTGCATCCAGGGAAACGGCCGGGGCGGGCAGTTGCAAACGGCGGGTTATGGTTTCCTCTTTAATTCTGGGGACCAGCGGCCGGCTGTCGATCCCCTGCGCCAGCTCCCAGCAATGCCGGCCTTCCGGGCCGAACTGGGCCTGGAAAGCGCCGAGCGGCAGGCTCGCAACCTGACCTATCTTCTCGATGCCAAGCATCGCCAGGCGCCAGGACAGCGCGTCGCTTGCCGGCAGATGGCTTACCGGCAACGGCGCCAGAAATTCCGCTTCGCCGTCCCTCGGCACAATCCGAGCGGCGCCGGGCCGTGATATGCGCGCCGCCACGCGCGCCACGAACTTGCCACCGGCGATGCCAACTGACGGCATAAACCCGAAGCAGCGGTGTACTCCAGCGATGAGTTGTTCAGCGAACGGTCCCAGTTGTACGGGCAGGCCGCGCAGGGCAATGTAGGCAAGGCCTGTTACGGAGGAATCGCCCTCAATCTCCGGGCTCAGCTCCTGGAGGTGATCGAGCATCTCCTCGAAGAGGCGGTTGTAGTAAGGCATGTCGGGCGGCAGGACGATAGCGTTGTGGCAGAGGCCAATCGCTTCCGACATTCGAATGCCGGGACGCACGCCGGAAGCCTCTGCACCCAGCGAGCAGTCAAGCACTGTCGCTTCGCCGATCAACAATAAACGGGAGACGATCTCCGGGTGTCTTGCCCGCTCCGCCTCGACGGCGAAGCGAGCGATGTAGAGGCAGGCGATCATTGAGGCGACCTTGATTCCCAACGTAAGAACATTAGTTCGTAATGTCAAGGGGAGGATGCCACGTGATACAATCGGGCGCGCCTCGATTCATAGCTGGAAAGTGAGAACAACCATGGCCAATAGCTTCAAGATCGGTGACCTTGAGGTGCTCGTCCTCTCGGATGGCACAGCGAAGGTACCCGGCACCTTCTACTTTGCGGGCACCACCAAGGAGCAGTGGGACCGGCACCAACGCTGGCAGGATCACGAGGGCAACGTGGAGTTCCAGTTCTCTTCCTTCATCGTGAGTTCGAACGGGCGCCGGGTGCTCGTTGACACGGGCTTAGGCGACGTCCAGTGGGGGCCGATGCGAGGCGGCGCCCTCCTGGGAGAAATGGCGGCAGTAGGCGTCGAGCCGGAAGACATCGACGTGGTGTTCGTCACTCATCTGCACTTCGACCACGCCGGCGCCTGCGTGCAAGCAAAAGGCGACCAGGCGCGCCCCACCTTCCCGAATGCTGTCTATCGCTGGTCCGCGAACGAGAACAAGTTCTGGACGTCCGAAGCGGCGGCAAACGACCCGGTCCGCGACGTGTTCTCGCAAAAAAATATGCTGGCGACGCTGGGCGAGCGCTTCGAGGCTGCTGAAGACGGAGATGCGATCGCGCCGGGCGTCAACGTAATCGCCACGCCCGGCCACACGCCCGGCCATACAGGGGCCGTGTTGTCCTCGGGAACGGAGCGGGCGTTCATCCTGGGAGATACGATCGCCTGCCCGGTGCAACTGGAGGAGCCCGAGTGGTCCGGCCTGGGCGATATGGACCCGAAGCTGGCGCGAAAGACGCAGGAGGCGGTGGCGAGCGAGATTGAGGCAAGCGGTGCGTTGCTGGCGACGGCGCACTTCCCGGGGCTGACGTTCGGACGGGTGCTACGCGGCGAGGGCCGGCGGTACTGGTCGCCGCTTTAGCGCCGCCAACTTTGCAGGGCGTTCGCGGGTCAGGTATGATGGACCACGGAGCGGGTGTCGCCCGCTCCGTGTCATGCCCGGCGCCTTGCGCCGGCTGGCAGGCTGTCAGTGGCGATGCCGAAGTGGCGGAATTGGCAGACGCGACAGACTCAAAATCTGTTGGGGGGCAACCCCCGTGCCGGTTCGACTCCGGCCTTCGGCACCAGACAAGGGAATAGCGGCCGGGCCAGTGCCGAGTGGTGTAACGGTAGCACACGGGACTTTGGATCCTTTGGTCCAGGTTCGAATCCTGGCTCGGCAGCCAATTAGTGAGGCAATCGCTTCTAGACGCGCTCCCGGGTAGCTCAATCCTTCCCCGGAAGGATTAACCGCTGACGGCCTAAGGGAGTTTTACAAGCTAATACGCGCTCCCGGGTAGCTCAACGGTAGAGCGGGCGGCTGTTAACCGCTAGGTTACAGGTTCGAATCCTGTCCCGGGAGCCAAATCTATTCCTCAGCCATGTTCACAGTTTATGCTCTGCGTAATCCAAAGGGACGGCTCTATATCGGCCAGACGGATGACCTCGACGGCCGCCTAGCGCAGCATCAGGCTGGTGAAGCGCGCTGGACGAGCAGCCGCGGCCCGTGGCAATTGGTATGGACAGAAGCGTATGGCACTGGAGCCGAGGCGGTGAAGCGCGAGCGCGCGTTAAAGTCAGGCCGGCTTAACCAGGTGTTGCGCGCCGAGATCGAGGAACGTCTACGGCGAGCGGGTCCTTCTGGGAAGGATTAACCGCTAGGTTACAGGTTCTCCTTCCGGGGAAGGACTGTCCCGGGAGCCAAATCATTGCTGCTTTGTAACACCTGGGCCGGGGCGTTATGGCGATCACCTGAGGAATGAGCGGCGCTCATCCCGAGCTTGTTGAAGCGTCGCGCCGCCGCCTACGGGATCAGCAGCACTCTCCCGAACGCCTGACGGCTCTCGATGTAGGCGTGGGCCGCGGCCGCCTCCGACAGCGGGTACGTCCGGTCGATCACCACCCGCAGGTCGCCCGAAGCCACGTCCCGCAGGAGGCCCTCCACGAGCGGTCGCCCGCGCGCCGGCTCCATCATCAGCGCCCCGCCGAAGAAGACGCCGGTCAGCGAGCGGTTCATCTCCGCGAGCTTCGCCGGGTCGACGCAACGCTCCTCCGCCCGCCCGGCGTTCCCCACCACGATGATCCGCCCCCGGTACGCCGTCGCCGCGATGCTCCCCTCGAGTGTCGTGCCCACTGAATCCACCACCAGGTTCACGCCCGAGCCGCGGCTCGCCTGCCGCGCCTTCGCGACCCAATCGCCTTCGCGGTAGTTCACCCCGTGGTCCAGGCCGAACTCGCGCAACCGCTCGAGCTTCTCGTCGCTGGAGGCCGTCGCCAGCACGGTGGCGCCCGCCCGCTTGGCAAGCTGGATCGCGGCCAGCCCGACGCCGCCGGCGCCCGCCTGGATGAGCACGCTCTCGCCGGCCTGGAGCCGCCCGAATTCGAACAGGCACTCATGCGCGGTCCCGTTGGCGATCGGCACGCAGGCTGCCTGTTGCAGGTCGAGCCCCTCGGGCACGACGAACGTCTGCATCGCCGCCACCGAGACGAGCGACGCATGCGACCCAAAGGGCATCACCGCCACCACTTCCTGCCCGACCGAGCGGTCGATAACATTCGAGCCGACCTCCCGGATGACGCCCGCGCACTGGTAGCCGACGATATGCGGCTTCGCCGGCATCTCCCCACCGGCGCGGTTCAGCACATCGCCGCCCTCAATGCTGATCGCCTTCACTTCAACCAGCACGGATCCAGCGCCAACCTCCGGATCCGGCCGCTTCTCGTACCGGAACACGTCCGGCTTGCCGGTCTCGTAGTAGACCGTGGCTTTCATTGCTACCTCCTGTTACCCGTCTCGATGCATGTCGCGTTTCATGTCGCCGAATCCGTACGAATCCTTCGGCCTAAGGTGAAACTGCTTCTGTCCCCTGTTCATGTCCTCGATACCGATGCCAAGCCATATCAAGACGACTCGGCGGATCTCGAGCTCTGTCCAGGTAATCGCTTCTGCCCAAGCTGCGCGAAGAGTGCCCGCGGCCTCGGGGATATACAGGTAATCCGGCCCCATCGGCAGGCGCTGTTGAGTCAAGTCAATTCCGTTACGGAAGCCGACATCGAACAGCTGAGCACCGGAGAAGTCGTTCCCACAAAACTCGTTGCGGTCGCGCCGATACTGGGCTCTCATTTCGTCCGGCGGTGCGCCCATGAAGACGGCTTTACGCAGCTTGCCAGTAAACACGCAGTCCACGATATCGATAGCGCCGGCGCAAAACCAATTTCGTAGGTCTACGTTGCGGAACGAACAACGCTCGAACCGGTAGAACCCACCGATGCCCATACCGTGGATCTTTGCGCCGTCAAAGGAGCAATCACGGTAAACCGCTTGCTTTTGTCCGTTACCCAACTGTGCGTAGTTGCGAGTAAGGCGCAGCCGATCGAAGCGACAGGACTCGAACGTGGACTCTGAAACGCTAAAGGACTCAAGCGTCCTCCCGGAAAAGTCCTGGCCTTTTGTCGTTATATTGTTGAACACGAACCTCTGCTCCGGGGGGACCGGCTTCGCCCGCCCCTTATCCCGGACGCGCACTACCAATCGGGGCTGATCTTCAGTCACGCGTTCGCCACCTCGCTAGCGTCCCTTCGATCCGCGCCCGCAGGCCATCCAGCCCCCACCCTTTCGCCGCCGATACCTGCAGCCCGTCGCTCGCCCAGCGCGGCAGCGGCGCGGCAGCCAGCTCATCTTCCGTCTTCCCCCTTCCATCCTCCACCAGCAAGTCCGCCTTGTTTAGGGCCGTCAGCCGCGGCCGCTCCGCCAACCCCAGCTCCCGCAGCGTCTGCTCTACCGTCCGCGCCTGCTGCTCCGCGTCCGGATGTGTTATGTCGACGACGTGCAGCAGCAGCGCCGCCTCCTCCAGCTCCTCCAGCGTCGCCCGAAAAGCGGCCACCAGCTGCGTCGGAAGCTTTTGGATGAACCCCACCGTATCTGTCAGCAACGCGTGCGCCCCGGACGGCAGCCGCACGCGGCGGGTTACCGGGTCGAGCGTCGCGAACAGGCGGTCCTCCACCAGCACGTCGGCGCCGGAGAGCGCGTGCATGAGCGTGCTCTTTCCGGCGTTCGTGTAGCCGACAAGCGATACTACGGGCACGCCTTGCCGCGCCCGCTGCCTCGATCTGCCGCTTCAGCGAGGCTATCTTCTCGCGGATCAGCCGCCGGTCCGTCTCCAGCTGCGTCTCGCCCGGCCCGCGCGTCCCTATGCGCCCTTCCAGCCGTTCCAGGTGGCTCCACTGGCCGCGCAGCCGCGGCAGGATGTACTCGTGCTGCGCCAGCTCCACCTGGAGCCGTCCTTCGCGCGTCCGCGCATGTTGCGCGAAGATATCCAGAATCAGCGCCGTGCGGTCCAGCACCTTCAGGTCGAGCGCCTTCTCCAGGTTGCGCTGCTGCGACGGCGAAAGCTCATCATCGAAGATGACCGTCGTGTAGCCGCGCTCCGCGCGCCCCGAGGCGACTTCCTGCACCTTCCCCTTCCCGATGTAAGTCGCCGGGTTCGGGTTGTCTAACCGCTGTATCGCCGAGCCAACCACCCGCGCGCCGGCCGTATCGGCGAGCAGCGACAGCTCCTGTAGGGACGCCTCGCTTCGCCAACGCCCGTCCGGGCGGCCGTTGGGGCGCTTAACCTCGGCTGCCACCAGGAACGCCCGCTCCGGTGGCTCGGCAGTTGAGTGTAGCTCCCGTTTCGCGATAGGTTTTGCCTCCCTGCATCAATAGTAAGACATTCGGACGCGGTCGTGACTCGTGCGCCTGCTAAAATATGCGCCTGATGCCTTCGCCTGCGGAAGCCGCCCGTACGCCTCAGCGTATCTTCTCGCCGATAGCCGCCAACTACGACCCGCCTGCGCAGGTCCTCAGCCTTTTCCAGTACCGCCGCTGGCACCGCTTCCTCTTGTCGCTGGTCCCCGACCGTCCGGGCAACCTGATCCTCGACATGGCGACAGGCACCGGCGCCCTGGCGCTCGACCTCGCGGGCCGCGCCGGCACGCGCGTTATCGGCGCTGACATCACGAGGCCCATGCTGCTCCGCGCTCAGTCGAGAAGTGCGGATCTGGAGGTCGATCTCTCGCTCGTCCAGTGCACCGGCGAAACGCCGCCGTTTCGGGAAGGCACGTTCGATGCCGTTGTCTTCGCCTACCTCCTCCGTTACGTCTCCGATGTCCCGGCCACGCTCGCCGCTCTCACGCGCCTTCTCAAACCGGGAGGCATCATCGCTTCGCTCGACTTCGGTGTCCCGCGCGGTGGCTGGTATCCGCTCTGGCGCCTGTACACAGACGCCGTTCTGCCGGCGGCCGGCAGGCTATTCTCTCGCGATTGGCAGCGCGTCGGCACGTTTCTAGGGCCCAGTATCCGCGATTTCTACAGGCGCTGGCCACTACCTGATCTATTGGACGCGTGGCGAGAGGCCGGCTTAGCGAAGGTCGACTACCGGCGGCTCTCACTGGGTGGCAGCCTCGCTATCTGGGGACGCAGAGCCGGATGAGGCCGGCCGCCAAAGACCCGACAAGCGGCTCCGTTCCGGCCAACGGAGCTATCTCGCGGCGCCGCCCGGCGTTCTACGCCCTCGCCGCCGGCGGCTGGCGCGACTACGTCACACTGCTCCACCCGCCCTACACGCTATGGCACCTGAGTTATGTCGTGTTGGGTGCTGCCCTCTCGCCCGCGCTGCACTATGACCGCCTGGCGGCGACACTGCTCGCGTTCTTCCTCGCCCTCGGCATCGGCGCGCATGCCCTCGATGAACTTGCCAGCCGACCGTTGAGCACGCAAATACCGCAGCGCGTGCTGATGTCGCTCGGGGCGTTCGGCCTCGGCGCGGCGGTCGTGATCGGCATCGTCGGCGCCATCGTCGTCTCGCCCTCGCTTCTTCTGTTTATCGTGTTCGGCGCATTCATCGCGCCCGCTTACAACCTCGAGTGGTTCGGCGCACGCCTCCACAACGACTTCTGGTTTGCCCTCGCCTGGGGCGCCTTCCCCTTCCTGACTGCCTATTACGCGAGCGCCGAACGCCTCGAACTCTCGGCCGTCTTCGGCGCCGCCGGAGTCTTCGCCCTGAGCCTGGCGCAGCGTGCTCTCAGCACGAGAGTTCGGGCGGTGCGCCGACACACCCGCAGCATCGAGGGCCGGCGGTTGGAGGCCGATGGCACCGTCCGCGACATCGATCGCGGATGGGCGCTGGCCGCCGACGAGCGCGCGCTCATGATGCTCTCGCTCGCTGTTCCCGCGATAGCCGTTGCCGCCCTCCTATCACAGGTGTAAGCTCTGCAAGAGATGCCGATGACGGCCGAACACGAAGAAGACAACGCCGAGTTCTGGCGCATGACGCTGGAGCAAGGCGAGAAGAGCCTCCGCTTCATCCGGCGTGTGTTCCGCGTCGTGCCGAACAGCCCCCGCTGCTACCTCTGCTTCGCGCCCTTCGCCGGCATCGGCGGACGCGTGCTGCGTGTCACCCGGGAATTCGCCCCCTCTCGCAAGAATCCGAACTTCTGCAACGGCTGATTCGAAAAGGCTCCCCTCGGCGGCGCCGAGGCCGACATCGGGGTGCTCTTTGCCGACGTCCGCGGCTACACCTCGATGGCCGAGGCTGCTGACCCCGGCGACGTCGCTCGACTGATGAACCGCTTCTATAGCGTTGCGACGTCTGTGCTTGCCGCCCATCAAGCCGTGATCGACAAGCTGATCGGCGATCAGGTGATGGCCCTCTTTATTCGTGGCTTTGCCGGCGATCAGTTCGTCGGCAAGATGACTGCCGCTGCCGAGGAGCTGCTGCATGGCGTCGGTTATGGCGGCGCCGCCGAACCATGGCTGCGCCTCGGCGTTGGACTCGATTACGGTCGTGCTTTCGTCGGAAACGTGGGCACGGGGGAGGTCAAGGATTTCACTGCGCTGGGGGATGTCGTGAACACCGCTGCCCGCCTTCAAGCTGCAGCAAAGCAGGGCCAGATCATCATGTCCGAGCGCGTCTTCGAGGCGGCCGGGTCGCCCTATGCGGATGCGCCTGTAACAATGCTGACCCTCAAGGGCAAAAGCGAGCCGGTGCAGGCCCGCATAGTGGACTTGTCGCTTGAGCGCGTCGCCGGCTGATCGTCACCTTCCCGGCGAAGCGGCTAGCGCCTCCATCCGCCTGACGCCTTCCTCCAACTGCTCGTCGGGAATCGTCAGCGATAGCCTCACGTATCCTTCTCCGGAAGGACCGTAACCGATGCCCGGCGTGACAACGACACCGGCTTCATCGAGTAGCCGCGCTGCGAAATGAACGCTGGTGAGCCCCTCCGGCACCCGCGCCCACAGGTAGAGGCTCGCCCTGGGCGGACGCAGCCGAAGGCCCAGCTTGGTGAGCGCCGCCACCAACCTGTCCCGGCGCCGTTGGTAGACCCGGTTGTGCTCCTCGATGCAGTCTTGAGGACCCTCCAGCGCCGCGATGGCCATTCGTTGAATGGACTGCGGTATCCCGGAATCGAGGTTGGACTTTACGCGCCTTAGGGCATCGATTGCCTCAGCGTTGCCTGCAGCCATCCCGATCCGCCAGCCCGTCATGTTGTACGACTTGGATAGTGAGTGGAACTCAATCCCGACGTCCTTGGCGCCGTCCGCCTGAAGGAAGCTGGCAGGCCGGTAGCCGTCAAACGACACCTCGGAGTATGGGCCGTCGTGCAGGACCGCGACCTCCCGCTCTTTGGCAAACTGCACCGCCCGCCGGAAGAATGCTACGTCAGCCACCGCGCCCGTGGGATTATTCGGATAGTTCAACCACAGGACTTTGGCCTTGCCGATAATCTCGGCGGGCACCGCGTCCAGGTCCGGAAGGAAGTCGTTCTCTTCTGTCAACGGGAGGAAGTAGGGCAGACCGCCCGCGAGCACCGTGCCGACCGAGTAAACCGGGTAGCCCGGATCAGGGATAAGCGCAATATCACCCGGGTCGATGAAACAGAGGGCGATGTGCCCAATCCCCTCCTTGGACCCGATGAGGGGGAGCACCTCCGTTTGAGGGTCCAACCGTACGTCAAAGCGACGGTCGTACCAGCCGGCGATCGCCTCGCGCAGCTCAGGCAGCCCCTCGCTCTCCGGGTAGCGATGGTTCGCCGGGTCGTGTGCCGCCCGCGTCAGCGCATCAACGATATGGTCCGGCGTCGGTAGGTCTGGATCACCTATGCCGAAGGAGATCACGTCCACTCCCTGTGCCCGTTTGTCCGCGATCTTGCGGCTGATCTCCGCAAATAGGTACGCGGGCAGCTGCTCGACGCGCTGGGCGAGCCTCATCCGGCCTCCTCGAGCATCGTGCGCAGACGCGCCCAGACGGCCACCTTCTGCTCCAGCGACCGTGTTGCATGCTTGGGGCTGGTGGATGGAAAGCGCTCCATCGATACCGTGACAGAGCGGAATAGCTCCGGCGCCTCACGTCGTGCCGTCTGCCAGGCCGCTATCCCGTTGAAGACTACGTGTTGGATTCGCCGATGCCGGGCCAACAGGTCCACAATAGGATTTGGCCGCGCATCCTTGATCGCTTGGTCGGAGCTACCCTCTCTGCGGCAAACGGCGATTACGTCCCAGACCGCTATGGCCTGCCGCAGCAGCCTATGAACACGTTCCTCGTACGGCAAGCGCCGATCGATTGCGAAGAGCCGTTCCATTATCGGCCAGAATCCGTTCTGCGGGTTGCCGTAATACTCGCTCTTTTCGAGGGACATTCGGCTGGGAAAAGAGCCCAGGATCAGCAGGCGAGAACGCTCATCGATGATAGGCGGTAGCCCCTTCAGGAGTGATGGAGCGTCAACCGGCAAGGATCTCGTGCTCCTGTCCCACCCAGAGGCTGGAGTGCGCGAGGTCAATGAAGCGGCGCTCGTCCTCCAGCAACTCTCGGGCCGCCTCTTGCCCTTCCGGCGTGCGCGTGCCCGACGCCATCTCTTCGGCGCTGTCCCACCACAGTTCAGCTACGCCGTCGTATGGTTCCATCGCGTCGCGGCTGCGCCGGAGAGCATCGTTCAACGGACTTTCGAGAGTATGCAGTTGCACGTACCGGCGGATGTTCAGCGCCCTGGCGTGCCTGCGCACCAGGGGGCCGTGCTTCTCTAGCCAGTAGCGATGGAACTCCTCCAGCGAAAGCTCCGGAAGCCGACGAACGCAGAACGTCAGCTTGATCATAGAGGTATCCTACAACGCGCTCTGTCTCCGAGCGACCAACACGCCTTGTTGCACGTCTGACCCCGTTCAGACGACACTTAGTGGAGAAAAAGGGACTCCCTGACCGGGTACGGGCGTTGCATGACACATCGCGCCGAATTGCTGGAAAAAGTACCGTTTCTCGCTGCCCTAGAGCCACGAGACAGGGAAGCTCTTGCCGGGGCTGTCGCCAGCCGCCCTTACCGCCGAGGGGAAACGATTTTCCACAAAGAGGAGCCCGGCCAGTCGCTTTTCGTCATCGAAAGCGGTACGGTCCGGATTTATCTTCCCACACCGCAGGGCAACGACCTGACCCTTGCTGTCCTGGGCGCCGGCGATTTCTTCGGCGACATGTCGCTTCTGGACGGCCTACCCCGTTCCGCCAGCGCCGCGGCTGCCAGCGACGCTTCACTCCTCGTGCTGGAACGGCGCGACTTCATGGCCCTTCTGTCTTCCCGCCCGTCAGCCGCGCTTGCCATCCTCACCGTCGTTGCCCGGCGCCTTCGGGAGACGGACGAGATGGCTTCTGACCTCGCTTTTCTCGACGTTGGCGGCCGCCTCGCCAAGAAGCTGCTCGAGCTGGCGGCCAGCCACGGCGCACCGTCCGGTCGCGGCCTGCTGCTAAACCTGCCTCTAACGCAGGAGGAGCTGGCGAATATGATCGGTGTCACGAGGGAGAGCGTGAACCGGCAGCTCGCAGAGTTCCGCCGTGCCGGTCTGCTCCGCATGGAGGGCCGGCGCTTTGTCATCCTGGATGACGAAGGCCTGCGCGACCGTTCGGACGTCTCCGCCCTCTAAGACGCGCCAGCAAAGGTCGCGACGGGCAACTTCCCGGGTTAGCCCGCACCCGCCCGCGCTTTCTGCTTTCCGTGCCTCTTCTTTGGCGCAGCCGGTGCCACGCGCCTCGGCCGGTGCGAGTCGTACCATTCCACTATCCGCCTGGTCCTGTCCACGGTCTGCGAAGGCAGGTGAGTGTTATATGTGTGGAAACCACCCGGGTACCGGACGAACTCCACCTCCTTGCCCATCACCTTCAGCGCCTGGAATATCTCCTCTGACTGCCCCACCGGACAGCGCAGGTCTCCCTCGTGGTGGAGGAGCAGCACCGGCGTATTCACATTGCCCAGGTACGTTACGGGTGAACGGAACGCGTACTCGGCGGCGTCTTGCTGCGGGATGCCACCCAACTCCAGGATGTCGAACTGAGGGATGTCTCCTGTCCCGAACATGCTCACCTGGTTCGATACGGGCGCACCGACAACCGCCGCTCGGAAGCGGTCTGTGTGTCCCACTGCCCACGACGCCATAAACCCGCCGTACGAATAACCGCCAATGTACAGCCGTTCCGAGTCAGCTATCCCCTTGGACACCAGCGCCTCAACACCTGCAATCACATCTTCATAGTCCTTGCCGCCCCAATCGGTCAGGCATGCCCTGCTAAACGCTTCCCCGTACGACGTGCTTCCTCTTGGATTCGGCAGCAGCACGACATGTCCCTGCGCGGACAGGGATTGGAATTCCAGCCAGGAGCGGCTACCCGGATGAAAACTGTGCGGCACGCCGTGCACATTCGTCGCGAGCGGGTACTTCTCATCGCTGCGGTGGTCCGGCGGGTAGAGGACAAACGCCTCCATCCCCATGCCATCGACACTTTCATAGGAAAAGCGCTCCAGCCGTCCCATCTCCGCCACCCGGCGAAACTCGTCATTGGCATGGCTCAAGCACGTTTCCCGCCCGTTCTTGCTCAGCGACGCGCGATACAGCTCAACCGGTTCCGTCAACCAGACAGCTGTGAAGACGGCCTGCTGTCCGTCCGGTGCAATGGCAAACGCCTCGATTTGTCTTTCACCGTCTAGGAGCATCGCCACCCGCTGGCCGGAGATTTCAGCCCGATAGAGCGACTGGCGGCCACGGTCGGCTGCCAGGAAGAGCAGCGAGGTACTATCTGCCCACGCAAACGTCCTTCCGCTCATGAACACGGGCCAGCCCGCCACGGGCCGGTCGATCTCCGCGCTGACAGTGATTGGCGCCGCTCCTCCTTCGGCCGGGACGATCATCAGTTGCGGATTCCTGGATAGCCCTTCGTCGCCGTGTTCGTGGCCGACGAACGCCACGTACCGCCCATCCGGTGAGAAGGCGGGATGCGCACACGAACCTCGGCTGCGGGTCAGCTTACGCGTGCGGCCGCCCTCCGCCGGCACGATCCAGAGGTCCGTACGCCACTGGCGCTGCCGCCGGTCTTTCTCCCGGTCCGAGACAAAGGCAATCTGCTTTCCGTCGGGGGACCAGGCCGCGTGATCATCGTTCCAGTCCCCGTCCGTCACCTGGGTCTCCTGTCCGCGCTCTACTTCCATAGTGAAGATGTGCGAGCGGCGGTCGTCGAAGAAGCCCACGCCGTCCAGCTTATAAATGAGATCGCGAATCACGCGCGGCTGCGCCTTCTCCAGGTCGTCGCGGTCTTTGGGGTCCTTGTAAGCTCCTATGCGTGCGGTGTACGCGAGGCGCCGCCCGTCCGGTGACCAGGCAGGCTGCGACACGCCGTGTTCCGCTTTCGTGACCTGCTTCGCCTCGCCTCCTTCCAGCGACGCGACGAACAGTTGGTTCTTCTCGCCCCGCTCGGACACGAATGCCAGGTAGCGCCCGTCCGGCGACCAGCGCGGGCTGTGGTCCTTGTTGCCCCGCGAGAACTGCCTGGCCAGCGAGCTGCCATCCGCGGGAACCACCCAGACGGATGTCCGCATCTCGTTGGCTTCCTTATCCGGCCGCGTCACGACGTAAGCCACACGGCTCCCGTCCGGTGCCATCTTTGGATCGCTCACATTGCTCACCAGGTAGAAGTCTTCCGGCCGTACACCTCGTCTCTTCAGCGCCACCATAGATTGCAACTCCTGCTCTGCGCCCCTGGACGCTCGTGTTCCATTACTCGCCGATCTCGAAGGCGGCGCCTTCCGTCCCCGCAATCAGCGAAAACGGTAACTGTACATTCCTTCTGACGCCTTCCACAAGCTGATCCAATGCCGCGTCGTCATGCGAGGGATCATGGTGGAACGTGACCATCTTCTGGACTCCCGCCAGCGTCGCGAAGGCGACCGCCTGTTCAATTGAGCTGTGCCCCCAGCCCTGGTACGCCGAGTACTCCTCTTCACTGTATTGCGCGTCGTGGATCAATAGCTGGCATCCCACGGCCAGGTCATAACCGGAAGTCCAGTCGGGTTCCTGCGGGAAGTCATGCACCCCCAGCGCTGGTTCATGGTCTGGAAGATAACAGATGGACGTGCCTCCTTCATCGATCCGGAAGCCTACCGTGGGGCCGGGATGACAGACCAGGTCCGCCGCAATCTCCAACTCGCCGATCCGAAAGCTGCCGCGGGGCGCGTCGTGGATCGTCAGTTCGCACGGCAAGTCGCGGATTAGCACTGGGAAGAGCGGAGGCGACATGTAACGCCCCAGCCGTGACCGCAAGTCCTCCGTAGGAGAGGGCGGGCCCCAAATGTGTACCTCGGCGCCTGCCTGGTAAAGCGGCCCGAAAAAACCAAGCCCCTGTATGTGGTCCATATGCAGGTGCGTCAAAAGGATGTCAACGCGCTTCCAGCCCGTGCCCAGGCTCCCGCCCAACCGCCGAATGCCGGTACCGGCGTCCAGCACCAGGATGCTTCCGTCTCTGCCCCTCACTTCCACACAGGCCGTATTCCCCCCGTATCGCACCGTCTGCGGCCCCGCGTCCGCCAGGGAGCCGCGCGTCCCCCACATCGTAATTTTCATTCCGTCTGCGTCTCCCAGAATATGGCCACCGCACCCAGGTGCTGTTCGTCGTGTCCCTCAATCGGGAAAGAGGTCACATCCACAATGCGCCAGGGCCCGTCCAGCGCGCGAAAGCGAAGCCTGCGATGCGCCGGCCGGTGTTCCGTTAAAGCCACACCCATCGGGATATCTTCGGGGGACAGGGCGCCACCTAGCTCGTCAGTTATCTCGAATATCCTGGTCAGATCGCGCAGCGGCATCTCCCCGGCATCATCGAATTTCCGTCCCAGCAATTCCTCGGCAGCCTCGTTGTAATAGACCAGGCCACCGTCCGGCCCCGCGACGAAAATTGGCGTCGTCAAGTAGCTGGCCCACTGCCGCAGTAGTATCAACTCAACGCTCTTCTGTGCCATTTCTCCAGGGTCCTAGGCGCTTTGTCCGGGTTCAACCGGTGGGGCCGCCGGCTGCCAGAGCATTCGCTCGGCCAGCGGTCGTGCGACAACAGTTTACGAGTTTATCGCCCTATAAACGTTTCGCCTACGACCTCTATACGACTTTTGGCGCGACGGAATCATCCCTTTGCCGATTGACGACGATTCGCTGCGGGTCAACGCTATGAGCGAACTGGTTTGCGGTCGTTTTCGTCTACCAGTCCGAGCAGGACCGCGAAAGGAGGCCACACTTGCGGGGGCACATATTCCGAATCCGGCCTACGAGTTCTCCGGCACGTCGTCAACGGGAGGGAACCTTGCGCTACTTTAAGCCGTCCAGTCTTCTTCTGATCCTCGCCGCGCTCATCGCCGGCATCTTTCTGGCCGGGCGCGATACAGGCCCCGTGCTTGCCGCGGGCAGCTTCAGTCCTACCACCCAGGTGACGCTCGCAAGCAAGGCTCTCAACGCCGACTCCGACGGCACCGTCTTCCTCAATATCCCCGGTGGAGACTACAACTTCGCATCGGTGGTCAACGCCAGCCCGGCGGCTTCCTTCCTGGCGCCGGGCCCGGGCAACCCGGGCTTCGTGGGCGGTACTCACCCGGCCATCGGGGACTCCATCGGCACCCTGAGCTCGTCTACGTTCCTGGGGCTCACGAACAACTCCTGTAGCACCAACCTCACGGTGACGTTCACATTCCTCAACGCCACCGTAGACAACAGCGCCGGTAACACTATCAACCCGCTTATTCCCTCAGTAGCCGGGACCGCCGGCACGCTGGAGAACCTGATGAGCGACGACGGCTCGGCGGCCAGCGCCAACGGCGGGGCCGGCTCCCCGGCGACGATCGTCGGCGCCGAGGCGACGAACGGCCTGCCGGCCAGCGTCGACCGCTACCCGAGCTACCTGAACGCGATCTTCGACCCCGACTTCATTAGCTACGGCCCGGACAACCTGCCCTTCACCGCCGACGACGTCAACGGCGCCGCCCCGCCGGTGCAGCCGCTGGCCCGCTACGTGGGTAACCAGGTGGTGGCCGGCACGGCGGTGGTGTTGAACCTCGTCTACTTCAGCAA
>VBJS01000024.1 GCA_005880055.1 Chloroflexota bacterium | reverse complement strand
TATATCCAAATTGACGAGCCTGCAATCCACACCCGTCCCGAGGAAGACTTTGACCTGGCCGTTGAGGCGATGGCGCTAACGGTAGATGGAGTTAAGGCCGAGTTTCACACGCACATTTGCTACGGGGAAGTGGAGAAGATCTATCCAGCGATGCTGCGGCTCCCGGTCAAGCAGATCCACCTGGCGTTTAAGAACACGGACTTCGCCTACCTCAAGCTTATCGACGAGTTCGGTTACAACGACGCGAAGGACCTGGGCGTGGGCGTGACGGACGTGCACACCCGCTTCCTGGAATCGGTAGACGAGGTGAAAGAGGGGATCCAGGAAACGCTAAAGCGCCTGCCCCCGGAGCGCCTTTGGATATACCCGGACTGCGGACTGAAGACTCGCAGCATTGAAGAGGCGGAAGGCAAATTGCGCGTCATGGCGGACGCCGTGCGGGAAGTAAAGCGCGAGCTGGAGATAGACTGACGCCCGCTGCCGAACGGCAGCCCGGGAAATTCACTCCCCTGCCTCAGCAGGGCCGCGTCTAATGAACCGTGATCGTGCCGGTCATTTCAGTCGGGTGGAAGTCGCAGCGGAAGGGGATGCTCGCCGCCGAGGCGGGAGCCTGCCAGGCAACGCTGCCGGTCCCGCCTGCTGTGATTGACGCCGGGGTTGAGACGGCATCGTCGGCTGTATCGAACTGCATGTCTGCGCCGGCGATTCGGAAGCTGTGAGTCGCCGCGCCGTTGTTCTTGATACTGAAGTTCACGGTGGTCCCTGCGCTGATAGTGAACTGTGTCGGCTGAAAGGCGTTGTCGACCGCCGTGACGTTGCAGGGGACGGGCAGCGTGGCGATGAGGCCCGAAATGTAACGCAAGATGATCAGCGCGTCTGCGGAATTCAGCTGAGCGTTGCAGTCGACGTTTCCCTTGTTGATGCAGGGCGCAACGGCAGGCAGACCGCTGACCGTTCGAAGGACCTTGAGCGCATCGCCGGAGTTGACGGCACCGTTGCAGTCGACGTCGCCCAAAGCGGCCGCCAGGAAGCCGGAGCAGCCGCCGAACTGCGGGGCCTCCGAGCCGTTGGCGCCGACGTAGAGCGGCAGCAGCGCGCAGACGGTGGCAGCGGTGCCGCTGGGAGTCGACGGCGTCGGATCGCAGGCGTCCCCTATGCCGTCGCCGTCGCTGTCGGTGGCCGTAGGAATGTTGTTCACGAGCTGATTGACCAGCGGGCAGTTGTCTTGCCGGTTGGAGAAGCAGTCGCCATCCTCGTCCGGGCCCAGATAGCCGGTGAGGCAGACGTACGGGCTGCCCGGGCTGACCTGTGTCGGGTTCGGGTCGCAGGCGTCCGGCAGGCCGTCATCATCGGTGTCCAGCGTCAGGTCCCGCTGGTGCCCGTTCCAGTTGGCGTTCGGGATAGTGGCGCAGACATCCAGCTGGTTCTCGATCCCATCGCCGTCCGCATCGCGGAGGCTGGCCAAGAAGGCCCCGAAGGCGTAGGCGTTGGCCGTCGCCGGGTTGGCGCGGTAGGTGCAACCGCCTTCGTCCGGTGCGCTACAGGCGCCGGGCAGCCGAGAGCCCTCGCTGACATCGCCAACCTGCGGGCAGCCGTCATTCACATCCGAGTCTTCGTTGTCGTCGCTGATGTTGTTCTGGCACTCGGCGCCGCTTTCAGCGTGGGCGCCGACCTGCGGGCAGCCGTCATTAATCGCGCCGTCGCCGTCTTCGTCCGCGAAGTTGCCGGTGTCGCAGGGGAAGAACGGGTAGTCGGAATTCTGGCGGGTCACGCCGGAGTTGGGGCAGTTGGCGCCGCTGACCGGAGTTGGCGAGCAGGGGTTGTCCTCTGTCTTGCCGAGGACGGTGGTCTGCGCCAAGAACGGGGCACAGAAGTCGCTGATAGGGCTGGGCGCGCTCGGGCTCGTCGGGTCCTGGATGATCGAAACCTCCGGGTAGCCGAGGGCCGGATCGAACTGGAGCTGCGTCGCGCCCGAGGCGAGCGGTGTGCCGGGCTCGAAGAAGACCAGGTTCACCGCGACCCAGAGACCGAACACCTTCGATATGCCGAAGAGCCTGGCACGCGGCTGCGCATTCTGGAAGACGGTGTTCAAGAACGTCGGATACTTGTCTGCCCCGTCCGGGATGCCGTTGGCGTTGGCGTCGGCGGCGAGTGGGGTCATCAAATGGATGAGGCCGAGCGACAGAGGCGCGATCGTGTCCGACGTATCCACGCTCGCAGTGAGGAGCGAGAAGCCGAGCGGCACGCTGTCTTTGCAGGGGTTGTTCATGACGCCCAGCGTGCGGTCGGCGACGAGCCTGCCGGCCAGTGCGCCGATGGGAACGTCTGTGGCCTGCGGCACTGTCCACTGCGGGGGGGTGAAGGAGACGATGCCGCCGAAATTAGAATCAGTGACCGGGTTGTCCCTAACCGTGCAGTCGGAGTTGTAGCCGATGCAGAGGGTTGGCGGCGCCCGGCGCCCTGTCGCCGTCGCACGGGGCGGCGGTCTCCATGTTCTCAAGGCAGACGCTGCCGCCGGGTCCAAAAGAGATCGACGCGATCGCATCGCTGCCGGTGATGAGGACGGTGGCGGCCACTGCTATGGCCAGGATAAAGAGTCGGAGCGGCGACCGGGTCATGGTTCCCCCCTTGGGCTGGCTCGCTAAGTGTCGCCCGGGCTCGCGGCGAGGGAGAAGCGATGCTTCCGGCAGTTCGCCGGCCACGGGATGCGAGGCGAAGCATAGTGCGCCGGCCGAGCGCTGTCAAACAGCGACCCGGCTCGCGTTGAGTTACTCGGATACCTCTACGTGACTTCTAGGGCGGCCAGGGACACGCCGGCCCGTTAAACGCGCGGCTGCCCAGGAGCATTGGCGGGAAACCGGTAGGCCCCGTGATAAGAGCGGTCATGTCCTGCAGGTTGACGTACTTCGGGAACGGCCCGGCGCCGACCACCAGGTCCCAGCGCGCGGCGAAGTTGGGATCGCCGGGGCTGGTGCCGAACCGGCGCAGCGGTGCGAGGAAGCTGGTGAGGTCCGTTATCGTAATCCGGTTCGTGCTGTTCGGTATCCCGCCCGAGACGAAGTCCGAGGGCCACCCGTTTATGCCGCAGGCGTCCTGGTCCCGCCCGCCGCTCGCGAATATCGACTGCTCAGCGCTCCCCGTGTAACCATCGCCGTCGCAGTCAGAGGCGGCGGCGCCTGCCGGAAGAGGCTCGTCAATCTGACCGTTCCCGTTGTCGTCCACGCCGGCGAAGGGACCGTCGAGACGCTCCGGCCGGCTGGCGGGGTTGACGGGATCGCTGCCGCAGTTCGACTCGGCGCTGTCCTGAACGCCGTCTTCGTCCTGGTCGCCTCCAGGAATAAAGAGGACATTGGAGAGGCCGCCCGGGTTGCCCGCGTCATCGAGCGCGCGGATCGCGTAGTAGTAGCTCTTCGTGGGCGGCGAGGTGGTGACATGCTCGGAGCTACCCGACGGCCCAGGGTCCGGCAGGCCCGCAACCGCGGTGGCGGCGAAGAAGTTCGCAGCGTTGATTGGGGCTTGCGACCGGCGCAGCTCGTAGTGGTCCGCGTGCCCGCAGACCCCATCGTCACCGGGCGCCGTCCAGGAAAGCGAGTTCGCGGCCGCGTTATAGGTGAGATCGGTGATAGCGCGCGGCCGCTGGGCGTCTGTCTGGTAGTTGTTGGTGTTCCAGCCGTCGTGGCCGTATTCCGGCCAGGAAGCGGGCGCGCAGACGCCGGCGCCGTTGCCTTTCCAAACGAACAGGCGCCCCTCGCGGATGACGTGGGCGATGTCGCGCTTTCCGTCGCCATCGAAGTCTCCGACCGCCGACGGCGCCACCGTCCAGCCGCCGGTGAACTTGGGCCAGCCGGTGGGCGAGAGCGTGTTGAGCCCCGGCTCCACACCGGCAGCATTGAGGGCGTGCAGGTCATAGTAAGCGGTGCCGTTGAGCAGCTCCTCTAGGCCGTCGCCGTCGACGTCCGCGGACGCGGGGGTGGAGACGAACTGGAGGTCGTTGACCTCGCGCGGGTAAGCGGGGATCTGCGAGCGGGAGCCGGCGAGGTCCCAGGCCGAGAGGTGATTATCGGAAACGAGCTGGTCCTCGGGCAGCACGACGTCCAGGAGCTTGCCGAGGCCCGCAGTGGGGGCGGCGAACGTGAGTTGGCCGCTGCCCTGGAAGGCGGTGAAGATGCCGCCGCCGACGGCGGGGATGGCCGGCGCATCGCTGGAGTTGGAGCCGCCGCCGAGAGCGTCGACAAGCAGCGTTCGGTCGCGGCCCTTAGCGTCCTGCCCATAGATTGAGTTGCCGTCGGGGCCGAGGATGTAGGCGGGCCCGGTGGTGGCGAAGATGCCGGTCTCCAGGTCGCTGCCGCCGTTGACATTGGCGAGCACGGGGGCGCCGTCCGGGCCGTCCCCGACGACGGGAAGCAGCTCCAGCGTGAGGGTGGCGAGGCGGACCGGCCAGCCCGGCCGGTAGGCGTTGTCGTTGGGGTGCTTCGACGGGTTGGAGGGCCCGGCGCCGTGCAGGGAGCCGTCGCCGTAGATGGCGTAGACCCGGTCGTTGCCGCCCCCCTGGCCGATGGCGGAGAGCGCGCTGGCCAGGGCCGAATCATCGGAGTTTACCGGTTCGCCGTACTGCTCGTTGACCGTTGCCACCACATCCAGCTTGCCGTCGCCGTCGATGTCACCGATGGCGGGGCTCATGACGACCTTGGCGCCGTTGTACACGTCGTCGTGGCAGGCGTCGCCCTGGCCGTCGCCGTCAGCGTCCTGTTGTCCGGGGTTCGCCACAGTCGGGCAGTTGTCGACGGCGCCGGCGCCCGGAGAGCAGCCGCCGGGCGGCGTGCCCGGTGTGCCGCTGGGCTGAGGGCCGCCGGTATTGCAGATGCCGTCATTGTCCAGGTCGGGATCTATGCAGTTGTCCACGCCGTCACCGTCCAGGTCGTGGCTGCGCTGGGGGTCGCAGGGCGCGTCCGGCGGCCGGTCATCTTCGTGCAGGCGGTGAGTGAGCGGGTCGATGCCGTCGCTGGCATCGAGCTTGGCTGGGTCGCGCAGGATAACGGGCCAGCCGGGTACGGGGCTGCCGTCCGCCTTGAAGGCGTAGAGGTGGCGGTCCCCGTTGCCGGCGACGATCTCCAGGTTGTCGTCCGAGGGATCAATGTTACCGAACGATGGCGCGGCGAGGAACCACCAGATGGTGCGGTTCATCTTGTCTCGCCGGTTGACGATGTCCGGAACGAAATCAGGGTTGTTCGGTAATGCCCCGGGCCCCGGGTAGTCGCCCGGGACGAGCGCTGGGTTAGCGGCGTAATAGCCGGCCTCGCGCAGGTCACGCGGCACTGCCGAGTAGTAGGGGTTGGGGCGCACGGGGAAGCCGGGCATCATCTGGCCGAAGCGGTTGAACACGGAGAGGCAGCCGTGGAAGTCGCCTACGGCCACTTCCAGGTCGCCGTCCCGGTTTATGTCACCAACCGTCGCGCTGCGGAGGGAGGCGGCATGGACGGGTACGGTGATCTCGCCGGAGCTATAGCCGGGCGCCCCGTAGTTGAGGTTGGTGTCGCAGGTCTTCGCCGGCCAGCCCGGCACCTCGCCGCCGCCGTACTTGTAGGCGTGGACCTCGCCGTTGGAGGTGGCGACGATCAGCTCATCGCGCCCGTCGTTGTCGATATCGGCAAAGCGGGGGGCGGCGGCCCCATCACCCTGGAGATCCCTGGGAAACCCCGGGAAGAGGGCGGGGTCATCGTGGAAGAAGAAGCTCTTGGTGCCGATGCCGGTGAGGGGAGCGCCATCGATGTTCGTCAGCGGCGCGCCGGCGCCGTCGCGTGCTGTCACCTGAACCTGAACGATGATGCTGAACTTGTCCGGGAACTGGCGGTTCTCGTGATCGCCGCGTCCGGTCGCCGGGTCCACAGCCGGCCCGTCGATCGCCCCCGGCGTGCCGTTGGCGGCGCCGAGCGCAGCCGTAATCTGGAAGGGGTCGATCGTTGCCAGCGTTCCGCTGATCGGCGCCGACTGGTTGCCCGGGTGGGCCAGGCTGACGCCGGCGGTCGTATAGCTGGGCGGCGCGTTCGTGTCGCGCCAGGACCAGACGCCCCACTTCACGCTATACGAGTACTGGGACCCGCGGCGCGCGGCGACCGTACCGTCGATGCTCACGGGCCCAGCGCTCGGGTTCACGATGGCAAACCACTTCGGCGACGTGATGTCCGCCTCGGGCGGGATCTTGTTCTGGGCGACGGCGGTCACCATGCGGTTGGCGTTGACGCGGCCATAGCCGAAGAAGGGATCCCAGCCGGGCCCGGCCGGGTAGCGCTCGGTGGGAACGCCAAAACCCGCGCGCTGGGTGTAATCGGTGGGCGTGAGGAAGTTGAGGTCGTCAGCGGTTGTCGAGATGAGCTGGTCGACCTCTTCCGCCGAGACGGCGCGGCCTTCCGGCACGCCGCCGGCGCCGTCCAGCGCCCCGTAGTCCGTGATCACGCCCTGAGCCAGCTTGTTGCGGGCGGCTGAGTAGATGAGGCCGGCCATGCCGGAGGTGCGGCCGGTGGCCTCTGAGGAGCGGGAATTGGAGGGGACGGCGGCCGTGATGTAGGCGCCGTAGTTGGTGCAGCCACGGAAGTCCAGGTAGGAGCGCGGAAGGGTGCTGGGGAGTTGAGGCTCGCCGATGGAGTTGACGACTACGCCGTGCTCCAGCACGGACGGCTGGTTATGGTGGCCGGCGGACTCGTCCGCGGCCGAAGCGATGAGGACGACGCCGCGGCGGTAGGCGTAGTTGATGGCCTCCTGGGCGAAGCGGGAGGTGTTGAGCGTGCCGAGCGCGGACTGGATGATGCTCGCCCCGTTGTCGGTCGCGTAGATGACGCCCTCGGCGAAGTCATTCGCGTCGGCGATGAAGGAGTCGCCGGCGCGGATGTGCATGACCATGCAGTTCGGGCAGACCCCGGCGTCGCCGCCGTTGTTGACCTCGGCGGTGGAGTCGCGCGCCTCGCCGCTGCCGTGGCCGTACTGCACCTCGTCGAAGGGGTCGTTGTCGTCCTCGTAGGCGTCCCAGCCCACGAAGTCGTCCTTGTAGCCGTTGTTGTCGTCATCGACGCCGTTCGAGAACTTCAAGATGAGGTCCTCGGGATCGATCCAGCCGTTGGCGTTGTAGTCGGTGTCGGCACTGCCGGGCGCGCCGCGTACGCGCAGGTCGCCGCTGCCGCCGCAGTCGTTCTCCTCGGCCGGGTTGGGGCAGTAGTCCTTGATGTTGAAGATGCCGTCATGGTTGCGGTCGTAGGGGTGGGCGGGGTCCGGCGCGGGGTCGGGCACGCCCCAGTCCGGCACGGGCAGCTCGCCCTTGTTCAGCCAGGTCTTGTTGTTGAGGTCCGTGATAACGCCGGGGTCGTTCCACTTCACGCCGGAGTCGTGGACGGCGATGACGACGTCCGGCCGGCCGGTGGTCTTCTCCCAGGCCTTGTCGATGGAGGCGCCGGTGACGCCGAAGAGCTCCTGCGGGTTGCTGGTGACGGAGGGGTCGCAGTTCTGCTGAAAGGTGCCGTAGAGCTGGCAGGCGTTCTTGGAGCTGTATTTCCAGATATCGCCGCCCAGGTCGCTGGGGGGGAACTGGGCGGGCGAGATGAACATGTAGTTCTGGTAGGCGTAGGGGTCGGCGCCGCCGGGCGCGGGGAACGGGTAGTCGGCGCGGGCGGGGACGGCGGCGATGATGACGACGAGAGCGGCGAGAGCAGCGGCGGCGAGCGGGCCGCCGAGGACAGGAAGGCGGGCTACGGCGCCTGAGTTCTTCCGGGGCATAGCACTCCTTGGGCGGAAAGTTGGTCCGTTACAAGAACGCTATCGGGCGAAGGGGGGGCTGACAATACACCGGCCGTAAACCACGGTTTATTTCCTATTGAACTAGCGGCTGAAAATTCGGGCTTAGCGTCGCCCGAACTCGCGGGCGAGGAGTTCGGCGCTCATGTGGATCATCGTGGGGCGGCCGTGCGGACAGGTGTGCGGCGCCTCGGACTCCTCGAGCTGGCGGACGAGATCTCGCATCTCCTCGAAGGACAGGGTCTGGCCGGCGCGCACGGACCCGTGGCAGGCCAGCGACATCGCCACGCGGTCACGCCGGTCGCCCTCGCCCTCTTCGCTCATCAGGTCCAGAAAGCGCACGAGAGTATCGCGCAGCTCGCCACCGGCCAGGGCGAGCGGGACGGCGCGCAGCAAGAGCGCGCCACTCCCGAAACTTTCGATCTCAAAGCCGTGCCCGTGCAGGGCCTCCTCTTCCGACTCCAGGAGAAGGCGATGGCGCGGCGAGACGTCCAGGCTGAGCGGCTCCAGCAGCGCCTGGACCGCCGGCGCACCAGCCGAGCGTTCGCCGTGGACGCGTTCGTAGAGGACGCGTTCGTGGGCGGCGTGCTGGTCGATCAGGTACATCCCGTCCGGTCCTTCAGCGATTATGTAGCTGGCACCGTACTGGCCGATGACGCGCAGGACGGGCAGGGCCTGGGCGGGGGTGGCCGCTGAGTCGGCCGCCGGCGCCACGGCTGGAGCCAGGGCGGTGGGCACCGATGCAGGCGTGCGGGCGGCCAGGTTAACCGCGTGCTGCCAGAGGAGCGGCGTGGTGGCCTGGGCGGTGGGGACGAGCGCATCGACCGTCCGCCCGCCGCTGGCCGAGGGTGAGCCGGGCCAGGCAAGCGGCTGGGCCACGGGAGCGCTCTCCAGTAGAGCGCGGCGGACTGCCTTCTGGACCGCGCCGAAGACGGCTGATTCGTCCTGGAAGCGCACCTCCGCCTTGGTGGGGTGGACGTTAACGTCCACCTCATCGTGAGGAACCCGCAGGTTTAGGACGGCGAGCGGACGGCGACCGGTCATCAGCATCCCGGCGTACGCGTCTTCTACGGCGAACGCCAGGCGGCGGTTCTGGATCCAGCGGCCGTTCACAAAGAGGCTGATATAGCCCCGGCCGGCGCGCGATATCTGCGGCGGGCCGGCGAGACCCTCCACGCGGACGAACCCCTGGTCGGGTCCCACTTCGATCATCGCCGCCGCGGTCTCGGCACCGTAAACTGCGCCCAGGGCGTCGCGCAGGTAACCGCTGCCCGGCGTGGCCAGCGTCCGCCGCCCGTCCAGCGAGAGCTCGAAGCGCACTTCCGAGCGGGCAAGCGCGTAGTGAGAAACGACTGCCGCAGCCGCACCCGCCTCGGCGGCCGGCGAGCGCAGGAACTTGCGCCGTGCCGGCTGCCGTGCGAAGAGGTTGCGCACGGCTACCGAGGTGCCGGCCGGCGCGCCGCGGGTGGCGCGCTCGGCTGGCTCGCCGGGCGCCAGCCGAAGGCAGGCGGCGGCTTCGCGATCGTGCGGGCGCGAGACGATCTCCACGTTCGCGACAGCGGCAATCGAGGGCAGCGCCTCGCCGCGAAAGCCCAGGGTGAGGATGTGCGAGAGGTCCTCGCCGTCCTCCAGCTTGCTCGTCGCGTGCCGCTGAAAGGCCGTCTCCAGTTCGTCCGGCTCGATGCCGCAGCCGTCATCGGTCACGCGTATCGACTCGATGCCGCCGGACACTGCCTCAACGCTGATGCGGGTGGCGCCGGCGTCGAGCGCGTTCTCGACAAGCTCCTTGATGATGGAGGCCGGCCGTTCCACGACCTCGCCGGCGGCGATACGCGCGGCGACATCGGGAGGGAGGACGCGAATCGCCATCTTGAGGCGATTCTAGCAGCGCCGGGTGCGCAGGATTAACGGGCAAGCGGCGCAATTTGTTGACAAGCGTGAAGACAGCGTCAGTGGCGCCCGCCGTGCCCGCCGTGTCCGAAGTTGTGAGAGGCGGGCGCCAGCCCTTCGCCGGCGCGAAGGGGTGTGAAGGACTGTGCCATCAGGTTGGTGATGCCGTCCCGCCGCTGGAGCTCTCCCTTCAGGATCAGGAAGGGCTCGCCGCGGACGATTGGCCTCTGCTCCTCGTAAAGGTCCGGGCGGACGATAACGTTGACGAGGCCCCATTCGTCCTCAAGCACCAGGAAGACGAAGCCCTTGGCGGTCCCCGGCTGCTGGCGGCAGACGACCAGCCCTGCCACTTCAATCTGAGCGCCGTCGGCCAGTGATTCCAGCATGCGGCTGGTCGCCATCCCTTCGTTGAGGCGCGGGCGCAGGAAGGACATGGGGTGGCGTCCCGGGGTCAGGCCCAGGACAAGGTAATCGGCGCGCATGCGGTCCCAATCGCTCATCGGCGGAAGGGTTACCATGTCCTGCTCCGTGTGCAGCGCCAATGCGAGCTGGCGCTGCCCGGCGTTGCGGCCCTCTGAGCGGTAGAGCAACCCCAGCTGCCAGAGCAGCTCGCGCCGCTCCAGGCCGAAGCCGTCGAAGGCGCCGCAGGCGACCAGGTTCTCGACTTGCTCGCGCTTCATCCTGGTCCGTTCCAAGAAGTCAAACAGCGAGCGGAACTCGCCGCCGCCTGCGCGCTCGTCCTCGATCTCCTTAGCCCCCTTCTTTTCGGAAAGCCCGCGGACATAGCGCAGGCCGATGCGGACGGCCGGGCCGGTTGATAGTTGGAAGTTGGAAGTTGAAAGTTCGCCGTCCGCGCCCGCCGGGGTTTCCGGCTGCTCTCCGCTTATCTCCTCCAGGGTGCAGTTGGCGCCGCTCTTGTTGATATCGGGCCGGAGCACACCTACGCCGTGGCGCCTGCCGTCCCAGACCAGGACGTGCGGGGCGTAGAACCCCATGGGCTGGGCGTTGAAGAGCGCGCAGAGGAACTCCGCCGGGTAGTAGGCGCGCAGCCAGGCGGTCTGGTAGGCGAGGAGGCCGAAGGCGGCGGCGTGGGCCTTGGGGAAGCCGAACTCGGCGAAGCCTTCAATCTTCCGGAAGGCGCTCTCCGCTGCACCCTTCGGCACGCCGTTGGCCCGGCAGCCCTCCATGAACTGCTCCCGCAGCTGTTCGATCGCCTGGTGCGAGCGCTTGCGGCTCATGGCTCGGCGCAGGCTCTCCGCCTGCCCGGCGCTGAATCCGGCCAGCGCCATGGAGGTCTGCAGCACCTGCTCCTGGTAGAGGATGACGCCCAGCGTCTCACCCAGCACGGGCTTCAGGCTGGGGTGGTCGTAGGTGACCGGCTCCTTGCCCATGCGCCGGTTGATGTACGGGTTAACGGAGCCGCCGACGATTGGGCCGGGACGGATGATAGCCACTTCCACGGTCAGGTCGTCCAGGTTTTGCGGCCGCACGCGCGGCAGCGTCTGCATCTGGGCGCGCGATTCGATCTGGAAGACGCCCATCGTGTCCGCCTGGCAGATGGAGCCGTAGACGCGCTGGTCCTGGAAATCGATGCGCGAGAGGTCGATGCGACGGCCGCGCTGGCGTTCGATGAGCTCCAGGCAGTCGTCAACGGCGGAGAGCATGCCCAGGGCCAGGAAATCGATCTTGATCATGCGCGCGTCGTCCACGGAGTCCTTGTCCCACTGCATGAGGATGCGGCCTTCCATGGCGGACTGCTCCTGGGGGACCAGCTCGATCAGCGGGCGGGAGGAGATAACCATGCCGCCCACGTGCTGGCTGATGTGGCGGGGGAAGCCGGCGATCTGCTCGGCAAGCTCCGCCAGGTGGCGCCAGAGCGGCGAGACCAACTTCTCGCGGTAGTGCGGCAGGCGGGACATCTCCTCTTGAGTACCTTTGGCAGAGTAACCATCGCTAGCCTTCGCCAGGCGGTCCAGTTCGGCCGCCGGCAGCCCCAGCGCCTTTCCCACCTCACGCACGGCGCCGCGCACGCGGTACGTGGGGAAGGTGGCGACGAGGCCCACGTGGTCCTGCCCGAAGTGCTCGTAGACACGCAGCATCAGCTTCTCGCGGATATCGCGCGGGAAGTCGAGGTCGATGTCGGGGACGGAGGCCATCTCTTCATTTAGGAAGCGGCCGAGGAAGAGGTTATTAGCGATGGGATCGATGTGAGAGAGGCCGATCAGGTAGCAGATAACGGAGCCGACGGAGGAGCCGCGGCCGCGGCCGGGCGGGCCGTGATAGGGGCGGCCCTTGATCTCCGCCGCCACCTGCTCGGCCAGCCGCAGGATCTCACGGTGGATCAGGAAGAAGCCGGCGAGCCCGTGTTTCTCGATAAGCCGCAGCTCCTGTTCCAGCCGTTCTTCGATTTCAGGAGTGAAGCGAACGTAGCGGAGTGAGGCCTCCTTATGACAGAGCTTGCGCAGGTGGGATTCGGCCGTCTCGCCCTCCGGCACCGGGCATTCCGGGAATCGGTAGTCCAGGTCTCGCGTCAGGTCGAAACGGCAGCGCTCGGCGATGCTTATCGTGTTCGCGATGGCGCTTGGTTGCTCTGCGAAGAGCTGAGCCATCTCTGCGGGTGGCCTGAGATAGTACTCAGAGTTCTCGCGGCGGAGCCGGTGGGAGGCGTCGAGCGTGGTCCGGTTCTTGATGGCGACGAGCACGTCCTGGAGGCCGTGCCTTTCGCGCTGGTGG
Source organism: Chloroflexota bacterium (assembly GCA_005880055.1). GTDB lineage: Bacteria > Chloroflexota > Dehalococcoidia > SM23-28-2 > RBG-16-64-32 > VJS01. The sequence continues at coordinate 3,130 of VBJS01000024.1, read as the reverse complement.
TAGTGCGCGTTGCCGGTCGCCACAATGCCGAGGCCCAGGTGCTCTGCCAGTTCCGCCGAGCGCCGGTTGCGGGGCGCATCGCCGTAGACGAGGTTGTTCTGAAGTTCGATGAAGAAGTTCTGGCGGCCGAACCAGGAGGTGTAACGAAGCGCCGTCTCCTCCGCCTCCCAGTAGCGCCCGGCAGCGACGAGCGAGGCGACTTCACCGCTGCGGCAACCGGAAAGGGCGATCAGCCCTTCCGTGTGGCGCGAGAGGACGTCCGGCTCCAGGCATGGCTTTCCCCGCTCGTGGTCCAGGTGGGCGTGGGTGAGGATGCGGCAGAGGTTGGCGTAGCCACGGGCGGTCTCGCAGAGGAGCGTGAGGTGATGGCCGGAGGCGAGTGTAATTTCGGCGCCGGTTATGGGGCGAAGGCCCCAGGCGCGGGCGCGCAAGCGCGGAGCACCAGCTCGTCAATATGAGAGGCGCCTTCGAGGAAAGAGAAGTTGGAGTGCGTGTGGAGTTCGGCGTATTCTGTAGGCACGTCTTGACGGTTCGTCTATACTAAAGGCGGATTCGTAGAGAGCGAGGTTGCAGCATGGCTGGATCGATCATTTCCGAAAAAGGCCTGGTTGTTATCCCGAAGGAGATCCGCAAGAAATACGGGCTGAAAAAGGGTGACCGGGTACAGTTCATCGATTGGGGCGGACAGATCGTGGTTCTTCCTGTTCATGCAGACCCCATCAGAGCTTCGAGAGGGATACTCCCCCGCAAGGGTTCGATGGCCGATTTCCTGGAGGAGAAACAGCGGGAGTTAGAAGAAGAGGAGAAGGACCTGCCTCCTCCGCGACTTCCTAACTCGTGAAGACTTACGTTCTCGATAGCTTCGCGCTTCTCGCCATGTTTCGGAACGAACCCGGCGCGCCGCGAGTACAGAGAATCTTCAGTCTCGGGTTCGCGGGGGAGGCAAGCCTGGTCATAGCCGTCGTTAACCTCGGGGAAGTGATCTACAGGACCATTCGCGAGTTCGGCGCCAAACGGGCGCAGGCTGTTCTCGGCGAGTGCCGGACGCTGCCGATCGCAGTCGTAGCGATTGATGAACAGCTGGCGATTGCAGCAGCGATCATTAAAGGTACGATTCGCATCTCCTACGCCGACTGCATTGCGGCAGCGCTGGCGCAGCGCCTGGACGCCACGCTGGTGAGTTCCGGCAAATCGCGGACCTCACAGTCGAATGGCTTCCGAGGTAGACGCTACCCGAACGCTTGTTCTGCTGTCAATGGCGTTATGTCACGCCTGCGGTAGCTCGCCGATTGACCTGATCTCGTGCCGGCAGGCTACCATCGCCCGCAGACGGTGTATGCTAATCTAGCGATTGCTAATCGCCCTAAAGCAGCCCTAGGAGGTCCAAATGAAAGAAGCCGTCCTCATCGATATGCTCAGGACGCCCTTCGGCCGCGCCGGCCAGCGGGGCGTCTTCCGCGATATAACCCATGTCGACCTTGTAGTCCCGCTTTTGAAGAACATCCTGGAGCGCAATCACGTTGCTCCTGAAGAAGTGGACGAGAGTCTGATGGGCTCCGTCGGCATTGCCGGCATGCTCACCCGCTCCCGCCATTACGTCTTCGAGGCCGGGCTCCCCTTCAGCATCAGCGCCACCGACATGAACAAGCAGTGTGGCTCTTCACTCCAGGCGAGCGTCCAGGGCGCATTCGCGGTGATGGCGGGTATGTCAGATGTCGTTCTCGCCGGCGGCGTCGAGACAATGGACCGCGTTCAGCCCATCCCGCCGGGCGACGAGCGCAACCTCCAACAGGCTCAAACCGCGGAGGTGATGGCACGCGAGTTCCTGCCGGCGCAGTGGCCCGACGGCAAGAAGCCGGTCTGGAACAAGCGCTGGTACCAGGCCGTCGAGCCCTGGATCATGGACATGGGCCAGACGGCCGAGAAGCTTGCCCAGGAGCGGGGCATCTCCCGCGAAGCGTCAGACCGGTTTGCCCTTGATAGCCACCGCAAGGCCATCCGCGCCCAAAAAGAAGGGCTTCTGGAGCCGGAGATCCAGCCGGTCACCATCTCCTACTCCGACGGCTCAAGCACGACGGTCGATACCGACCAGAACCCGCGCGAGGATACGAGCTTGGAGAAGCTCGCCTCGCTGAAGCCATCCTACAAGGCCGACGGGCTCGTGACGGCAGGCAATGCCTGCCCGCGCACGGACGGCGCAACCATGGCCCTCATCATGTCCAAAGAGCTCGCGAAGGAAAAAGGCCTGAAGCCGCTCGTCACTTTCCGCCACGCGGCGACAGTTGGCGTGGACCCAACGATCATGGGCATCGGGCCCGCTCCCGCTACCCAGAAACTGCTCAAGCGCACCGGCATGGACATCGGCGACTTCGATCTCATCGAGATAAACGAGGCCTTCGCCTGCCAGGTCCTTGCTGTCGGCGAGGAGTTGGGATGGGAGTGGGAGAAGGTGAACCCGAACGGCGGAGCAGTGGCCCTGGGCCATCCCCTCGGCGCCAGCGGCACTCGCCTGGTCGGGACGATCGCCTACGAGATGAACCGCCGCGATGCCGAATGGGGCCTCGTCACCCTCTGCATGGGGGCCGGCATGGGGATGTCGGTCGCCCTTGAGCGTGAACACTACGACTGGTAGTCTCACCGCTAGCTGGATTCAAACCAGCACCACGTAGCCGAGGCTTTCAAGTCTTGGCGGGGACCTTGTGAAAGACGCCGCACGGCACTTGAGCGCCGCCGGATACCCAACGTTAATCAAGAGCCGAAACCGAAGAGCAGCCTGGCTTCAGCGAACGCTTGGCTCTTCTTCCCTGGCCTCGTCAGCAAACACGCGGGCGGCGCCCGTGTCGGCGCGGTCAGGGTTCAGTATCTTCTCCGCCTGCTCGTAGCTGAACGTCTCGCCGCATGATGTGCAGATATAGCGGGCCAGCTCCTTCTTGCCCATTTCGTTCGCGTTTTCCCAGCGCTGAATCAGCGACGTATGGGGACAAGGCGGAGCCTCTACCTCTATCTCTTCCTTCTGGCCGCCGCCCAGGACTTTACTCAGTAATCCCATGAGCCACCTCCTTGCGGTGCCACGACAGGGTAGCCCATAGGGAATTTCAGCCGTGTTACGGGCCCGTTCGGGCGGCGTTTC